>CBFHMY010000035.1:0-22392 GCA_965657055.1 uncultured Aliarcobacter sp. | reverse complement strand
TTAGATTTAGAAGAATTAAGCAATTTATCAAGTTCATTTTTTAATTCTTGTAGTTTTTTTGTAGTTTTAATTAAGTCTTCTTGTGTTTGAATAGCTATTCCTTCACTTCTATCAAGTTGTTTCGATACTTCAGCAGAATTATTCAATTCATGAATGATTGCATTAAATTCATCATTTATCTCTTCAAGTTTAATTGAAGCATTTTTTGATTGTTCCATGGCATTTGCTGAATAGGTCATAGCAGAATTTATTTTATTAATAAAGCAGTTTATTGTATCAGTTGCTTCTTCTATTTCTTTTTCTGCTTCTATTTTAATAGGTTCAAGTGGTTGATTATCTGGCTTTTCTGTAAGTTTTTTTGAAAATTCAAAGAATTTTTTCGCATTTGCTTCCATAGCTTTTAGTTGAGAAAAACTATATATGATTAAAAGTAAAATAATAATAGTAAATAAATATTGAATAGATCTTATATAGTCTGTTTTTTCTTCATTATAAACTGTATACATTGATACTAAAATATCAACTTCATTTAGAAGAGTATTATTTGTTTTATAAATGGAATGAACAATACTTTTTAAAAGATCTTCATTTGATAAATCTCTTTTAATTGAGATGTCTTTAAATTTACTAATATTTGAATAAAAATTATTCCATAATATCTCAACTTTAGATATTTGCTTAGCAATTTCATCATTTGGTGCACTAAATACACCTATTAAGATATTTCCATTTTTTAATGAGTTAAGATTATAAATAAATTCAATAGTAGCTTCATCAAGTTCATTTTGTGATTCATTATTATGATATAAATAAAATATGTTTTTAGCAATTTTTTGAGTTAACATTCTTTGCTTTCCTGCTATATTTATAAGAAGAGAATCTTTTTTATTCTTTTCATTTAAATAAATAGTTGAAATAATAATACTAATCATTAGAACAATAAAAAGTATTCCTATTAATTTAATTTTGTTGCTTATTGTATTTTCTTTCATACCCCAACTCCTCTAAAAATTGAATTTAATGCATCTTTATTGATTATTATTACCTCACCATTTTCAACTAGAATTATGCCGTTTCTTGTTAATCTTTTTAGAACTCTAGAAAGGGTTTCCGGTTGAATATGAAGCATGAAGGATACTTCTTGTCTCTTTAATTTATTAAACATATCAATATCCTGATTTAACATAAAAGCGACTTTTGCAGTTGCATCAAAAACTAATTCTCTATTAACAATACATTGTAATTGATGAGTTTTTTCTAAAAGAATTTCTAATAACTCTATGGTTAAAATATTTTTTGATAAAAAATGTTCTTTAAATTTATCAAAATTAATTGATAAAATGGTTGAATCTTCCATAAATTCTGCATTTGAAAAACAATAGATATCATTTTGCTTTATAGAGGTTAGTTCACTAATCATCGAGTTTTTATAAATATGATACAAGAAAATCTCATTATCAAATTTATCAACTTTATATATTTTTATTAAACCTTCAACTAGAAATAAAAGATTGTTATTTATATCACTTTCATAATATAAAATTGAATTACTTGAGTATGTTGATTCACTTGAAATTGATGCAACTAAATCAACTTGTTCCTCATTTAGATTATTAAAAAAACTTATTTTTCTAATGCTTTGCTGAATAGACACGGCTTACCTTGGTAATTGTTTTATTTAAGCAATTGTATATTATGCTTGTAAAATTATAAATTAAACGATAGAAATAAGGTAATTAATGAGCTTTAAAAAATATATAAAAGCAGTGGGCACAGGACCTAAAGGTAATAGAGAATTAGCAGAATTTGAAGTAATAGATGCAATAGAATCTATTTTAGATAATAAAGTTACACAAGCACAAATTGGGGCTTTTTTAATTGGATGGAGAACTAAACTTGAAACAGATGGTGAATTAACAGCCGCTGTTAAAGCTTTGAAAAAATATATGAAATTCTCAAAAATAGAAAATTCATTAGAGCTTGGATATTCTTTTGATGGAAGAGTTAATAATCCATTTTTATTTCCACTTTATGAAGAAATACTAAAAGACTTTCATGAAAAAAACAAAGATATTACACCTTTAAATCTTGTAATATCAGGAGATTTAGTTCAACCTGCAAAAAATGGATTAACAACAAAAGAAATTTTTGACTCCCTTGACGTAGGTCAATATGTACACTATTTTGATAGGGTAGAATACTTGAAAGAGTTAAGTGCCTTAACACCGCTTAGACATGAGCTTGGATTAAGAACTGTATTTAATACAGTTGAAAAACTTTTAAATCCAGGATTAAGTGAATATGGTGTTACAACGGCTTTTCATAAACCATATGTAAAAAAATATTTAGCAATGTTTAAAGAGTACTATAAAGAAGTTTTAGTAGTAAAAGCAGCTGAGGGAAGTCCCGAAGTTTTCGGAAATGGTAAGTATTGGAAAGAATTAGATGGAGAAATTACAGAAGTTTCATTTTCATTAGATGATTTTGGTATCACTTATGACAAAACTTATGAAGATATCTCTTTAGAAGAAGCTTTAGAAATAGTTAAAAATCCATCTGAAGAGATTTTAAAACTAGCAAAATTTAATATCGCATTATATTTAGTATTCGCTTCAAGAGTAAATACATTAGAAGATGCTTGGAAAAGGTTAAATTAATTTTACCTTTTTAAGTTAGGTTATACTATTCTAACAGCTATAAAAAATAGGAATAAAATATGTTAATAGATGGATTTGGAAGAAAACACGATTATTTAAGAGTATCTGTAACAGAAAGATGTAATTTTAGATGCCAGTATTGTATGCCTGAAAAACCTTTTTCATGGGTACCAAAAGAGAATTTACTCTCTTATGAAGATTTATTTAAATTTATAAGTGCTTCAATAGATGAGGGTATAAAAAAAGTTAGAATTACAGGTGGAGAACCTCTATTAAGAGAAGGTTTAGATGTATTTGTGAAAATGATTTTTGATTATAAAAATGATATCGATTTGGCTTTAACTACAAATGGATTTCTATTACCAAAAGCAGCTCAAAAATTAAAAGATGCGGGACTTAAAAGAATTAATATTTCACTTGACTCTTTAAATCCTGCAACTGCTGCAAAAATTGCTCAAAAAGATGTTTTAGCAACAGTTTTAGAAGGAATTCAAGCAGCAGATGATGCTGGGCTTAGAATCAAAATAAATTGTGTTCCAATTAAAGGAATAAACGACGTTGATGTGGTAGAAGTTTTGGATTTCTGTAAAGAAAAAGGTTATGTTGTTAGATTTATTGAATTTATGGAAAATCATCATGCAAAAGATGGTGCTAAGGGATTAAATTCAGACGAAATAAAAGCATTAATTTCTAAAAAATATCCAAACTTTAAAGCAGTTCCAAGGGATACTAGCTCACCTGCACAATATTATGAACTTGAAGATGGATTTCAATTTGGAATTATTGAACCACATAAAGATGATTTTTGTTCAGCTTGTAATAGAATTAGATTAACAGCAGAAGGGTTTTTAATCCCTTGTTTATATTTTGAAGATGCTATGAGTATTAAAGATGCAATTCAAAATAATAATGTAGATGAAGCTGTTGCTATATTGAAAAAAGTATTAGCTGGGAAACCAGAAAAAAACAAATGGTCAGTAAAAGATGACAATGAAGTTTCATCAAGAGCTTTTTATCAAACAGGGGGATGAACCCCTTGTTATCGACTCTTGTTTTGTAGTTAATAAAACATTAACTTTCTATTAGATAGCATTCGCAAATTATAATATAAGACTTTTAACTTAATATAATTTAATTTTTTATTAGGAGTTATTGTTATGAGTGTCGATTTAATAATGCAAAATATTCTTAATCCGCCAATTTTATTCTTTTTTTTAGGAATGCTGGCAGTATTTTTAAAATCTGATTTATCTATTCCCCAACCACTACCCAAATTCTTTTCCCTTTATCTTTTAATAGCTATTGGTTTACATGGAGGATATGAATTATCAAAAAGTGGTTTAACACTTGATGTTATGAAAGCTCTTTTATTAGCTGTGTTTATGGCTATTTTAGTGCCTATTTATAGTTTTTTTATTTTAAAAATAAAACTTGATGTCCATAATGCAATTGCAGTTGCTGCAACTTATGGTTCAATTTCTGCTGTTACATTTATAACAGGAATTACTTATTTACAATCTTTAGGTGTTGAATATGGTGGATATATGGTTGCTGCCATGACCCTTATGGAATCACCTGCTATTATCATAGCTTTAGTATTTGTTGCAATTTTTTCTAAAAAACAAAATGCTAAAAATGAACCAAGTCATACATCTTGGAAAGAAATACTAAGAGAAGCTTTTTTAAATCCATCGGTATTTTTATTAATGGGAGCACTATTAATAGGAATATTAACAGGTGATAAAGGTTGGACTTCAATGGAGCCATTATTTGGAGCTTTATTTAAAGGTATGTTAGCATTTTTCTTACTTGATATGGGACTTGTTGCTGCAAAAAGAATATATGAACTTAAAAAGTTAGGTTCATTTTTAATATTTTTTGCTATATTAATGCCTATATTTAATGCAAGTATTGCCATGGCTCTTGCATATTTCTTTGGTTTATCAAAAGGAGATGCATTTTTATTAGCACTTCTAAGTGGAAGTGCTTCATATATTGCAGTTCCCGCAGCCATGAGATTATCTGTTCCTGAAGCAAATCCTAGTATTTATTTGCCCCTAAGTCTTGCAATTACTTTCCCATTTAATATATCATTGGGAATTCCATTGTATTACTTTGCAATCAATAACTTATGGAGTTAATATGAAAAAAATGAAAAAAATAGAGATTATTATTGAATCACTTTATCTAAATAGATTGATTGAATTATTTGATAAAAAAGAAATTGCAGGTTATACAATAATAAGAGATGTTGAAGGAAAAGGTATAACTGGTATAAAATCAGCAGATGAACTTACAGATGTTTTTACAAATAATTATGTTTTCACTGTTTGTGATGAAGACAAACTGATGAGTATCGTTGAAGATATTAGAAAATTTATAAAAAAATATGGCGGAAGATGTATTGTTTCTGATGTTTCATGGGTTTTATAATTTAATACAAAATATTTAGAGGAGAAATTTATATATGAATAAAACTTTTAATTATTCTACAATGAAAGTAGGAATAATAGGAGGTGGACAATTAGGTAAGATTATGGCTCAAAAAGCTAAAAAAATGGGATTTCATGTAACTATACTAGACCCAACACCTAATTGCCCAGCTGCGCAAGTTTCTGATAAACAAATAATTGGTGGTTTTCACGATGCACAAAAACTTGCTCAATTAGTAAGTGAAAATGATGTTACAACTTTTGAATTAGAGCATGTTGACACTACTATTTTAAAAAAAATGTTTGATGATGGAAACAATATTTATCCATCGCCATATTTAATAGAACTAATTCAAGATAAATATAAACAAAAAGAGTTACTTGATAAAAAAGGTATTCCAGTACCTGCGTATAAAAAAGTTGATACAAAAGCTTGCCTTGAAAGTTTTGGATTTCCTGTTATTCAAAAAGCTAGAAAAGGTGGATATGACGGGAAAGGTGTTGTTTTACTAAAAAATAAAGATGATTTATCTAAAGCTATTGAAGCTGATTCATTTATAGAAGAATTAATTGATATTGAAAAAGAGATTGCTGTTATGGTAGCTCGTAATATTGAAGGTGAAATTGTTTGTTATCCTGTTGTTGAAATGCTTTTTGATGAAAGAGTTAATATTTGCGATATAGTAATTGCACCTGCAAGAATTAGTGAAGAAATCAGAAAAGAAGTGGAAGAAATAGCTATAAAGTCAATTGAGGTTTTAGATGGTGTCGGAATTTTTGGTGTTGAATTATTCTTAACAAAAGATAATAGAATTTTATTAAATGAAATTGCACCAAGACCTCATAATTCAGGTCATTATACAATTGAATCATGTCTAACATCACAATTTGAACAATTAATTAGAGCTGTAACAAATCTTCCTTTGGGTTCAACAAAATTAATATCTCCATCTGCTATGGTTAATCTTCTTGGAGAAGAGGGATATAAAGGTGAACCTGTTATTGAAGGAATTCATGAAGCATTAGAAATTCCTGGATTATCTTTTCACTTTTATGGAAAGAAAGAAACATCACCTTTTAGAAAAATGGGACATATAACAGTTTTAGATGAAAGTCTTGATGAGGCATTAAAAAAAGCTCAAACAGCAAAACAAATTTTAAAAGTAAAAGGGAGTGTAAAAATATGAGTAAGCCATTAGTAGGAATTATTATGGGGAGTGACTCAGACTTACCGGTTATGAGTGCAGCAGCACAAATGTGTGATGAGTTTGGAATTGATTATGAAGTAAGTGTTGTATCAGCTCATAGAACACCGGATAGATTAGTTAAATATGCAAAAAGTGCTGAAAAAAGAGGATTAAGAGTAATTATTGCAGGTGCAGGAGGTGCAGCACACTTACCTGGAATGGTAGCATCTATGACAGAACTTCCTGTAATTGGAGTTCCTGTACGTGCTTCAAATTTAGAAGGAATGGATTCTTTATTATCAATTGTTCAAATGCCAGGAGGAGTACCTGTTGCAACGGTTGCAATAAATGGTGGGAAAAATGCTGGAATTTTAGCTGCTCAAATGATTGGAATTAAATCAAAAGAGATTAGAGTTAAAGTTAAAGAGTATAAAAAACAAATGGAAGATGAAGTTTTAGCAAAAGCTGAAAAGTTAGAAGATATAAAATATAAAGAATATTTAAAAATGATGGGAAAATAGTCATTTAATTAAACAAATATAAAGCAAATTTTAACTAAAATTCGCGTCCACTTTATATAGAGTGAGAAATATAATATACCTATTAGGAGGTCAACATGGCTTTAGATCAGGAAGTAAAAGCAGCTATAGTAGCAAAATTCGGTAAAAAAGATGGTGATACTGGTTCATCAGAAGTTCAAATTGCTTTATTATCAGAGCAAATTAAAATATTAACAGATCACTTAAAAGTTTTCAAAAAAGATCATTCATCAAGATTAGGTCTATTAAAAATGGTTGGTAAAAGAAAAAGACTATTAAAATACTTAAGAGCTAAAGATTATGCTTCATTTGTACAATTAGTAGCAGATTTAGGAATTAGAGCTAAATAATTTTAGTTTTCCTAGTTAAAAAAAGGGTCACAGTTTTTACTGTGACCCTTTTTTTTTGATTAAAAATTCCAATTAATTGATTATAATAACGAATCTTAATAATAGTTTATGTAGAATATAGATAAAAAATTGGAAAAATATAATATGTTATTAACAAAAAAGAGTGAATATGCTTTATTATCTTTGATATCAATTGCAAAAAGCAATGAACCAAAGAACGTAGATGAGTTATCAAGAGAATTAAATATTTCAAAATCATTTTTAGCAAAAATTATGCAAAACTTAGCAAAACAAAATCTGGTTATATCTCATAGGGGTGTAAATGGTGGTTTCGCTTTGAATAAATCATGGGAAAATATTACTATCTTGGAAATTGTTGTTGCAGCAGAAGAAAAAACACCATCTGTATTTGAGTGTTCTCCCTCTGCTGACAATTGTCCAAATCAAGTGGCAATGCTTTGTACTATTTGGCCTTTATTAAATAATTTACAATTAAAAATTAATGATTTTCTAGAAAAATTAACATTAAAAGATATTGCTTAATGAAGTTATTCCATATTTCCCATACAGATTTAGATGGATATGGTTGTCAATTAATTACAAAAGAGTATTTTAAAGAGGGTTCTTTTTATAATGCAAATTATGGAATAGAAGTTAAATTAACTGTAAAAAAAGTATTAGAAGAAATTCTTGCTTTTAAAGAAGAGGATATCCTTTTTTTAATAAGTGATTTAAATTTAACATTTCAAGAATCAAAAGATTTAGATAAAGATATTTCAAAATTAATTGAAGATGGTTATAAAATCAAACTTCAATTATTGGATCATCATATAAGTGGCAAAAAAAGTGCAGATGCATTTTATTGGTATTATTTAGATGATAAAAGATGTGCTACTAAAATAGTATATGATTATCTTTTTGAAGAGTATGATGGTTTTGACTTTACAGTTTCTTCATGGCTAGAACCCTTAGTAAATACAATAAATGCTGTTGATATTTGGCTTGATTATGATATTAAAAACTTTGAATTTGGTAAAGTTGTAATGTCAATGATTTCAAAAGTTAGAGAAGTGAATAATATTTTATTTGCCGATTTAAACAGAGAATTTAGATTTTATTTATTAAAAGAAGCAGCTAAATTTTTAGATCAAGTTGATGGACATATAAAACTTGATAATGAAGTTCATTTTCTAAAAAAAGAGTTTTTAAAGTTAGATCAAAAAGATGATACTTTAGACAACTTATCTGCTTCATATCTTGTAAAATCTTTAATTGATGTAAAAGATGATTTAACAGTAGTTTTTAATGGTCATAAAGGACTTTTAACATATTGTCTAGGTTCTATATCAATTCCTGCTAATGCCTTCTTAAAAGCAAATACTGACTATGATTTTTTTATTGATGTTAATAAAAAAGGAAATGCTTCCTTTAGAGCAGATGGAAAAGTTGATGTTTCATTAATGGCTTCAAAAATTGCAGGTGGCGGGGGTCATGTAAATGCAAGTGGTGGAAGATTTGAAGATTTTAAAGAAAGTATCAATTACCAAGATGTAAAAACTTATGTTCAAAATAAATTAGATAAAATTTAATTTATTTTAAATATACTTACTTAATTAATTTATAAAGGACAAAATATGGATTGCGAATTTCCAACAGTAAACTCAAAAAATGAAGAGATAATAGAAATTTTTAAAAATACAAAAACAATAGCAATTGCAGGTCTTTCACCAGATACTTCAAAAGC
This sequence comes from uncultured Aliarcobacter sp., assembly GCA_965657055.1. GTDB lineage: Bacteria > Campylobacterota > Campylobacteria > Campylobacterales > Arcobacteraceae > Aliarcobacter. Next base: position 13,483 of record CBFHMY010000035.1, on the reverse strand, counting down.
TTCAAATATGGTAGCTGCATATTTACAAAATGCTGGATTTAAAATAGTTCCTATTTATCCAAAAGAAGATACGATTTTAGGAGAAAAAGTTTATAGAACTATTTCAGAAGTTCCATTTAAAATTGATATGGTTGATATTTTTAGAAAGCCAGACGCAATAGCAGCAATTGTAGATGAAGTAATAGCAAGAGGTGATGTTGATACAGTATGGACTCAATTAGGTCTTGTAAACAATGCAGCAGCCCAAAAAGCTAAAGAGGCTGGATTAAAAGTTGTTCAAAATAAATGTACTAAGATAGAACATAGAAATTTATTTTAATCTATAGTTTTTGATGTGTTGTTAAGCACAAGCTTAGCAATGCATCCAGTTTTCCCATCATCTCTATTTTGTAATGTAATTTTAGCTCTTAGCGCATCAGAAGCATTTTTAGCTAGAAATAATCCAAGACCAACTCCACTTTGATTTCCTATTCTTTTAAAAGGTGCAAATAAATCTACATTTTCATTTATTCCAATACCTTCATCCGTAACAGTTATAATGATTTCTTCTTTTGTTTTTCTAAGTCTTATTGCAATTGATTTCTCATTTGGAGTAAATTTTATTGCATTTTGTACAAAATTTTGTAATATTTGATTAAATAATGTTATTTGAATAGAGGTATTAAGATGATTTACATTTGAGAAAAATGTAATGATAATATTTTTTTGAGCACTTAACATTCGATAATCATTTGCTTTTTTCTTTATATATTCAACTAAATCTAATTCAATATTTTGTTCAAATTGAGCACCTTCTGTTCTTCCTATATCTAAAATTGAAGAGATCATTATATTCATGTCATCAATTGATTTTATAGTAAGTTTTAGTGTTTCTTCGTATTGTTCTATTTCTCTTTTTTTCTTTAAAGTAACTTCATTTTTTAGTTTCATAACTGCAAGTGGAGTTTTAAGCTCGTGAGCAGCTCCTATAAATAGTTCTTTTTTAAACTTTACATAGGTTTCTATTCTATTTGTTAATGAGTTAATAGAATTAGCAAGTGAATGAAATTCTATTGGTAAATCTTTTTTATCAATTTGCGTTAATGAATTTTCATCCATATTTGAAAGTTTTTTATTTATTTGAATAATTGGTTTTAATAGTGATTTTGAAACAGCTAGCGAATATAAAAGCATTAGAAGAAATCCAGGAATTGCCAAAATAAAAAGATTTTTAAATATTACAGAATATAAAAGTTCTCTCTCTAAACTTATATTTCTAATAATCTGCAAAAATTGTTTATTCTCTAAATCAAAAGGATATAGAAGTTTAATATAATAATCTCCACCACGTTGATAGTTTTGAAATTGATAATTAACTAAAATATTATTTGTTACTAAATTTATTGTTAGGTTGTCATTTTGTACAGGTTCTAAGTTTTTAGTGGATAAAGATGAAATATAAAGGTGTTTTGCATGGGTCAACATATTTTGTTGAATATCATCATAAACAGTACTTCTTGCATATTCATAGAAAATAAATGATAGAGTAATAATGAAAAGTGAAGTAGCTATAATCAGTTTTGTATAAAACTGTCTATATATACTTTTACTTTCCATCTTTTAATTAGCAGTTAATATCAATTAGCTTTTAGCTTTTGTATCTTCAACTGTATTTGGATAACAGAATCTGTATCCTCTTCTTCTAATTGTTTCAATTGTAGAGATATTTAATGGTTTGTCCATTTTTTGTCTAATTTGGTTAATAGCAACTTCAATTACATTTGGAGTAACTAATTCAGGCTCTTCCCAAATAGCATCTAATAATTGTTCTTTAGAAACAATTTGATCTCTATGTCTTGCTAAGTGTGTTAAAACTTCAAAAGGTTTACCTTTTAATTCAATTTCTTCACCAGCATATTCGATTTTTTCTTCATCAGGATTAATAATTAAATCATCAATCTCAATAATGTTTGTTCCACCAAATCTTAATCTTGCTTCAATTCTTGCAAGTAAGATATCAAAATCAAATGGTTTTTTAATAAAGTCATCAGCACCTGATTTAAGCGCTTCGATTTCACTTTCTTTATCATCTCTAGCAGAGATAATTACAACTGCTGTTCTTGAACTTCTGTTTTTTACAATTTTACATAATTCAATACCATCACCGTCTGGTAACATCCAGTCTGTTAAAACTAAATCATAGTTTCTAATGTCAATAAAATATTCTGCATCTTTATAATTTTCAGCAGTATCTACTTGATATCCGAAGTCAGATAGACCTTCTTGTAGTGTTCTATTTAGTGTTATTTCATCTTCAATAATCAAAATTCTCATTAATATTCCTTAAATTTAAGTAAAGTTTAAATTTTGACGGAATTGTATCATAAAAATTAGAAAATTTAAAGTATTTTTAAGCTAAATTTTAAAATTTATTAAATATATAGTAAAAAACAGAAAATTTATAAAAAAATTATCATTTTAAGCTCAGATATTATCCTTTTATTAACTATGAATGGATAGAATACGCTAAATAAAAAGTCAAGGAAAATTATGAAAAGAATAGTGTCAAGTTTAGTTGCTTCAATTGCTTTAGTGTCAGCGTTAAATGCTGCAGATATTTATGCTTCAGTTGATGGTGATAATATTACAAAAAAAGATATTACAATGGTTTTACAAGATCCAAGAATTGATTTTGATAAACTTCCAGATACTGCAAAAAAACAAGTTTTAGAACAAATTATTAATAGAAAACTTCTTTCTAAAAAAGCTTTAGAAGATGGTATTGATAAAGATCCTCAATATGTTGAAGCTATTACTAAAATCAAAGAAGATTTAGCTTTCCAAGTATGGCAAAAAAATGAAGTTCAAAAAATTAAATTTACAGATGCTGAGAAACAAGATTTTTATAATAAGAATAAAGACAAATTTGTAGTTCCTGAAAATTTTGAAGCTAGTCATATTTTAGTAAAAACTGAAGCAGAAGCTAAAGAAATTATTAAACAATTAGATAAAGCTACTAAAAAAGAAGATAAATTTAAAGAATTAGCAAAAACTAAATCTCAAGATCCAGCTGGTAAAAATGGTGGATATTTAGGTAAATTCTCTGCAGATCAAATGGTTCCAGAATTTTCAGCAGCAGCAACACAATTAGCAAAAGGTTCTTATTCAAAAGTTCCTGTTAAAACTCAATTTGGTTATCATGTAATTTACTTAAAAGATAAAATTGCTGGTAAATCATTATCATATGCTGAAGTTGAAAGTAACATTTCTCAAATTTTATTAGGAAATAGTTATAATAAAAAAGTAAAAGAAATTACTGACGAATTAAGAAAAGACGCAAAAATAGTAATTAATTAATTTAAATAAGGAGATTAGTTTGGGTGTATTAGATATTGTAAAGCCGGGTGTATTAACAGGTAGTGAAGCAAAAAAACTTTTTGCTTATGCGAAAGAGAATAATTTTGCAATTCCAGCAGTAAATGTTGTAGGAACTGATTCAGTTAATGCAGTATTAGAAGTTGCTGCTAAAGTTAATTCACCAATTATAATTCAGTTTTCAAATGGTGGAGCTGGATTTTATGCTGGAAAAGGTTTAAAAACTGAAAATGCTGCAGTTCTTGGTGGAATTAGTGGTGCAAATCATGTTCACACAATGGCTGCTGCTTATGGAATTCCTGTAATTTTACACACAGATCATGCTGCAAAAAAACTTTTGCCTTGGATTGATGGATTACTTGATGCAGGAACTAAGCATTTTGAACAAACTGGACGTCCTTTATTTACTTCTCATATGTTAGATTTAAGTGAAGAGCCTTTAGAAGAGAATATTGAAATTTGTGTTGAGTACTTTAAAAGAATGAATGCACTTGATATGATGATTGAAATAGAACTTGGAATTACAGGTGGTGAAGAAGATGGTGTTGACAACTCTGATGTTGATAATGCTTTACTTTATACTCAACCTGAAGAAGTTTGTTTTGCACATGAGGAGTTAAGTAAAGTGGGACCTAACTTTACAATAGCTGCATCTTTTGGAAATGTTCATGGTGTTTATAAACCAGGAAATGTTCAATTAAGCCCAGTAATCTTAAATAATTCTCAAAAGTTTATTCAAGAAAAATTAGGAACTGCATCAGCTCAACCTGTTGATTTCGTATTCCACGGTGGTTCTGGTTCATTACTTGAAGAGATTAGAGAAGCTATTACTTATGGTGTTATTAAAATGAATATTGATACAGATACTCAATGGGCAGCATGGGATGGTGTTAGAGCTTATGAAGCTAAATACCATGGTTATTTACAAGGTCAAATCGGAAACCCAGAGGGTGAAGATAAACCAAATAAAAACTACTATGATCCAAGAAAATGGATTAGAGCAGGTCAAGAATCTATGATTGCTAGACTTGAAGTTGCATTTTCTGACCTTTGTTCATTAAATAAAAACTAATTAAATAAAAAGAGTGGATAATTTATATTATCTACTCTTTTTTGAATAAAAATTTCATATAAAAACTATATAATATATTCAAAGGAAATTCCAATGAATATAACTCTTAATAAGAAAAATACACACAATATACAATCATCTGTTGAAATTATAATTTTAAATAAAACAAAACAACTTCCAATAGAAATAAAAGAGCTTTTAAATAATATTAATTTTTTGAAAAAATCTTTTAATACATATTTTAATATGAAAAATAATAAATTATATGTTTCATGTTTAAAACTAAAAGATGAAAATATAAAAACAGCTATTTCAAGTGCTATTAAATTTCTTAAAAATATAAAAACTGAAAATATAAATATAGATATTATTCAATGTAAAAATGAGTTAAATATTCAAACAATTGTAGAAGGTTTAGTTTTAGGTAATTATGAGTTTTTAAAATATAAATCTTCTCAAAATAAAAAAAAGATTAGAAATATAGAAATTGATACTTGTAAATCTCAAAAAGAAAAAGCTCAATTAGAAGCAGATTTAAAAAAAGCTCTTATTATTTGCAATAGTGTAAATTACACAAAAGATATTGTAAATAGTGCACCTGAGGATTATTATCCACAAATTATGGCAAATGATGCACAAGAAATTGCAAAAAACAAAAATGTCACATGTAAAATTTTTGGCGAAGATTATCTAAAAGATAATAATATGAATGCTATGTATAGTGTAGGAATTGCCTCTCCCCACGAAAGTAAACTAATTCATTTAAGATATAAACCAAAAAATCCAATAGCTAAAATAGTATTAGTAGGAAAAGGTGTAACTTACGATACAGGTGGAATGAGTTTAAAGCGTGGTGATGGAATGGTTTCTATGAAATGTGACAAAGCAGGGGGTGCAAGTGTAATGGGTGTTATACACGCTCTTGGATACCTTAATTTACCTTTTGAAGTTCACGGAATCGTGGGAGCCGTTGAAAATATGATTGGTGGGGATGCTTATAAACCAGGTGATATTTTAAAAGCTGCAAATAATAAAACAATTGAAGTTACAAATACAGATGCTGAAGGACGATTGGTTTTGGCTGATTGTTTACATTATGCTCAAAAAAATATAAAAGACTTTGATTATATTTTTGATTTAGCAACTTTAACGGGAGCTTCTATTGGAGCATTTGGTGGATATACAACGGCTGTAATGGGATATAGTGAAAAGCTAAAAAAGAAGATTTTAAAAGCTTCAAAAAAATCAGGTGAATTAGTGGGATTTTTACCTTTTAATGATTATTTAGAAAAACTTTTAGAAAGTTCTGTGGCTGATTTTGTAAATACAAGTCCTAATAAAAATGGAGCAGCAATTACAGCATCACTTTTTTTAAGTAAATTTATAAAAAATAAAAACAAGAAAAAATGGCTTCATTTTGATATAGCAGGACCTTCTTATAGAAAAGAAGTTTGGTCATATAATTCTTATGGGGCAACGGGAGTTGCAATAAGATTATTGCTTAAATTTATGGAAGATTTGAAAAAATAGTTATTTCAAATCTTTTTCATATGAAGGATATAGGTTTATAACAGATCTTTCAAACTCTTCTTTAAACATAGTAAAACTCTCAAACTCTTTTGGAATTGGTTTATTTAATATCTCATAAATATCCAATCCATCTTTTGCACTATTTTTAAGTGTATTTTGTAAAAACTCTAAATAAGCAATATTTTCTTTAATAGGCTCTTTTGTTGTAGAGCTAATTCCATGTCCGGGAACTAAAATAGAGTAGTTTATTTTTTCTAACTCTTTTAGGGATTTTATCCAATTATCAAGATTCGCATGGGGAGTAGCTAGCGTTCTTTTATAAAAAACTAAATCTGAAGCATAAAGTATTTTTGTATTTTCATCATAAATTGCTATATCACTTTGTGTGTGTCCATCAAAATATAAGACTTTTAATTTATATCCCTCAAAATCCAAATCTTTTGTGGTTAAAATTTGATTAGGAGCTTTTATTTTTGTCTCGTCCATAGCTTCATGAATAATATTTACTAAATTCACAATATATAAATCGCCATTAGTTTCTATCTCATTTTTTGTATATTCACTTGCGTAAATATTGCTAGTAGAAAATGCACTATTCCCTAAAAAATGATCAGGATGATGGTGAGTATTTAAAATGTATTTTATAGGTTTATCTGTGATTTTTTCTATTTGTTTTTTGATTTGTTCTCCATATTGTTTGGAGCTTCCTGTATCAATTAAGATTACACTATCTTTTGTGACTATAAATGAACTATTTGCAATATCACCACCATTTTCTCTTGAAAAGTACTCTTCTTTTCCGTAAAAGTAGTAACTATTGTCAGCCAATTTTATAGGCTTTAATTTATAATCAAAATCATTTGAGAAAACATATGATATTAAACAAAAGAAAAAGATTAAAGACTTCATTTTATATCCATATTAAATTTGTTGCCATCAATATCAAAAAACTCTATTTTATAGTTTTTTGACTCAACCGTTGTTTCAAATATAAATCTTGGATTTTCACTAATAGATGAGTAAGCATCAATTTTTGCTAATATTTTATCATCTGCTTTTATAGTGATTTTATTTATATAAAATTCACTATTCCCAAATACAAGTCCTGTTTCCATTGGATGAAAAATAGAAGCTTTTAATCTAATTGAATCGGGTGTTTTAAAAACATTTCCTTTGACTTTGCCAAGAAGCTTATCAAAGTTTGTATCAGATGAAGCTACACTTGAAACAGAACATCCTCCTCCAAAACTTTTGATATTGTTACTTCCCACATGCCAAAGTCCTTTATCATCTAAAACTAAAGCTCTAATAGGTGTTTCTTGTGCAACTTTCATATTTAATGATACTATTGGAAGAAGATTTACTAAATCCATATCAATTACTTTATCAATTGGATTTAAGTCTGCAAATATAATTAATCTTTTGGCATTTTTAATAGCTTTTGCATCTACAAAAATTGGAACTTGAACAGGATTATCGGCAAATAATGGAACTTGAATATTAATGTTTTTATCATCAAATATATATTTGTCATTTTGTATAATATTTTTTATAATATCGTCAAAAGTTGGAGACTCTATCGGATTTTTCCCATAAGAGTTTTGAACAAGTAAAAAGCTTACTAATAAAACAAATATATATTTCATAATTTCTCCTTATTGTGTTTTTGCTATAGGGGGTAAATACTCAACTCCAAAGCTTTCAAAGATTGTTTTAATCTCACCATTTTTATAAGCTTCATCCAATATTCCATCAACATGGTAAGATAAATCTCTATAAGAACTAGAAACAGCAGTAGCTAAATCCCATTGAGATTTCATTTGTGGAATATCTTGAGATAAATAGTATTTATCTTTATTGTTTTTATAATCAATTAAATACTCTATTTGTGATTTTAATCCAGCAATTGCATCTAGTTTTCCACTTTTGAAATCATTTACTGCATCTTGGAAATTAGTGTAGTGCTTGATATTTCTTTGTAATAATCCTCTAGCAAACCCACTTAAATGTAAATCAGGAAGCATATCTATTTCTACACCAATAGTTTGATAAGCAAAGATTGCTAGAGTTTTTATTTGAGGTATTACTTCTTTATTTGTAGCAATTATCCATTTTTCACTTTGATATGGACCTTTAATTGTTACTCTTTCATTTTCTAATTCACCTGTTGATTTATCTGTCATTCTTAGATAATCATAATCATATGGAATTCTAAACATAATATCCGCTTTTGTTTTATGTATTAGATTCCCTCTCCATATAGTGTTTCTTAAATCACTTGCAAGATTTTCATCAAAGCCCGTAAAATACCATACTGGTTTTACATTTAAAGAGGCTGCGACCTTTTTACCTAGCTCGATATCAATCCCTTTTTCTACACCATTTTCTATGAATGAATAAGGTGGAAAGTTTTCATAAACAGCAATTACTATTTCTCCACTTGCTTTTATATCATCAATACTTCTTGCAAATAAATTTATTGCCAGAATTAGTGTTAGAGCAGTTAATTTAAGAATATTTTTCATATAAATACTTTTTATTCTTTTGGTAAAGACATTACATAAGTTCTAATTGCCCACATAGCTTCTTGGTTTAAAATACCTTCAAATGGAGGCATATAAACATTTCCATTTCTAACAGCTCCACCTCTAATTCTTTCCATAAACCATTCATCACCATCAATACCATCATCTAAAGCTCTTAAATCAGGTGCAATTCCACCAGATATAGCATCTAAACCATGACATCTAGCACAGTTTTCACCATATGCATATTTACCAACTTTAATTGCAGTTGCATCACCTTTATATGGATTTTGATCTAGCCAATCAGCTCCAAGTGGTTTTAGTTCATGTGTATCAATAGCTTGAGGAGTAACACTTCCGTGTCCAAAAGCTAATATTGTTGTAGCAAGTAATGCTAGTGTAATTTTTTTCATTTCTCGTCCTTTTGTTTTGTGTAATGGAAGTATAAACAAATTTTATAGCCTAATTATAGCGACAAGAATTATCAGCAAATGGCTATAATTGGGCTATAAAACTTATATACAATTGCTCTATTAAAAAATATAGAGGTAGAAAAAGTGATACATAAATTAATTTCAATTTTATTATTAAGCATAATAAGTTTATATGCGCAAGGAAACTTAAGAATAGGTGTTTTAGCATTTGGAACTGTAAATTGGGAATTAGATGTTTTGAAATATCATAACTTAGATAAGAAATATGGTTTTAATTTAGATGTTGTTGAACTAGCTTCTAAAAATGCCCAATTAGTATCTTTACAATCAAAAGATGTAAATATGATTGTAAATGATTGGATTTGGGTAAATACACAAAAAGCAAAGGGAAAAAATTTTAGTTTTTATCCTTATTCAAAAGCAACAGGTACATTAGTTGTAAATGAAAATAGCAAGATAAAAACATTACTTGATTTAAAAGGGAAAGAGCTTGGAATTGCAGGTGGAGTTTATGATAAAACATGGTTGTTATTTAGAGCATATGGTAAAAGTAAATATGATATAGATTTAAAAGATATTGTAAATCCTTTATATGCATCTGCTCCAATTTTATATAAAAAGATGGAAGATAATTCTTTAGATGCTGCGATTAATTTTTGGCATTTTAATGCAAAATTAGAATCAAAAAATATAAAACCATTAGTAGAGATTAAAGATATATTAGAAGAATTAGGAATAAAAAAAGATGTTTCTTTTGTGGGTTGGACTTTTGATACTCAATTTGCAAATAATAATAAAGAGATAATCAATGGATTTTTAAAAGCTTCAAAAGAGAGTAAAGAGATACTAAAAAATAGTGATGAAGAGTGGAATAGAATTAAAAAGCAAATGAATGTTAAAAATGATGAAGAGTTTGAAGCCTTAAAAAATGGTTATAAAAAAGGAATCATTGAAAATTTTGATGAAAGTAATATTACTGATTTACAAATGGTATTTAAAATACTTTTAAATGAGGGTGGAAAGAATTTTGTTGAAGATAGTGTTTTCTTGGATAATAATATATTTTGGAATTTTGATTTAAAATAGAGCTTGAAAATACTATGAATAATCCTAATAAATTTTTATCAATATTTGCATTCGTAATATTATGGCAATCAATTTCAATATTAGCAAATACAGATGTTTTTCCCTCTGTTGTTGATATATTAAGAAGTTTTTTTAATCATCTTTTAAATAAAGATTTAATTCATCATATATCAATAACGCTACAAAGAGTTTTTATTGCATTTATTATTACAATGATTATTGGAGTTTTTTTTGGAATTATTATGGGATTATTTTCTAAAATTGATTCTTTTTTAGATATTTTTCTAATAATTGGTTTAAATATGCCAGCACTAGTGACAATAATTATTTGCTATATTTGGTTTGGTCTAACAGATTTTTCGGCAATACTCGCAGTTATCATAAATAAAGTTCCAATAATAATTGTAAATATTAGAGAAGGTGTAAAATCTATTGATAAAAAATATTTAGATTTAGCAAGTATTTATGAGATACCAAAAAAAGATGTTATAAGAAAAATATATTTACCTCAAATTTATCCATATATTATGGCAACAACAAGACTTACTATTTCATTGGTTTGGAAAATAGTTTTAGTTGTTGAGTTATTAGGAAGAAGTGATGGTGTTGGTTTTCAAATTGCATTATTTTTTCAAGATTTTGATATTACTTCTATTTTTGCATACTCTTTTGCTTTTATTTTTATTGTGATTTTAATAGAAAAAATATTTTTAAATCCAATAGAAATAAAAATGAGAAGATGGAGATAATATGATTAATATAAATATAAAAGAGAAGTTCTTTAAAGATATAAAAATATTAGAAAGTATTAAAATATCAGTAAGAGAAGGCGAATTTTTATCTATTATTGGACCATCTGGCTGTGGTAAAACTACACTTTTAAATATAGCTTCATCTTTAGATAAAGATTTTAATGGAAAAGTTACCATATCATCTTCAAATATAGGATTTGTTTTTCAAGATCATAGATTAATCCCTTGGCTTACTATAAAAGAAAATCTTCTAATAATCTCAAAAGATAAAGATATAAATCATATAAATGAACTATTAAAAATAGTAGGATTAAATGATATTTTAGATGTTTATCCAAAAAATCTATCAGGTGGAATGGCAAGACGAGTATCATTTGTAAGAGCTTTTATTAATAAACCAAAAGTTATATTTTTAGATGAGCCTTTTATTTCCCTTGATTATCCAACTGCAACAGCTTTAAAAAAAGATTTTTTAACATTATGTAAAAAATTTAATACAACAGTTATTCTTGTAACCCATGATTTAAGTGAAGCAATTTATTTATCAAATAGAATTTTGTTTTTTAGTAAAAATCCTGCAAATCAAATACTTGAATATGAAAACTCTAACAATCAAGAGTTTAATTTAAAAAAAATAGATGAACTAAAAAATCAAATACTAGAAACCTACCCAAATATATTAGAAGGATTTTTATGCAAAAAATTATTTTAAGTGCCTTACTTGCAGTGTCTTTATATTCACAAAATCAAATTATGGAAGTTTATAAACCAATAACAAGTACCTGTCCACAATCTTGGTTAGATGATATTAATAAAGAAGTTGATGAGGTAAGAATTGTTTCACTAACAGATGTGAAAGGTTTAAAAAAACAAATAGGAATACCACAAGAAATACAATCATGTAATACTTCAATATTAAATGAATATGTTTTTGAAGGAAATGTTCCAACCCTTGCAATAAAAGATTTTTTTAAAAATATTCCTAAAAATGCAATTGGATTATCTCTTCCTGCTTATGAAAATGAAAAAGAAGAAAAACAAGTATTTATTATGTTTGAAGATACAACATATAAAGAGTTTGGAAAATATCATTAAAAAACTTAATTAATATTCTTTTTTATCTTAAAATAATAAAATAAAATAATTTTTATTAGCGCTATTTTTAGGCTATTTAAGTGCTATAAATAGGCTATTATACGGCTATATGTAGGCTATAAGTACTTGATATAATAACGAATACGGAATTTGTTTTTAGGTGAATTCTTGTAAAAATTATTTAAGGACTGGAAATGAAAAAATTAGGCTTATTAAGTTTAGCTGCGTCGCTTGCACTTACATCTGCAATGGCAGGAAATGTTGAATTAGTATCAGATTTGAAAATTTATGGAGATGCTGATGTAAGAGGAATATCTGTAAAAGGTGATACAGATACTGTAAAAAAAGACAAACAAGTAATAGACTCAAAAATCAGAGTTAATTTAGATTTCAAAACATTAGAAAATGTTGTTGTTCACACAAGAGTTGAGCTTAAAAACGATGCATGGGGAAATAATGATAATGACGCTTTTACATGGGATGAAGCAACTGTTTTAGTCCCATTTAATGAAAATAAATTTTTATTAGCAGGACGAGTAAATGATACTTATGGGACACCTTTTTATGGTTCAAATGGAGATAAAATTGATTTAGCTTTCTTAGGTTATACACCTATTGAAAATACTTTATTATATGCATTTGATTTTAAAGCAGTTGAAGGTACAAATGAAGACCAAAATACATTTTTAGGTGCAAACTCAAGTGGAACTGGAACGGGTGATTTTGATGCTTATGGTTTAGGTGGACAAGTGACACTTGATAAACTATTAGTTGGTGGAAGATATGTTTATTTACAAAATAATACAGAAACAACTGTAAGTTCTGGAATTTTCAATGACGCAACAAGTCATATGTTTAATGCCTTTGCTATGGGTGAAGTTGCAGGATTAGATATTCAAACGCAAATAGAAAAAAGAGTAGGTGATAGAAGTAATTCTACAGCAGGTCAAAGTGATGAAAAAATGTTAGGAGCTTATTTAAAAGTTGCTAAACAAATAGATAATTTAAATATTGGATTTGCTGCACTTACAACAAAAGATGGATATGTTTCAGGTGCAAATTTACCAGTTACATATTTAACAAATGATGATTTAGGAACAGCTTCTCTTGATAGAGTTGGAAAATATGGAGATACTACTATTGTAGCTTTAAATTTAGCATATGATTTAACAAAAGATTTAACACTAGAATCAAATTTAGCTCAGCATACTATTAAAGATGCAACATTTAGCAGTATCAACAAAGATTTAAAAATCACAGAATATGATGCAGGATTAGCTTATGAACTTAATAAAAGTGCAACTGTAAGTTTAAGATATGCATTAGGTACATTTGATGAAAGTAGTTTAGAAGATATGCAAACAGTTGTAGCTGCTGTTGAAGTTAAGTTTTAATAATAATACTTTAAAAGAGTAAGACCCTAACCTTGGGTCTTATTTAAATTTAAATTTCATTTTTCCTAAAAATATCACCCAAACCAAACTTCAGAAATTAGCTCATAAGATTTTATTCTATCTTCTGGATTATGAATCATGGCATTTATCATTATTTCATTTGCGCCAGTTCTTGCGATTAGATTTTCAAGTCTTTCTTTGACAACTTGGGGTGTTCCCCAGATAGATTCTCTTGTTTTAT
>CBFHMY010000034.1:0-22970 GCA_965657055.1 uncultured Aliarcobacter sp. | reverse complement strand
AATACTAAATCACCAGCAGTAGCCGTCGCATCTCCACCAAATGAAATTGCTTTATAAGTGTTATAATCATCTACAGTTGTACCTGTATTTGAAGCAGATGTTTTAAGTTGATCATTAATCTGCTCTGCAAAATATGCTAAATTTGCTAAACCTTCTAATGTAGCATATTGATCATTTGCTACTGCAGTTTTTTCACCAACTTGACCTGATCTAGCTGCAATTTTAATTCCATCTCTTATATTATTAATTTCTGTAATAATACTTGCTTTTTGAGCTACACCTTCAATCTTATCACCTGTTCCACCAAATGTTTGGAACATGTAAATCATTGCTCCAACTACTACTATAACCATTGCTATCAACTGTGGCATTCTTATATCCTTTTTTTGAATTTAAATTTTTTTACCTTAACGGTATTATATAACAACTTTTAAAAGTTGCACCAAAATAGTTATTTATAAACTATGCAGACAAAAAGTCCATCTTTATTTGTTCCATCTTCTTTAAAATCCTCTGATCCAACAGTTGTTGCATCATAAGTCTTTCCTTTTGTTTGAAATGTTCCAAATAAATTTTTTTCACAAAATTCTCTACCTGAGAAACTTTCAGCAAATGCCCCTTTACTTAAAAGACTTGCATTTTTTGTCATATCTACTAATACTTTGTACGAACTACTATCATCCTTATTTGGTATTAATTGCCAAATTACTGTACTACCAGGAAAAGTTAGTTTAGATACTAAACCTGTTCCCGTAACGTTATCATCAGAAGCTGCTGTTGGTTTTGTCATCTTTATATTTCCCAACAAAACACCGGCATCATACAATTCTTCAAAATTAATACTTGTTAAATCACCACCTGATTCAACATAAGTATTTACAAATCCGTCAACTGTTATAAACATCGACTTCATCCTATCAAGCTCGGCTGTGATAGTACTGTCATCTGCTTCATATCTTGTAAAAAGTATAATCATTGCTGATACAACTGCTATTATAGAAGAAACGAGATATGGCATTTTTTTCCTTAAGTAGAGATATTTCAACTCTAATAATATTTTAACATAAATATTATTAAATAATTAATTTAGAATTTTATAATTGATTTTTATGGTTTATTGGCTTTATATAGGATAGTTTATTTAGTAGTATCTAAAAATACAATATTATAAAAACTTATAATATTGTATTTTTAAAGTTATTTGATTAAAAATTCTGAAGTTTTAGCTAATTACTTAGCTAAAATTCCTTCCATTGCTATTTGAAGTTTAATCTCTTCACCAACTGCAACTCCACCTGTTTCTAATACCTTATTCCAAGTAATTCCAAAATCTTTTCTATTTATTTTTCCTACAAGTTCAAATCCTGCTCTTTGTTTTCCCCAAGGATCAGTTATTGTTCCACCATTTTCTAAATCTAATTTGATGTTTTTTGTTACACCTTTCATTGTTAAATCACCATAAACAGCATTTTCTTCAATTTTTGTTGCGTTGAATGTTATTTTTGGAAACTTAACTGCATCAAATAACTCTTCAGCTTTTAAGTGTGCATCTCTTTTTTCATCAGCTGTATTAATTGAAGCTACAATAATTTCACCGCTTAATGATTTTAATGTATTTGTTTTTTCATCATATTCAAAATTTCCAGATACATCATTAAATTTACCACTTACATTTGAAATCATCATATGTTTTACTGTAAATCCAACATTTGAATGACTTACGTCAACATTATAATTTCCTGCAAATAGTGCACTTGATACTACAAGTGATGCTAAGCTTAATTTTAAAAATTTCATTTAATTCCTTTTTTTATCTATAATATATTACTAATTAGTACTAATAAAGCAAAAAAAATCAGTTTGCTTTATAAACCTTATCTAATAAATCATATAAAGTATCTAGTTCTTCATCACTTAAAACTTCTAAAGCTTTATTTAAATTATTTGCATGAGTTGGAAATACTTCTTCAATAATTTTTATACCTTTTTGAGTAATAGACAAAATTGATGCTCTACTATCATTTGGATCTTTTATTGAAGTTATCCATTCATCTCTTTTGAGATTTCTTACAACAACTGTAATATTTCCAGGTGTACTCATTGTAAGTTTTGTGATTGAACCTATGTTTAAATCACCTATGTGATATAAAACTTCTAATACTCTAAATTGACTAACCGTGAGATGATGTTTTGATAAATAATTAATAGTTAAATTGTTGATTTTTAAATCAGTTCTACCTAATCTAACTACTGTTTTCATAGCTTTATCTGTTCTTAAACCATATGATTTACGTGATTTATTATTCATTTTCATTCTCCTGAGGAAATTATACTACTAATTAGTAGTAAATGTCAAGAGTAAAATAAAATTTTAAAGTTTTATTTAGTTGTGTTTAAAAAGAAAATGAAATTAAGTGAGTCTAAGAGTAGTAGAAAAAAATTCTACTACTAAAAATTAAGCGATTTTTTTAACTGCTTTTTTAACCGCAGTTTTTGCTTTTTTTGTTTTTTTAAGTTTAAGAGCTAAAACTTTTTTAGTGATTTTTTTTGTAACTTTTTTCACATCTTTTTTTTCAGCTACTTTTTTCACAGCTTTTTTAGCAATTTTTGCAACTTTTTTCTTTTTTAATAATTCAGCCATTTGAATTCCTTGTGTTTGAATTTTAATCACTACTTAAAAAGTAATATAATATAGAGATTGTATATGAAAAAAGTTTATAAGTCAAATAATAAAAAATATTCTTATTTTATTAGAAAAAAGTTTTTATATGCTTAACCATTTAATAAACTATATTTAGATAAAATAATTCGTTTTGCTATAAAAGAATGAAAAATAAGGATACGATAATGCTATTGACGCCAGGTCCAACTCCAGTACCAGAATTTGTAAGAAAAGCAATGTCTGATATTACAATTCATCATAGAACTGAAGAGTTTGAAGCTATTTTTAAAAATACTAGAGAATTACTATTAGAATTATACGATATGCCAGAAGCTGTAATGTTAGCTTCAAGTGGTACAGGTGCAATGGAAGCATGTGTTATAAACTTAACACATAAAAAAGCACTTACAATTAATTCAGGAAAATTTGGTGAAAGATTTGGAAAAATCTGTGCAGCCCAAAATATAGAATATACTGAAATAAAAAACGAATGGAATACTCCTGTTAGTGTTGAAGCTGTAGTAGAAGCTATAAAAGCTGATTCTTCAATTGACGCTATATTTATTCAAATTTGTGAAAGTGCAGGAGGATTAAGACATCCTGTTGAGCAAATAGCTGCTGAAGTTAAAAAAATCAATAAAGATATTATGATTATTGCAGATGGAATTACAGCTGTTGGTGTTGAAAAAATTGATACGACAAACCTTGATGCTGTTGTAACAGGAAGCCAAAAAGCACTTATGTTACCACCAGGTCTTGCAATGATTGGATTATCAAATGAAGCAGTTGCTAAAATTGAGTCAAAACCAAAAGGTTATTACTTTAACTTAGCAATTGAAATCAAAAACCAAAGAAAAAATACAACAGCATGGACTGCTGCAACTACACTTATCATTGGTTTAGGTGCAATTTTAGAGAAATTAAAAGCTGATGGATTTGAAAACTTATATGCTAAAACAGCAGCAAGAGCAAATGCTACAAGAGAAGCTTTAAAAGCAATTGGATTTGAAATTTATCCACATACACCTGCTAATTCAATGACAACTGCTTATACAGAGCAATCAAGTGCAATTAGAAAAATATTAGAAAATAAATATAATGTAAACATTGCAGGTGGACAAGATCATTTAGCAGGAAAAATTTTCAGAATTAATCATATGGGATTAGTAGAAGATTATGAAGCTTCATGGGCTGTAAATGCTGTTGAGTTAGCACTTGATGATTTAGGTATTAGAACATTTGATGGAACTGCTAATAAAGTTTTTGCATCAAATATGTTTAAAGGAAAATAGATTAATGATTTTTGAACACGAAATTCCAAATGGAAGTCGATTATACTTTGGCTCAAGAGCAAAAGCGAAAAGAGTATTAGAAAATAAAGTTTGCCAGATTTTAGATAATGAGCAATTTGAAGAGATTTTAACTCCAAATTTTTCATATTCTCAACATCAAGCAATTGCAAATGGACGAAAGCTAATAAAATTTTCAGATGAGCAAAATGAACAAGTATCTTTAAGAGCCGATTCAACTTTGGATGTGGTAAGAATAATAACAAAAAGATTAGGTAGAACAACAACTCATAAAAAATGGTTTTATGTTCAACCTATTTTTACTTATCCTTCAAAAGAAGAGTATCAAATTGGATGTGAGTGGATAGATCATGATAACATTGCTGATATTATGAATTTAACAGCAAAAATATTAAAAGCTTTAAATATAGAGCCTATTTTACAAATATCAAATATAAATATTCCAAAGCTAGTAGCAAGTGAATTAAATATTGATATTGATTTATTTAAAAATGGTGAAATAGCATCACTATTTAAACTAAACTGCGATTGGTTAAATAAACTAATTAAAGTAAAAGATACAGCAGGTTTAGAAGAGTTAATTAATATAGTACCAGAAGCAATTAAAGATGAATTAGAGAAATTACTTCAAAAAGCAAATGAAGTAGAATATTCAAATATAATAATTGCTCCACTTTATTATGGATCATTAAGATATTATAATGGTATTTACTATAGAGTGATAAATGACAATTTAACTTTATGCAAAGGTGGAATGTACTCAAGTGAGGGTATGTGTTCATTAGGTTTTGCATTATACACAGATAATTTATTAAAAATTTTAGAGGATTGAGAATGAGCGCAGATGTAATAGTTGGGATCCAATGGGGAGATGAAGGAAAAGGTAAGATAGTTGATATGCTTGCTCAAAAATATGATATGGTTTGTAGAAGTCAAGGTGGACACAATGCAGGTCATACTATATGGGTTGATGGAGTAAAATATGCACTTCATTTAATTCCTTCAGGAGTATTAAATCCAAAAGCTATAAATGTTATTGGAAATGGTGTTGTTTTATCACCTGAAAATATCATCAAAGAGATGAGTCAATTTGAAAATTTAGAAGGTAGATTATTTATATCTGATAAAGCACATTTAAATTTACAATACCATGCTTTAATTGACCAAGCTAAAGAAAAACTAAAAGGTTCAAAAGCTATTGGAACAACTGGAAAAGGAATAGGGCCTGCATACTCTGATAAAATCAATAGAGTAGGACATAGAGTTGGTGAATTACTTGATCCTGCTAAATTAACTAAATCTATTTTAGATTCATTTGAACAAAATAGAGCGATTTATGATGTATTAGAAATTGCAACTCCAAATGAAAAAGAGTTATTTGAAGAATTAACTTCTTATAAAGAAAAATTAGCACCATTTATTACAAACACTACAAATATGGTTTGGAAAGCACTTGATGAAAATAAAAGAATATTACTTGAAGGTGCTCAAGGAACGATGCTTGATATCGACCATGGAACATATCCTTATGTAACTTCATCTTCAACTGTAAGTGCAGGAGCATGTACAGGTTTAGGTGTTAGTCCAAAAGATATTGGAATTGTAACTGGTATTACAAAAGCTTATTGTACAAGAGTTGGAAATGGTCCTTTCCCATCAGAAGATTTTGGTGACGAAGGTGAGACTATGGCTCAAGTTGGTAAAGAGTTTGGAACAACAACAGGAAGAAAAAGAAGATGTGGTTGGTTTGACGCAGTTGCTGTTAAACACGCAGGAAGATTAAATGGTTGTGACCAATTAGCTTTAATGAAACTTGATGTTCTAGATGGATTTGCTAAAATTAAAATCTGTGTTGCTTATGAATTAGATGGAAAAAGAATTGATTTTGTTCCTTCTAGTTTAGACGATGTAAAACCTATTTATGAAGAAATTGATGGATGGGAAAGTGTAGTGGGAATTAGAGATTATGATTCTTTACCTTTAAATGCAAAAAAATATATAGAAAAAATCGAAGAGGTTACTTCTGTTAGAGTTGGAATCGTTTCAACATCTCCAGAAAGAGATGACACAATTATAAGGGGGTAGAAACACATGAGAATGAAATTACATCATACACCGTATGTCTCAAGAAGAATTACAAGAGACTTAGCTAGTTGTGACTTTGTAGAGATTAGAAAAGAAAAGCATAGTATTGAAGCTGAAATCGAAAGAATTTTAGATGCTGATATTGAAAAAGAGTTTGGCTTAGATGAAAAAGTAGAAGAAATTTTAGATGCACAAGAAGAAGAAATAGAGTATTTAAATGCAGATAGAAGACAACTTTTTTGGATGACAAAAAAAAGAATGGCAAATGATTACGGTGTTATTTTAAATAATGAAGATAGATTCTCAGACATAGCCCACCAAATATTAGATTATTTATGGGAAGAAGATTTTATACATTATACATGTTCTGATAATCAAATCAAAAATGTAATATTTGCTTCTTTAGATGATTTCATAAAGGGATTTGATAAAGCTGATTTTGAAGTAATGACAAAATTAAAAAATTATAAAAGAAAACTTATACCAGGAACTGAGGATTATGATTTAGTTTATCATAGATTATATGAAGAGGAATTAACAAAAAGAGGATTGATTTAATGCAAAACGTATGGATATATTTAGAAAATGGGACTTTTTTAGAAGCGAAATCTTTTGGTGCAACAGGAACAACTGTTGGAGAAATAGTTTTTAATACATCATTAACTGGATACCAAGAAATTATTTCAGATCCATCATATGCTGGACAATTCATTACTTTTACAATGCCAGAAATTGGTAATGTTGGAGTTAATGATAATGATATGGAAAGCAGAAAATGTCATTGTAAAGGTGTATTAGTTAGAAATTATCATAATGATTATTCAAATTATAGAGCACAAGGTAATTTAGATGCATTACTAAAAGAGCATGGTGTTTTAGGAATTTGTGAAATTGATACTAGATATTTAACTAAAATGATAAGAGATGAAGGTGCTATGATGATGATAGCTTCAACTGAAATTTCTTGTAAAGATGAATTAGCTAAGCAGTTAGCTGCAAGCCCTAGAATTGAAGATATTAATTATATTGAACAAGTATCAACAAAAGAAGCTTACATTCATAAAGCAGGAGCTTGGGATCATAGTATCAAAGCTTATAAAAAAGCTGTTATGAGTGATAAAAAAGTTGTTGTTATTGACTTTGGAGTTAAAAGAAATATCTTAAACGAATTAGTTGAATCAGGTCTTGAAGTAGAAGTAGTTCCTTCAACTTTTAAAGCAGATGATTTAATAGCTAGATTTGAAGCAAAAGAAATCGGTGGAATTTTCTTATCAAATGGACCTGGTGATCCTCTTACTTTAACAGCAGAAAAAGAACAAGTACAAAAACTAATTAATGCAAATATTCCAATGTTTGCAATTTGTTTAGGTCACCAAATGCTTTCAATTGCTCATGGATATGATACATACAAACTAAAATTTGGTCAACATGGTGGTAACCATCCAGTTGCTAATAATGGTATTGTAGAAATTACAGCTCAAAATCATAACTATAATGTTCCTGACAATATAGTAGAGATTGCAGAAATTACACATATAAACTTATTTGATAATACTATTGAAGGTGTTAAATATAAAAATAAAGAGATTTTCTCAGTGCAACATCACCCAGAAGCTAGTCCAGGGCCGCATGAGTCAAAGTATATATTTAAACAGTTTTCTGATATTGTAAAATAACTGAATAAAAAAAAGGGGAACTTCAGATGAAGTTCCCCTTTTTTAATTAGTAAAGTCTTTTATAATATAAATTTTTCTATTAACTGATATGTTCCTGCTGCTGCGATTCCTGCTGCAAGTCCAGCTACAACGTCATCACCCATAACTCCAAGTCCACCTTTTACATCTCTATCTATTTTACCTATGATAGATGGTTTCCATATATCGAAAATTCTGAAAAATATAAATGCTAGTGTTGCCATGATTATTATATTAGAGCTATTAATTCCACAAATAGAAAGTGCTATCCACATTCCTGCTAATTCATCTATTACTATTTCACTATTATCATGGGTTTGTGTTTCATTTTCATAGATATCTATTTGTTTTATTGCAATTACTGTGATTAGTAAGGCAAGTAAAAAAAGAGTTGAAACATGTAAAAATTCTAATAAGAATAATCCTAAAAAAAGTGATACAAAAGATCCTACTGTTCCTGGGGCTTTTGGGCTTAGTCCACTAAATCCTACTGTTAAAAAAAATCTTCTTAAGTTCACTTTTATTCCTTATTTTTTCTTTTCGATATCTAGTTTTTTTCTTTTTTCCCAAAGTGATTTTCTTGAAATCCCTAGTTTTTTTGATAATTCAGTGTCAGGATATTTATTTTGATAAGATAAAACCATCATTTTTACATAATCATTTATTGTCATGATATTAGATGCTCCTCCTAATAAAATATTTTCATTATTAAACTCAATTTTCCTAAATGGAAAATCATTTTCTTGTTCTAGGGTTGAGACAATACAGTTTTTATCTTCAATTATTTTAATTACATTTTCTTTTGCATTTTTCTTTAATGTATGGTAATCAGTTAAATAAATTATAGTTTTATTTTGAATTGCATTTATTTGTTTTTGCCATAAAGATGAAGTTAAAGAGATAAATGTAATTGGTAAATCCATTTTTCTTGATAATTCAAAAACTAATTTATCTGCACATTTTTGAGAGTTTGTTTCAACTAATGTTGGAAATGATGGTGGTAGCAATACATCTGTAGTGTCTATTTCTGCCATTGTAAAGTTAAAATACTCTCTTAGTGTTTGAAGTTCTCTTCTAATACTTCTACACTCTTTATAGTGGTAAATTTTTCTAACTAATTCATCCATAATAAATGGTTTCATAATATAATCTTTTGCACCATCTTTAATAGGATTAGTAACCGTTTCATCAGAAATATATGATACTAATAAAAGAATAATTGCATTTTCACTATATCTTTTGATAATATTTTTACATAAAGCTGAAGGTAATGATGTTGATAATAAAATTGTGTCATACTCTTTTGTAAGGTTGTCTATGTTTGGTGATTCTATATAGTCACAACTATGTCCATCATCAAGTAGTCTTGATACTACTTTTTGAGCTAAATAAATTTCATTTTCTATTATTAGTATATTCATTTGTTTTTCCAATTATAATATTTCACTGTTGCTATACTTTGTACAGCAATCCCTTCTTCTCTTCCTATAAATCCCATTTTCTCAGCTGTTGTTGCTTTTATATTTATAAATTGTTTATCAATATGCATTAGTTTTGCCATTGAGCTTTTTATTTCATTTTTAAAAGGATTGATTTTTGGTTTTTGAGCAATTATTGTAAGATCAATATTTACTATTTCATAACCCACATTACAAAGGAAAGTAACTATATGCTCAAGTAATATTTTTGAGTCAATACCTTTGTATTGTTCATCAGTATCAGGAAAAAATTCTCCAATATCTCCTGCTCCAATGGCACCTAAAAGTGCATCAATAACAGAGTGAATTAAAACATCTCCATCACTGTGAGCTTTAAAACCAAAATCATATGGAAGTTTTATTCCACCTAGAAACATCTCTTTATTATTTTCAAAGGCATGAATATCAAGTCCTGTTCCCGTAAAAAAGTTTTTTGAAGGTTTTTTTAAACATGGTAACTCATTTAATTCATTTCCAAGGGTTAGTTTTTTACTCTCAACACTTCCTTGAATATATTTAATAGTTCCATTTATATTTTTAATAGCAGAGCTTTCATCTGTAAATTCTATGCTTGTATCTAAAGCATCTTTTAGGGTTTTTGTATTTGATAGTTGTGGAGTTTGTATTAGTTTTACATTATCTCTATTAATTGTATTATTTTCATAAATAACTGTATCTGTAACATTAAGAACAGGTACAATGCAATCTGCATTTTCTTTTTCATTTAATAGATTTTCAATAACATTTTTAGGAATACAAGCACGTGCCACATCACTTATCATCACAAATTTTGTATTTACTTTTTCTAAGCAATTTAAGATAGATTTTTGTCTAGTGTCTCCACCTTTTACAAAAACAAAATCATCAGTGAAGTTTTTCATATAAGTTAATTCATTTTCATGGGAAGCAACAATTATTTTAGAAAAAGTTGAAAAAGAAGCTAGCCTTTTGGTAACATTTAGCCATAAAGGTTCATTTCCTATTCTAATCCATTGTTTTTTTGTTTTATGCTCAAATCGCGTAGAATTCCCCGCGCATAAAACTATAAGAGTAACATCTGACAACAAAAACCCCTTTGTGTAAAAAAGTTACAGATTATAGTATATTGTTACTTATGCATTTGTTAAGAGTTTTGTTTAATTACTTCTTTAATCACATCAATTGAATTTAAAAATTGCTCAACATCTAAATTAAAAAGAGCAACTTGTTTTAGAGCTTTTTCAATATTTTTATCACTCAAAGGATCTCTGATATCGCATAATATTTTTATAATATTTAAAATTTGAGCTTTTTGTTTGAAAGTCTCGGGACATGAATCTAAATCTTCAGCATATGCAATTGGAAAAATAATATTATGACTTAAATTCCAATGTTTAAATACATTTGCTGTAATTCTTCCACAGGTAAATCCCATATATTTTTCTTCGCAGAAACTAATATCTTTAGTTTCATTTAATTCTTGTAAAAATTCTTCTGTTCTTTTTTCTTTTTGAATAACTTCAGAAATGATGAACTTTCCAACTTCTTGTAAAAATGCAGGTAATAGAAGTTCATTTTTTAAATCAAAATCAATTGCAGAAATCCAAGTATTTACAATATTTGTAGCTAAGGAACTTATATAAATAAAATCTTGATTAGAAACTGCATATGCTAATAAATTTGATTTCATTGTATTTTGAACTGCTGAACCAATTGCTATTGAAACTGTGAATTTAACACCTAAAAGGTTTATTGCTCTACTTAATGTTTCAATTTTACTTCTAAATCCAAACATACTAGAATTGGCAACTTTTAAAATATTTGCTACCATTAATGGATCTTTTTTAATAATCTCCATTAATTTTTCAATATCAATATTATCCGTATTTTTATAGTCATCAAGTTCTATAACACTTGATGGAAGAGGTGGAAGAGAATTTATCTCATGTATTATTTGTTTTTTCATTTTTCCCCTACATGGAAATAACTTGACGTACTGTTTTGTTGTTTATCTTAAGGTTTATCATAATTAATATATTTTTCATATTAATTTTATAAACTAAAAATTTAACTTTTTTAATTATTTTATTGATAATTATATAGAAAAGAAACTTATATGATTAATAATTTGAAATTAATAGCTTGAATTAAGCTTCTCTAAACATATTTAGTTATAATCATCGGACACTTAAATATAATAAATTATAGGATTTTAAAATGAGAAACTGGTTAGACAATCATAAAAATGACAAAATTAGAACTCAAATGTATTATGCAAAACAAGGAATTATTACGCCAGATATGGAATATGTGGCAAAAATCGAGAAACTTGAACCTGAGCTTATTAGAGCTGAGATTGAAAGAGGAAGATTAATAATCCCAGCAAATGTTAATCATAAACATCTAGTTCCAATGTCAATTGGAATTGCATCTTCATGCAAAATAAACGCAAATATTGGTTCTTCTGCTTTGGCTTCAAATGTTGAAGGTGAAATTGAAAAGGTTGATGTTTGTTTAAAATATGGTGCTGATACAATCATGGATTTAAGTACAGGTGGTGACTTAGATATGATTAGAACAGCTGTAATAAAACACTCTACTGTTCCAATTGGTACTGTGCCTA
The DNA here is from genome assembly GCA_965657055.1 of uncultured Aliarcobacter sp. GTDB lineage: Bacteria > Campylobacterota > Campylobacteria > Campylobacterales > Arcobacteraceae > Aliarcobacter. The sequence goes on along the minus strand of CBFHMY010000034.1, from coordinate 11,139 downwards.
TTTATCAAATCTTACATGACTGTAAAGATAAAATTGAAGATTTATCTATTGAAGTTATGTTAAAAGTTTTAGAAAAACAGGCCCTTCAAGGTGTTTCTTACTTTACAATTCACGCAGGATTCTTACTTGAATTTATGCCTCACGTTGCAAAAAGAAAAATGGGAATCGTTTCAAGAGGTGGTTCTTTAATGGCTGCTTGGATGATGCATTACCATAAAGAAAATCCATTCTATGAAGCATTTGATGAGATTTTAGATATTTGTGCAAAATACGATGTATCTTTATCTTTAGGAGATTCATTAAGACCTGGATGTTTAGCTGATGCTTCTGATGAAGCACAATTAAGAGAATTAAAAGTTCTTGGAGAATTAACTTTAAGAGCTTGGGAAAAAGATGTTCAAGTTATGATTGAAGGTCCTGGTCACGTTCCTTTAAATCAAATTGAAAGAAATATGAAACTTGAAAAAGAGTATTGTCATGAAGCACCGTTCTATATTTTAGGACCATTAACTACTGATATTGCTGCTGGATATGATCATATTTCATCTGCTATTGGTGCTGCTGTTGGTGGATGGCATGGTGCATCAATGCTATGTTATGTTACACCAAAAGAGCACTTAGGTTTACCAAATGCTGAAGATGTTAGAAATGGTATTATTGCATATAAAATTGCTGCTCATAGTGCTGATATTGCACGTGGTAGAAAAGGTGCAAGAGATATTGATGATGAAATGTCTGATGCAAGATATGGATTTGACTGGAATAGACAATTCGAACTTTGTTTAGACCCTGAAAGAGCAAAAGAGTATCATGATGAAACTCTTCCTCAAGATGTATTTAAAGAAGCAGAATTCTGCTCAATGTGTGGACCTAAATTCTGTTCATACAAAATTACTCAAAAAATTGTAAAAGAGCATGGTCAAGCGATGCTTGATATCGCTAACTAGTACTTTCTTAATAATAGTAGATGCTAAAGTATCTACTATTATTTTATAAATTCTTTATTTATCCTTCTTTTTTATTCTTAATTTTTTTATTCTTTTGCTAAAATACTTTTTAAATTAAATTAATGCTTGTCAATTAAGACAAAAATTATCCTATTTTAATTATAATATTGAAAATTTAAAAATTTAAAGGAATTTTACATGGCAAATGTAGAAAATATTAAAAAAGAATTAGAAAAAATAAAATATCCAGGTTTCGCAAAATCTATAGTTGAATTTGGATTTGTTAAAGATATTCAAGTAAATGGAACTAATTGTTTAGTAGTTCTAGATATTACATCAACAGCAGCAGAAGTTGAAGCACAATTAAGAAAAGAAATAACAGCATGTTTAAGTGCTATTGGAATGAATGTAACACTTAATTTTAATAAACCACAAGAAGCAAAACAATCAAGTAACAGTGTAAGCGGTAAAAATATTGCTCCTCAAATTAAAAAGATTGTAATGGTAAGTTCTGGAAAAGGTGGAGTTGGAAAATCAACTACAACTGTTAACTTAGCAGTTGCAGCAGCAATGCAAGGTAAAAAAGTAGGTATTCTTGATGCTGATATTTATGGACCAAATATTCCTCGTATGATGGGTTTAAATGGTAAAGAAGTAGAAGTTGTTGGAGACAAAGCAAAACCTTTAAATGCTTATGGTGTTGATGTTATGTCAATGGGTATGTTAATGGAAGAAGGTCAAGCGCTTATTTGGAGAGGTGCTATGATTATGAAAGCAATCCAACAATTATTAAGAGACATTTTATGGGAAGAATTAGACATCTTATTTATTGATATGCCTCCAGGAACAGGTGATGCACAATTGACTTTAGCTCAAAGTGTACCTGTAAGTGCTGGTGTTAATGTTACAACTCCTCAACACGTAGCTCTTGATGATTCAAGAAGATCTTTAGATATGTTTAAAAAACTTCATATTCCAGTTGCTGGAATTGTTGAAAATATGAGTGGATTTATTTGTCCTTCATGTAACACTGAATCAGATATTTTTGGAATGGGAACTTGTGAAGCTTTAGCAACTCAATATGATACTCAAGTATTAGCAAACCTACCAATTGAACCTGCAATTAGAGAAGGTGGAGATAGTGGTAAGCCAATCGTTTATTTTGCTCCTGAATCAATTTCTGCAAAAAGATATATGATGGCTGCTGATAAATTAATTCAATTTTTAGCAAGTATTGATGATAACATTGATAACTCAGCTATTCAACCAACAACACCTCCAGGTGTTAGTGCATGCTCAACAGCTGCTGCTAAACCAAAAGAACAAGCAAAAAGTTCTGGGGAAAGTTGTGGAACTGGATGTGGTTGCCACTAGTAGTATTTAGGTAAAAAGCCATTTGGCTTTTTACTAAATTTTAATAAAGTAGAGAAATTTTTATTTTTCTACTCTTGAATTTTTTTCTTCGATTCCTGAAATACCAAATCTTCTTGCTAATTCTTGTTTTACTCTATCAGGGCTTATATTTTTAGATGCAAGTGCAACTAAAACGTGATATGTTATATCAGCTGCTTCATAGATGATTTCTTCTGTATCATTATCTTTTATTGCAAAAGTAAATTCACCTGATTCTTCAACAATTTTTTTAAGCATTGAATTTTGTTTACCTTGAAGAAGTTTAGCAGTATATGATTTACTTGGATCATCATTCTTTTTTTCTTGAATAGTATGGTATAAAGTATCAATTACACCATATGCACCGCTTGTATCAATTTCAACATCACTTATAGTTTTATTAGTATTTAAATCTGTAAAGAAACAAGATTTTCTTCCTGTATGGCAAGCAACACCTTCTTGGTTTACTTTTAAAAGAATTGTATCATTATCGCAATCTACTAATATATTTACAATTTCTTGTAAGTGATTTGAGCTTTCACCTTTTTTCCAAAGTCGTTGTTTACTTCTACTATAATAATGGGCATAGTTTGTTTTGATTGTTAATTCTAAAGCTTCTTTATTCATATATGCTAACATTAAAACTTCATTTGTAATAGCATCTTGAGTGATAACTGGAATTAATCCATCCATCTTTTCCCAATCAATTTTATTTACTTGTTCCATAATTTTCCTTTTAAAAGTTTGTCCCTACATCTAATTTTAAACTATCAATTGTTCTTAGTTCTTTATTTACATCTACATTAACTCCAAAATCATAATTTGATTTTGTATCTTCTTTTTTTGACTCATTATATTTGTTTATTTCTTGATATTTAAGATTTTCATCATATTTAACGGGAGGTTTTATTTTTAAGATTGAATCTATATTTGTTTCTTGATTAATAAAATTGTCCATAGCATATAAAGACAAGTTATTTAAAAGAAATAGGACAAAAATAGATGAAATAGAATATTTTTTCATATTATTGTACTTTATGAAAGAAGCAGTTTCCTGCTTCTTTTATTGATTTATAGCTGCGTCTCTTGACTTATCTTTTGTGTCAACCCAAATATTTGGAGTTGAACCACCAGGTGTTAAGAAAATTTTTGCATCTTTATTTTCTCTAAGTGCTTCATTGAATTTACCTTGAACTTCAATTTGTTGCATTTGTAATAAACTTGGTGTTAAAGATTCTGCTATTGATTTATTAGCAACAGATTGTGCTTTTGCTTCAATAGTTACAGCATCTGCTCTACCTTGTGCTTCAATTCTTTTAGCTTCTGCTTCTCCAGTTGCTTGAGCAGCTCTTTTTTCAGCTTCTTGTTTAGCTCTTAAAACTTCGTATCTTACTCTTTCAGATTCTTGGTTTGCTATTTGAACTCTTTCAATTTGCTCTTTAATTTTTACAGGAAGAACAATCTCTCTTAATTGAACTGATTCAATAGAAACAGGTCTACCTTCAAGATTTTCAATTTCTGTTCTAATCCCTTGCTCAATTAAAGTTGCAATTTCATTTCTTTTTGTTGGTAAATCTTCAGCATTATATCCCCCAACAACATTTCTTACAACATTTCTAACTACTGGGTTTACGATTTTGTCTTCCCACGAAAGTCCCCATGTTGCAATTGTTGCAGGTGCTCCTGAAGCTGTTAATCTATATTGAACAGTAAGTTCAATAGAAACAGGTAATCCTCTTGCATCTAAGATGTTAATTGCTGGATTAATTTTAATTCCTGAATCAAATCCACTCATTTCTTCAACACTTCTATAGTTTAATAATCTAACTTTTGTATCAACTATTATAACTTTTTGGAATACTGGAATATATAAATGGAAACCTGGATTTAAAGGCATTTCATCATATTTACCAGTAGTTGCTTTAATCCCAACTTGTCCTGATTCAATAATAACAAATGGTTTAAATATAAATAAAGCAGCAATAATAATGATTACTACGTATAACATACCTGCTTTTTTCCCAAAGTTTTTGAAAAATTCTGGAGTTTCAAATGGAGGTTGAAAGTTTCCTCCTCCACCGTTATTATTATTTCCACCACCATTGTTCTGTTGTCTGTTTTTAAAATAGTCGTTATCTATTGGCATAATTTCCCTTGATTTAATTATTTATTTAACTAATAATAGTGAAGATTAGTTAACGTATGTTAAATACTTAACATATTTTTCATTTTTTCCAGCTACTACGTCGAAGTAAGCTGATTGAATTTTCTCTGTTATTGGTCCTCTTGAACCACATCCGATAATTCTTGCATCAACATCTCTAATTGGTGTTATTTCAGCAGCAGTTCCTGTAAAAAATGCTTCATCTGCAATATAAACTTCTTCTCTTGAAATTCTTCTTCTAATAACTGGAATTCCCATATCAGCAGCTAAATCAATAACAGTTGCTTGTGTAATTGATTCAAGTGAATTGTCATTTGGAGGAGTTATTAAAGCTCCATCTCTTACAATAAAGAAACAAGCACCACTAGCTTCTGCAATATAACCTTGGTCATCTCTTAACAATGCTTCATCATATCCAGCTTCAACAGCTTCGTATTTTGCCATTTGAGAATTTAAGTAGTTTGCTACTGCTTTTGCTTTTCCCATACCTGAAGTATTTGGAGTTCTTGTCATTGATGATATTTTTACTCTAACACCTTTTTTAAGACCTTCTTCTCCTAAATAAGCTCCCCATTCCCAAGCAGAAACAGAAACTTTTACAGGTGCATCTTTATGATATAATCCCATAACCCCGTAACCTAAGTATACTAATGGTCTAATATAAGCACCTTCAAATAATTCATTCTTTTGTAGTAATTCAATTTGTGCTTTATTTAACTCTTCTACTGTAAAAGGTACATTCATAAGTGTCATTTTTGAAGAGTTTAATAATCTTTTAGTATGTTCATTAAGTTTAAAAATAGCACATCTACCATCTACTGTTTTATAAGCTTTAGTCCCCTCAATAGCACCATTTCCATAGTGAAGTGTATGACTTAATACATGTACTTTCGCATCATGCCAAGCTACAAATTCTCCATCCATCCATATATATTTTGCTTCAGTCATTTTATTAATTCCTAATGGTTAAATTTAAAGGTTTTATTTTAGCTAAGATTTTATTAAAATTTACTCTTAAGAAAATGCTTGTTAAAATTTTAAAAAAAATAAATGGTGTTTTAGAAAAAATAATTTTACAGGTATAGAAAAGAATGGTATTAAAAAGCATATTAACAATAATTATATTTTCTTTATTAATAACATCTTGTTCCACAAAACAATTAGTTGAAGAAGATATTATTCAAAGGGAAGAAAATACTTTTTTTTCAAAAAAAGAGTTAGGAAGAGAAGCCGTAAGTGATATATTAATAAGTGATATTAATTATATTTTGTATTTATTAAAAAATGATGATTTAGATACACTAAATAGTAGATTTATTAATAAAAAGTATGGATTATATGAAGTATTAAAAAACAGTGAAGATCATAAAATATATTTTAATAAAAAATTACAAATGGATGAAATAAGTAATAGTATAGACTCCTTTGACATTAAAGAAGAAGAAGCTATTTTTAATTGTAGTCCTTACGATGATGCCTATTATGGTTGGGATAAAGAAGGTGTTTTTATAAGTGCTAATACTAAACCTTATTTATCAGAGATAATGAAAAGAACTAATTTACTAATTGCTAATACCTATAGTAATGAAGAGTTAAAAATAGCAGATTTTATAGAAAAAAGAAGCTACGAAATTGTTATTCCTTATAACATGTCCTTTTACATTACTAAAATTAATAAACAATGGTATATAACTTTGATAGATAAAGTAAAAGATGATTGTAGTGAATGATTTATATGCATTTAGAAATATCAAAAAAATAAAATAAAAAAGGTATAAAATGAGCCAAAAAGCATTTTGGAATAGTAAGTTTTCTAAGGTTGATTATTTTTATGGTACAAAACCAAATGAATTTTTAGCTTCGAAATTAGAATTAATAAAAAATAAGAAAAAACTTCTTTGCTTAGGTGAGGGAGAAGGACGAAATGCAATATTTTTTGCTCAAAAGGGTTTAGAAGTTAGTGCAATTGATGCTTCAGATATAGGTTTAGAAAAATTAGATTTAAAAAGTAAAGAAGAAAATCTTAGTATAAAAACTTTTTGTATGGATTTAAATCATTGGGAAGCAAATGAAAAATATGATGTGATTGTAGCTTCATATTTACATATGTTTAAAGATGAAAGAGAAGAATTGTTTAAGAAAATAGAAAATTCTTTAAGTAAAGATGGTTATTTCATAGGAGAGTTTTTTTCAACAAAACAGTTATCATATGAAAGTGGTGGACCAAAAGATTTAGATTTACTTTATACAATTGAAGATTTTGAAAATCATTTTAATTCATCTAAAAAAAATATTACTGAAGAAATAGTAGCTTTAGATGAAGGAATAGGGCACCAAGGTGAGGCTTGTGTAATTAGAATTGTTATTCAGAAGATTTAAAAATCTACTTAACAACTTTTTAACTACTAATTAAGTACACTATCTAATAATAAATATTAAAAACAATTATAATTAATAATACAGAGAAAAATAATGTTAGAAACAATAAAAGATTTAATAAAAAATAGAGTTTTAATAATAGATGGAGCTATGGGAACACAGCTTCAATTAGCAGATATTAAAAATGAAGAATGGATTTATGAAGGTGCTGATTTAGAAGGTTGTAATGAACTTCTAAACTTAACAGCTCCTCATATTCTTGAAGGTATTCATGATGCATATGCAGCAGCAGGTGCTGATTTAATAAGTACAAATACATTTGGTTCAATGCCTTGGGTTTTAGATGAATATGATATTGGGCATACATCTTATGAGCTTTCAAAACTAGGTGCTCAACTTGTAAAGAAATCTTGTGAAAAATATAGTACGCCAGAAAAACCAAGATATGTATTAGGTTCTATTGGACCTGGAACAAAGCTACCTTCACTTAATCACATTAAATATGATGAGATGTATGAAGGTTATAAAATTATGGCACAAGGTCTTGCTGATGGTGGATGTGATATTTTTTTACTTGAAACTTGTCAAGATCCTCTTCAAATAAAAGCAGCTCTTCATGCACTTAATGACACAGCACCACAAATTCCTATTATGGTATCTGTTACTATTGAATTAAGTGGTACTATGCTTATAGGAACAGATGCTCTTACAATTGCTGCAATTATGGCTCCATTTAATATCTTATCTTTAGGCTTTAACTGTGGAACTGGACCAAAACAAGTTCATAAACATGTTAAAACTTTAAGTGAAGTTTGTAAATTTCCAATTTCAGTTCATGCAAATGCAGGACTTCCTCAAAATAGAGGTGGAAAAACTTATTATCCAATGGGACCTGTTGAATTTGTAGATTTACAAAAAGAGTTCTTAAAAATACATGGAGTTTCATTTTTAGGTGGTTGTTGTGGAACAACTCCAGAGCATATTGAAGCTTTATCAAATGCAGTTGAAGGAATTATTCCTTTAAAACCTTGTGGATTTTTAAAAGCTTCATTAGCTTCTTTATTTGGAACAGTTCCTTTAAAACAAGAACCAGCTCCACTTTTAATTGGTGAGCGTTCAAATGCAACAGGAAGTAAAGCTTTTAGAGAGTTATTAAAAGCAAATGATTATGAAGGAACACTAAGTGTTGGACAACAACAAGTTCGAGCAGGAGCACATGTAATTGATGTTTCTGTTGGATTTGCAGGTCGTGATGAAAGAAAAGATATGGATGAGGTAACAGCGCTTTATTCTCAAAAAGTTGCACTTCCTTTAATGCCAGATTCAACTCAAATCTATGCTTTAGAAGCAGCACTCAAACAAATAGGTGGAAGAGCTATTATTAACTCTGTTAACCTTGAAGATGGTGAAGAAAAATTTGATGCTGTTTGTAAATTAGCTAAAAAATTTGGAGCTGCACTTGTTTGTTTAGTTATTGATGAAGTTGGAATGGCAAAAACAAAAGAAGATAAAATCAGAATTGCTGAAAGAATCTTTGATTTATGTGTAAATAGACACGGTTTTGATCCCCATGATTTAGTATTTGATATGCTTACATTTACTATTGGGAGTGGAGATGATGAGTATAGAACAGCAGGTGTTGAAACACTTGAAGCTATACGGGAATTTCAAATTTTACATCCAGAAGTTGGAACTACTTTAGGTTTATCAAATATCTCTTTTGGACTTGATATAAAAGCAAGAATTTATTTAAATTCTATTTATCTTGATCATTGTGTAAGAGCTGGATTAACATCTGCTATTGTAAATGTAAAACATATTATTCCATTAAATAAAATTAGTGAAGAAGATAGAATATCTTGTGATAACTTGATATTTAATAATCATGAAAATGGTGACCCTTTATTTGCCTTTATTGAGCACTTCTCAAATGTAGAAGCACAAGAAGAACAAACAGATGAAGAGTATCAAAATATGCCTCCTCTTGAAAAAGTGCAAAAACTATTACTAGATGGAGATAAAGATAGATTATTACCACTTGTTGAAGAGTTAAGACATACAGTAAATCCAGAAACAATAGTAAATGAATGGCTAATTGATGGAATGAAAATTATTGGAGAGTTATTTGGATCTGGACAAATGCAGTTACCATTTGTACTTCAAAGTGCTGAAACAATGAAAGCTACAGTTGATGCACTAAATCCATATTTACCAAAAGAAGAAAAAGATAGTGAAACAACACTAATTCTTGGAACTGTAAAAGGTGATGTTCATGATGTTGGTAAAAACTTAGTTGATATTATTTTGTCAAATAATGGATTTAAAGTTGTAAATATTGGTATTAAAGCAGGTCTTGATACTTTTATTGACAAATTACAAGAGCATAAAGCACATGCAATTGGTATGAGTGGATTACTTGTAAAATCAACAGCAGTTATGAAAGAAAACTTAGAAGAACTTCAAAGAATGGGAATAAAAGTTCCTGTACTTCTTGGAGGGGCAGCACTAACTAAAAACTTTATTGATGAGTATTGCCGACCATTTTATGATGGTCCTATTTTTTATTGTAGAGATGCTTTTGATGGTGTTGTTTCTATGCAAAGAATTGAAAAAGGTGATCAAAATAATACAGCCCTTGCAGCTGATTTAATAAAAATTATTGATACAAGTGATAGGGTTGAAGAAGAAGCAGTAGAAATCCCTCCTTATGAAGAGATTCCACTTCCAGCAGCAAATACATTCACTTTTCCTCCTCTTTGGGATAGAGTTTCACGAACAGGTGAAAAACTTGATAAAGAACTGATTTTTAAATGGATAAATCATAGGGTTTTATTTAGACAAAGATGGGGATATAAAAGAGGAAAACAAGACTCTGCTAAGTTCTTAAAATATGAAGAAGAAGTTGTTGAACCTACATATCAAGCTTTAAAAGCAGAATTAATTGATAATGATATATTTAATCCAATTGCTATATATGCTTATTATCCTTGTATTTCATATGATAATAAACTTTATATCTTTGACAAAAAATATCTATTTAATTCACTTGAAGAAGCTAAAAATGTACCACCATTAGAAGAAGCTATAAAAGTATTAGAGTTTCCTAGACAAAAAAGAAAACCATTTAGATGTATAGCTGATTTTTTTGCAAATGATAGACTTGATGTTGTTGCTTTTACACTTGCAAGTGCAGGACTGAAAATCTCTGATTATGAAAGAACTATCTATGATAAAGGTGAGTTTACTAAATATTACCAAGTTCATGGTCTTGGTGTTGAGTTAGCAGAAGCTTTAGCTGAGGTTTTACATAAACAAATCAGACTTGATTTAGATATTGTGCCAAAAGAAGGACATACTTTAAATGATGTACAAATGAAGCAATATGTAGGTTGTAGATACTCTCCTGGGTATGCTGCTTGTCCTGATTTAGCAATGAATAGAGATATTTTTGATTTATTAAAACCAGAAGAGTTTGGAATAGAATTATCTGAAACATTCCAAATGCACCCAGAACAAACAACTTGTGCTATTGTGGTTACACACAAAGAAGCAAACTACTATAATATTTAATACTTTTTTAAATAAGGATGCATTTTGCATCCTTTTTATTTCTCCCCTAGGATTTTATTTTGACAAACAATGCTAAAGGTTTAGCTCTTACCTCAAGTGGTATATTTATTATGAGTTTAGAATCTCTTTTGATTAAATATACAACAATTTCTTCATATGTTTTTTCATTTTATTTAGGAATTTTTATTTTTATTTCAATGATAGTAACTCTATTTTTTAAAGAAAAAGCATATATTAAAAATGCATTTAAATCATCAATTTTTATTTTAATTATTTGTGCTGTAATGATGGGTGCTTCAAATATATTTTTTATAACTGCCGTTAAAACAACCACAGTTGCAAATGTAGTTATAATTTTTAGTACATCAGCACTTTTTTCAGCTTTAATTGCCTATCTTTTATATAGAGAAAAAATTACAAAAAATATACTGTATGCTTCTTTTTTTATGTTTATTGGATTGTATGTTATTTTTAATGATAGCCTAGAGTTTGGTAGTTTAAAGGGAAATATCTATGCTTTATTGTGTACGATGCTATTTTCAATTTCATTTGTTTTATTATCAAAATATAAAGAAATGGACAGAATTGTTCTAACAGCATTTTCTGGTATTGCTATTAGTATATTGGCATTTTTATTAAGTGAAGATTTAAAAATTGATATGAATAATCTTATAATAGTAATGTTTA
>CBFHMY010000033.1:0-23625 GCA_965657055.1 uncultured Aliarcobacter sp. | reverse complement strand
TAGCAGCTGGATATATTTTGTGGTTAAGAAGAAAAAAATATTATAGGCTCTACTCTCTTGCCATTGGAAATAGTTTTCAAAATAGAGGCTTAGCTAAAAAACTTATGGAATATAGCTTTGAAAATTTAAAAGATAAGGATTTTTCTTTAGAAGTAAAAATTTCAAATGAAACAGCAATAAATTTATATAAAAAATATGGTTTTGAAATTAAAAAAGTTTTAAAAGATTATTATGCAGATTGTGATGGATATTTGATGTATAAAAAAGAGTTCTTTTGAGGATGTAATAAGATTATCTAAAATTTTACAATTACAATATCACCTCTATTTAATTCCATCATCCACTCCAAGTTCTACAAATTCAAAATCTTGATGTTTTTTTAGCTTATTTAATTTTGCTAATTTTTCTTCTCTATCAATTTTTTAAATTATTGGTTTAATAATATCTTCATATTTTGAAGAGATAAAGTATCCTAATGTTGTATGTTTTCTTTTATCTATAATTTCAGCTATATCCATAGCTTTAATTAGTGATGGTTTATTTTGAATATCTGTAACACCATAAGTAGTCATAATATATCCTTTTAATAGTTTTAATCTATAAGAATTATATCTGATAATATAAGATATCAATTTATTCTATATTTACTAGAAAAAGCATAGGTTTAAAACCTATGCTCTACAGCTTCCCATTTTTCCTAAGGCGTTGATTTTTTCAACTCGACCTGAATGTCTTCCACCTTCAAACTCTGCTTTATCCCATGATTTAATAATAGCTTCAATCATTCCATAACCAGAAACTCTTTCACCTAAACAAATAACATTTGCATCGTTGTGTTTTCTAGCCATTCTTGCGCTATATTCATTATGACAAAGGGCTGCTCTAATTCCATCAAATTTATTTGCAGACATACTCATTCCAAGTCCTGAACCACAAATTAAAATACCCATTGTTCCTTCATTTTCTAGAACTTTATTACAAACTTTTGCAGCATAATCAGGATAATCAACTCTATCTTTACTAAAAGGTCCTAAATCAACTACTTCATGTCCTCTTTCTTCAAAAAGTTCTTTTACATAAGCTTTTATATCAATTCCTGCATGATCTGCACCGATAAAATATTTCATTAATAAATCCCTTCTTGTTGTTCAATTTCTAATTTATCAAAATCAACTGTTTCTTCTAAAGTTTTAACACTTTTTAAAACTCTATCCCATCTGATTTCTTTGTTCTCACTCCATGAGAAATATATGAACCATGGTTTTCCAACTATAAATTTATAAGGTACTGTTCCCCAAAATCTTGAATCATTTGAATGGTCTCTATTGTCTCCCATCATAAATGTTTCATCTTCTGGAATTTTAATTGGCATCATATTAAATAATTCACTAGGATTTAAGTTGTTATCTACAACATTTGCATCATTGTGAATTCCTGGATGATCTTTTCTATATGGATCTATAACCCATAATTTATCTCCAACTTCAATAATATTTTCTTTTGGATAATTTGCTTTTACAAACTCATTTCCTTCTTTTGGATGAAGTAAAAGATGTTTGTCTTTTAGTGCAACAATATCACCACCTGTTGCAACAGCTCTTTTTACATAATGAATAGTTTCATTTTTTGGATATCTAAAAACAACAATATCACCTCTTTGTGGTCTTGGACCTTCTATTAAATGTCCATTGTCATTAAAGTCAGGTAAAACCTTAACTTCAATCCAAGGAATTCTAGGAGTTGGAATACCATAAGAGAATTTTTTAACAAAAAGCATATCACCTATTAAAAGAGTATTTTTCATACTTCCACTTGGAATTACAAATGCTTGAGCAATGAAAAATATAATAGTTAGAACAATTATAACTGTTCCTGTCCATGAAGATGACCATCTATATAATTTACTTAACATTTATTTAGCTTCTCTTTTATCTCTTAATTTTGCAGCTTTTAGAGTATTTTTTAATAACATTCCTATAGTCATAGGTCCCACTCCACCTGGAACTGGAGTTATATGTGAACATTTAGATTTACAATCTTCGAAATCAGCATCACCAACTAATTTCCCTGTATCTAATCTATTAATACCAACATCAATAACAATCGCACCTTCTTTTATCATATCAGCTTTTAATAAATAAGGAACACCAACTGCGATAACAACAATATCAGCAGCTTTAGTATGAGATGCTAAATCTTTTGTTCTAGAATTACAAACAGTAACTGTAGCTTTTGCATTGATTAAAAGTGATGCCATTGGTTTACCAACAATATCAGATGAACCAATAACTACAACATTCTTACCACTTAATTCTATTCCATATTCTTCAAACATTCTCATAACACCAAAAGGAGTAGCAGGTAAAAATGAATCAAGATTTGAAACCATTCTTCCTACATTATAAGGATGAAAACCATCTACATCTTTTAGTGGATTAATTGCTTCTAATACAATTGTTGTATCAATATGTTTTGGAAGTGGTAATTGAACTAAAATACCATCAAGTTTAGGGTTTTTGTTCATCATTTCAATTGTTTCTAATAATTCTTCTTGTGTTATGCTATCTGGCATTTCATGAACAACTGAATAAATACCTGCATTTTTACATGATTTTGCTTTGCTAGCTACATATGTAGCACTTGCTGCATCACTTCCAACTAATATAACTGCTAGTCCTGGAGTAATATGTTTTTCTTCTACAAGTTTTGCAACTTCTACTTTAACTTCTTCTTTGATTTTTTCAGATAATGCTTTTCCATCTAGTAATATCATTGGATTATACCTTGTATTTTGTATTTTATTAAGGTGCTTATATTATCAAAAATTCAATTAATAAAAGTTAAATAATTAATTAATAAGAACTTAAACAAAAATTTAGGAAATTTTTTATATAATCACGCCCTAAAATTAAAACACAAAGGATCGTTATGTTAGAGGGTATCATTAGAGATAGTATGACAAAACAAGCAACAAAAACTTTAAGAAGAAATGGATATTTAATTGCAAATATTTATGGAAAAGGTTTAGAGAACGTTGCAGGAGCATTTAAAAGAAACGAATTTATTAAATTCTTAAGAAACAAAGAAACTTTAGCATTTGATGTAAATCTTGATGGTACAATTATTAAAGTTGTAGTTCAAGAATACCAAAAATGTCCATTAACTTCAGAATTATTACATGTTGATTTAATGGTTGCACAACCAGGTGTACTTACATCTTACAAAATTCCTGTTAAAACTACAGGTATTGCAAAAGGTCTTAAAAATAAAGGTCTTTTAATGATTCATACAAAAAGAGTACCAGTTAAATGTACTTATGAAGACTTACCAAATAACATTACTTTAGATGTTACTAAGTTAGATACAGGTGATAATATCTTAATTAGAGATTTAACTTTACCAGAAAACGTTAAATGTTTCTTAGATCCAAGAGTACCAGTTGTTGGTATTATCAAAGCTAAATAATAAATATTTATGCATTTAATTGTAGGTCTTGGTAATATTGGTGAAAAATATCAACTAACAAGACATAATGTAGGATTTATGGTTATCGATGAGATGACCAAAAATCTTACAACTTCAAATATAAATAACTCAAATTTTCAATCTACACTTTTAAAATCAGGATATAATCTTTTTTCAAAACCAACAACTTTTATGAATAATTCAGGTCTTGCTGTTCATGCAATAAAAGAATATTATAAAATAGATTTAGAAAATATAATTGTTATTCATGATGATTTAGATTTACCATTTGGAACTGTAAAGTTTAAAATCGGTGGTGGTCATGGTGGACATAATGGTTTGAGATCACTTGATGCGCATATTACAAAAGAGTATATTAGGGTTAGAATTGGTATTGGAAAGCCTACTCATAAAGATGATGTAGCAAATTATGTATTAAGTAATTTTTCAAAAGAAGAATTGAATAAACTACCAGATATAATATCCCATACTATTAAAGCGATAGAAGCACTTAAAACTGAAGATATCGATCTAATAAAATCTAAATATACATTGAAATAACATGAGCATATTAACAAAATACATATTAAAAAAATACTTACTAAACTTTATTATTGTTCTTGCATCACTAGAGATTTTTTTTGTTGGTATAGATTTCTTACAAAACTTTAAATCAATTCCACACTCAGCAAACTTACAAATCTTATATGTACTATATATGACATTTTTTACATTGACAATTACATTACCTTTATCAATAGCATTTGCTTGGATTGTGACATTAGTTATCTTTATTAAAAATAATGAATTTGTTGCTTTTAATGCACTTGGTGCAACAAATAAAAAAATCATATTACCAGTAATAAATATTTCAGTTTTACTATTAACACTATTAATTTCTCTTCAAATGACACCTTTAGCTTACTCTTCTGATAAAAAAAAGAAAATATTAGATAATGAATATTATACTAATACTAAAAGCGATATTTTTTTAAAATATAATGATTATTATGTATATTTTGAAAAACTATTACCACTTGAAAAAAGAGCTGAAAATATTCATATATTCAAAATCGATAATATGGATGTTGTAGAAACTATAGTAGGGCAAAAAGCATATTTCCAAAATGATAAATGGTATGTTGTTGATGTAAAAATCACTAATAAACCTAAAAATATAAATATTGATGATTCAAAATTAGATATTAGGTATGAAAAATTTTTACATACTTTAGATGGATTTAAACCAAAGATTCTTGATAATGTTTATGATAGTAAATCTGACTTCTCAATACTTGATGCAGTTTCAGCTGTTATTCTTTTGAATGCTCAAGGAATAAATACTGATAAAATAAGAAGTATTTTATACAATTTAATGGTAGTTCCATTCTTTGTAATTCCGCTTATTTTATTAATCTTTGCATACGCAGCTTTAAATAGTAGATTTTTCAATATAGCTAAATTTACATCTTTTTCAATTTTTGGAACATTAGTTATTTGGGGTCTATTTTTTGTCTTATATAAATTCACAAATGGTGGAGTATCAATTCCAGAGATTTCAATTTTATTGCCAATGCTTCTTTGGGTTATAATATCAATATATCTTTACAATAGAAAAATTAATTTATAATATAAAGGGTTAAAATGAGATCTCATGTAAAAGCTTACGGAGTTGTTCCTTACTTGATTAAAGATAATGATATCAAGATATTATTATGTCTTTCTGTTGCAAGTAAAGATAAATGGGGATGTTTAAAAGGAACTCAAAATAAAAATGAAAGTGCATATGAGTGTGCAAAAAGAGAATTGTTTGAAGAGAGTTCTTTACATGCAGAAGCTGCATTATTTGAAAACTATTTTGAGCAAATCAATATTGACAAAGATGTTGGTGTTTGGCTAGTGAATGCATATAATATAGAAGATTTAGAAAAGTATTTTGTTGAAGATACTTTAAAAAGTAATTACTTATCTTGGGAAAATTCTAAGGTTAAATTTTTCTCTTTAAATAATTTACCTCGAATTAAAAACAAACAAGCAAATTTAGTTAAAGAGATTAAGGATTTTTTGAAAAGTAAGAATCAATTCCATTAGCAATTCCATTTGCTAATGATTGTTGATAGTTTTTATCATATAATCTTTTACTTTCTACTGGATGTGACACATATCCTAATTCAACTAAAATAGAAGGCATTTGAGCCCCTACAAGAACCCAAAACGGTCCTTCTCTAACTCCTGAGTCATTTACATCTTTATATTTAGATCTTGCTGATTGTAATAGACCTGCTTGAACATCAATAGCAAGTTTATGGGAAGCTGTAATTCTTGGTCTATTTAATGATTCTAGGAATACATCTTTTGATGAATTACTCATTTCTCTAATATCAGATTTATTTTCAATTGCTGCAACTCTTTTTGCTCTTTCATTTCTTGCAGGACTTAAGAAGAATGTTTCTATTCCTGTAATTTCATTAGCTTTTTCTTTTGGAACAGAATTGGTATGAATAGATATAAATATATCAGCATTTTTATCATTTGCTAAAACTGTTCTATTCATAACTTTTATAAAAGTATCAGTACTTCTTGTAAGATATACTTTATATCCTCTTTGTTTTAATATAGAATATAGATTTCTTGATACATTAAGATTTATAACTTTTTCATATCTTTTATTTGGTCCAACAGCTCCTGCATCATCTGCTCCATGTCCTGGGTCTATAACAATAGTTTTATTGATTACTTTAGGTTGTGGTGGAGCTGCTTTAGTTTTTGCTACTGTATTTGCTTTACTACTTGTTTTTGATGGGCCTGTGGGATATGTAGTAATAGTTAATTCTTTATCATTAAGAACATAATCAACTTTTTGCTCATCATTATTGATTATTCTGATTTTTACTCCATTACTTCCATTTTCACTGACAATAATTTTATCAACACCATCAATACTTAATTTTATAGGATTAACATATTTATATTTACCATTAAGATTAAATACATTTTCATAATTTGAAGCATTTTTATATCTTACAAATTGAACATCTCTTTTATAATAGTTTTTATTAAACTTAACTATTATTTTATTGTCTTGTGTTTCCATAGAACGTATAGGGTTTGAGGTATCTACAAACTCTTGTGAACTTGTATCTTGAGATGATGTTGGTGCTTCTTCTTTTGGTGAAATTGCTTCTACATTTGCTTTTGTAACAGTAGGTTCATTTGCTTTAATTGAGTTTTCATTTATAGAAATAATTACTTGTCTTTTATTTACTACATATGATGTATTAAGATTTCTTTTATCACTTAAAACAATTCTTAATACATCAGGTTTAAACTGTCCAATAGCAATTCTATCAATGCCATTGATAGCTAATTTTGTAGGTACAGCATCTTTAAAATAACCTTTAAAATCAAAGACATCTTTATTTACAGTTTTTTGATTTAACTCAAAAAATTTAATATCTTTTTCATCAATATCTACATTAAAATCCACGACAACAGTATTTCCAGATGTATAAACTGACTTTATTGAATAGTATAAATCATTATTTGAAGAAGATGAGTTTGTAGATTCATTTTGTTTTGGTGTTTCAACTTTTGCACTATAAACACTGTTGTTTTTATTAGTTCTTTTTTGAAGAATTTCTAATTTCTTTCTATCAGGAGTTACATCTTTATTTAATTGTTCTCCCAAGAGAATGATTTTTTCAAGTTCTTCTATTTTTTTTTGATCATTTTTTTCTATAAGTGCATTTAAATAATTCATTTTTGCAGCACGGTATTGCTGCTTTAAATCAGCAAAAATACCATTTGCAAATAATAAATTTAGTGTTAATAAGGTTAGAACGAAAATTTTTTTAAAAATTTTTATTCTCCATGAGTTAATTTATGCATTAACTCTTTCACAGAAATAATTTTATTTATTCTATAACCATTTGAACCTGTAAAAAATAATCCAGTATCAACATCTCCATTGTAAGCAGCACCTAATCTATCTGCAATACAATAACCAACAAGTTTAGCCTCGTGACCTCTATTACATGGAGCTACACAATTTGAAATACACTGAACTTTTGGAGCAGTTTTATTTTCAATTGAAAATTGTAAATTTGTTCGTACACCTCTTGCAGGTAATCCAACAGGAGATTTCATTAAAGTAATATCTTCTTCTTTTGCGTTTAATAATACGTTTTTAAACTTCGCATCAGCATCACATTCAAAAGTACCTATAAATCTAGTTGCCATTTGAACACCTGCGCATCCCATAGCAAGAAATTTATCAATATCTTTTTTGTCCCAAACTCCACCAGCTGCAATTATTGGAATATCTCCCCAATTTTTAGCTTCTTCAATAACTGGTCCAACAATATTTTCTAATTGAAATTCTTCTTGACCACATTGATCATAAGTAAATCCTTGGTGTCCACCACTTAAAGGACCTTCTACGATAACTGCATCTGGAATTTTATTGTATCTTTTCCATTTTTTACAGATAAGTTTTAATGCTCTTGCACTTGACACAATTGGAATCAATGCTACATCTGGAAAATCTTTTGTAAATTCAGGCATATTTGTAGGAAGACCAGCTCCTGTAATAATCATATTAAAGCCAGCTTCACAAGCATCTCTTACAACTCTTCCATAATCATTTATTGCATATAAAACATTACATCCTAAAGGTGCATCTCCACATATTTTTCTTGCATTACCAATAATTTCAACTAATGCATCTTTACTATAAAAATTTGCCACATCTTTTGGCTTATCTTTTTTAGTAACAATGTGAACATTTTCGCTCATATTTCTGTAGTAACCAGTACCAACACTTGATACTACACCTAATCCACCTTCTAAACTAACGTTTCCAGCTAATTGATCCCAGCTTATTCCTACACCCATACCACCTTGAATAATTGGGTGTTTTATTTCATACTTTCCTATTTTCAAAATTAGCCCTTCTATTTTATTATTATTTTAGCGAAATTTTTTTTACCTTTTTGTAAAATGTATTCGCCTTTTTCTAAATTTAACTTATCATCGTTTATTTTTTCTTGATTTACAGATACTGCATTTGCTTTTATATCACGTCTAGCTTGTGATGTAGAGTCAACTAACTTCGAATCAACTAGTGCTTGACAAATCCAAGCAGGAGCATCTAATTCAAAGCAATTCATATCTGTAGGAACATCTTTTTTTGCAAAAACTCTCTCAAATTCTTCTTTTGCAGTAATTCCCGCTCCATTTCCATGAAATCTTTCAACAATTTCCATTGCAAGTGATTCTTTTACTTTTTTAGGGTGTAAAGTTTCACTTCTAACGCCTTCTTTTATCTCTTCAATCTCTTTTAATGACTTTGCAGATAAAAGTTCAAAATATCTCCACATTAATTCATCAGAAATTGATAGAATTTTTCCAAACATATCAAAAGATTCATCAGTAACACCAATGTAGTTTCCTAAAGATTTTGACATTTTTTGAACACCATCCAATCCTTCTAAAATCGGCATCATAAGAACAGCTTGTTGTTTTTTACAATTATACGCTTTTTGTAAAGTTCTTCCCATTAATAAATTGAATTTTTGGTCAGTACCTCCAAGTTCTATATCTGTATTCATAGCAACTGAATCATAACCTTGTAATAAAGGGTATAAAAATTCACTAACTGCTATTGGTGTATTTGAAGCAAATCTTTTAGAAAAATCATCTCTTTCTATCATTCTAGCAACTGTTAAGTTTGAAGCAAGTGCAATTAATCCACCAGTTCCTAACTCTTTTAGCCATTTGCTATTAAACATAACTTCTGTTTTTGATTCATCTAAAATTTTAAATACTTGATCTTTATATGAAACAGCATTTCTTTGAACATCTTCTTCACTTAATACTTTTCTAGTTTCACTTTTACCTGTTGGATCACCAATAGTTGCTGTGAAATCTCCAATTAAAAACTGAACAATTCCCCCAAATTTTTGGAATGTAGCTAGTTTTTGAATAAGTACAGTATGCCCTAGATGCAAATCAGGAGCTGTAGGATCAAAACCAGCTTTTACATAGAAATTCTCACCTGTTTCAAAATATCTTTTAATAAGTTTTTCTATGGCTTCAATATCTATAATTTCAAAGCTTCCTCTTTTAATCTCATCTATTGCTTCTCTAATCTTATTTTCCATTAATCTTTTTTACCTTTGTTACTTATTTATTATATGCATCTTTTTTTGAAAAAAGTTCTATAATTTTTACTTTTTTCTCTATTATTTTCTTTACTTCATCTATATTTGATTTATTAATTTCAAACTCTATGTCACAATATTGAATATAAGAATGAGCTTGTCTACCGAAATCTATTCCTAAGATATAAAATTCATGTTCGGCAAGATAAGTTAGCACTTTTGCTAATTCACCTTTTGTATTTGGAATACTTATTACCATTTTATATTGGTAAACACTACTTTTTGTCCATTTACAAAAAAGCATTTGTTGATTGCTTTTAATCCTATCATATGCTTTATCACACATCTTATGGTGAATAACAGCTTCAGTCCCATCTCTAAATGCAACAATATCATCACCAAATTTAGGATGACAACAATGGTCAAATGATACAGAACTTATACTGAAATTTGAATATATTAAAACATTATCAAATTTAAATTCTTTAATCTTACTAGTTAAAATTTTAAATCTAGTCATTAATCCATTGTCACTTATTATACTTTTTTCAATTACTTGCTTTGTATGTTTAAAAAAATCTAATATTTGAGGTATTTTAAATAATGAATCTACACTGTATATTTTTGTTACATCTTCATAATATCTTGAAAAAACTGTATTTATAATATTTTTACCTGAAATTTCATCTATTTCTTTTTGTCTATGTGTACATAAAAGTTTTATTTGTTTTTTTGCTCTTGAAGTTTTAACCATAGCCATCCAAGAACATCTAACTATTATTTCATTTGAAAGTTCTATTGATACAATATCTGTACTTTTTAGCTCAGTTAATAATGGTTTCCGTATTTTATTTATAAAACATCCCATAGCTTTTTTACCAATATTTGTATGAACAGCAAAAGCAAAATCATAAGCAGTAGAACCTACTGGAAGAGTAAAAACCTCACCTTTTGGTGAATAAACTATCATTTCTTCAGTATATAAATTGTCTTTTGTTTCTTGATAAAATTCTTCTATATTTTCATTTGAAAATTCTAAAGATTTTAGCCAGTTCAAATTTGTTGTATTTTTAGCACCAGTTTTATATTTCCAATGGGCTGCAATTCCAAATTCTGCAACTGTATTCATTTCAAAAGATCTAATTTGAATTTCATAAATTTTTGAATTATAAAATACTGTTGTATGTATTGTTTGATAGCCATTTTCTTTTGGAGTTGCAACGTAATCTTTAAATCTTGAAATCAAAGGTTTAAATTCTAAATGCATAAATCCTAAAACTTTGTAACAATCAATATCATCTTCAACTAAAATTCTAATGGCAAATAAATCTAGAACTTCATCAATAGTAATACCTTTTCTTTGCATTTTTAGATATATTGAGTAGTGATGTTTAATTCTGCTATAGATTTTTATTTTATTTAAATCGTAGCCATTTTTTTCTAGTAGATTTTTAGTTGTAGATATAAAAGTATTAAAAGTAAGCTGCATAGCATGCTCTTGCTCTTTTAAGTATTTATCAATTTTATTATATTCATTTGGATATATATAATAAAAAGCTAAATCTTCTAAGGTGTTTTTTAATTTAGAAATACCTAATCTATTTGCAATTGGCACATAAACAACAAGTGTTTCTTCAGCAATTCTTTTTTGCTTATTTGCTGGTAAAACCGCAAGTGTTAACATATTGTGTAATCTATCACATAGTTTTACAACAAGTACTCTTACATCATCAATTGAAGCAATAAGCATTTTTCTAAAAGTAAGTGCAGACGAGATTATTTTTGTATTGCTTTGTTCATCAGAAGCTATAAATTCATGCTCTCTAATTTCAACAATTTTTGTAAGACCGTCAACCATATGGGCAATATCATTTCCCCATTTTTCTCGAATATATTCTAAAGAAAAGTTAGTATCTTCAACTACATCATGAAGTAGGGCAGTTGCTATTATTGCTTCATCTTTTGAAAAGTGAGCTGTTATACAAGCTACTAAAATAGGATGAACACAATAAGGTTCTCCACTTTTTCTATATTGACCTTCATGGGCTTCAATAATAAAATTTATTATTTCGTATAATTTGGGTGATATATCAGTTTGGCTTTTAAGTTTATTGATAGCGTCATCAACATTATTTATATGTTGAATTTCTTTGATAAATGGATCCATAGTATGTAAGACCTAAAGATAAGTTTTTAAACTTATCTTTATTTTTTATCTACAAAACCTTCGATTCTTAATAATCCACTTGCAATTTCATCAATTGCAATATCAGTATATTTCATTTTTTGAGTATTATGCTCTAATAGAGGTTTAGCACCTTTACTTAATTCATCAGCTCTTTGTCCAACCGCAATTGCTAAAATGTATCTGTCATTGTCAACTTGTTTTAAAGCTTTTGATATTCTTTCTTCTAATCTCATTATAATATTCCTTTTGGCTATTTATTTAATCTATTTAAAATTTATTTAACTATTGAGCATTTACTGTAATCACCTTTGATGATTGCTAATAAATTACCTTTTTCATTCATATTTGCAACAACTATTGGAAGTTTATTGTCTTTTGCTAATGCAATTGCTGTATCGTCCATTACTTTAATATGATCTTCTAATGCTTTGTCATAAGATAATGTATCATATTTTACAGCATCTGTGTACTTCATTGGATCTTTATCGTAAACACCATCAACTTTAGTAGCTTTTATTAACATAGATGCACCAATTTCAGTAGCTCTTAGTGTTGCTCCTGTATCTGTTGTGAAATATGGATTTCCTGTTCCTGCTCCAAATATTACAACTCTACCTTTTTCTAAATGTCTAACAGCTTTTCTTACTATAAATGGCTCAGCGATTTGTTCCATTTTAATAGCAGTTTGTAATCTTGCACTTAAACCTTTATATTCTAAAGCTTCTTGCATAGCAATACCATTTATAACAGTACCTAACATACCCATATAATCAGCACTTGTTCTTTTAATAACACCATCGGCTGCTGCTGTTACTCCTCTGATTATATTTCCACCACCAATAACAATACCAACTTCAATACCGTTTTCAACTAAGCTTTTAATCTCTTCAGCAATATAATCTAATATTTGAGTATCAATACCATAACCTTCAGCACCAGCTAGTGCTTCACCAGAAAACTTTACAAGTACTCTTTTGTTCATATGCATATCCTTCTATAATTTTTGGATTTTACCTAAAAAATCATTAACAAATACTTAGCTTAACGCCCACTCATAAAATGGAATAACATTTATTTTCAATTTTGAATCGGAAATTTTTTCATTATTTGAAATGGAAATAATATTTACCTCATTAATATTTAATTCTTGTGCATTTTTTATTATTCTTTTCACTAAATTACCCGTTAAAAAAGTGTTAAAAAATGGAACAGGCACTATTGCAATATTTTTTGATGGAATATAAAAATCAATACTATCTAAATAATAAATATCATCAAATTTATTTATCAGTTCCAAAAAAACTAAGTTAGAAAATTCATTTTTAAACTTTTTTGTATGGGAAATAGCATTAAAAAATGAGTGATTGTATGAGTATATCTTTTTAGTTGCTTTTTCTTGATTATATTTTTGTAAAAAGTAAATAGACTTATTGTTTTCATATTGTTTACAAATCTCATAAAATTTGTCTTTTGAAATTTTAATTTTTAATTTTAAAGTATTAAAAAGTTGAAATAATGATTTCTTTTCATCAATGTTTTCAATTAAAATCTTAAAAATTTCATATTGAGTTTCATCTTTACATTGAAGATATATAATTTCTTGTAAACGCTGAATTTTTTTATATTCTTCAATATTTATTAATTCAGGTAAATTCCCAAATTTTAGAAAACTATTAAAACTTTGAGTAATATTTTGATGTTTACTATCATGTAGTAAATACTCTTCAAAATCTAATGCACCAATTATTAAATTTTTAAAACCTTTTATTTTTTCTGGTTTAAGCATTGAAATAATTGTATTTTCACAAGAAGGAAGTTCAAATTGAAAATTATAATTTTCTACTACTAAAACGCTTATTTCATTCATTTTAATAAATTTAGCTAAATTTTGAGATATTTCATTAATATCATTTCTTAAATCTAATAAATCTATATATATGTAATCTTTTGCTTTAAATTCTGATAGAAAATCATAAATCAAGTAGCTTTTTCCAGTTTTAGAAGCACCACTTATTATAGTTTTTGAATCTTCTATTTTTATTTTTCGCTCTATGAAATTAATTTTTGAAAAATTAATTTCATAACAAGCCTCTAAGCTTTTCATTCTTTATTTGATATTAAAATTATTGCTTCTTTGATTGCATTTAGGTAACTTTTTGTGTTTACTTTCTCATTTTTGTATGCAATATTAAAAGCAGTTCCATGGTCAACTGAAGTTCTTATTATTGGAAGATTTAAACTTACATTTATACTTTGATCAAAATATAAAGCTTTCAATGGAGCTAATCCTTGATCATGATACATGGCAACAAAATATTTATAGTTTTTTCTTGAAAGTGGTGAAAATGCAGTATCTGGAACCAAGGGTCCTTTAAAAACATTTTTTTCTAAGGCTTTATTTGCTTTTTTTATTGCTTTGAAAATTTGTACTTCTTCATCACCTAAAACACCATTATCACTAGCATGTGGATTTAATCCTAGAACACCTATATTGTCATTTTTAACGTTTTTATAAAAATCAATTAAAAAAGTAGTAAGCTCTTCTTCTTTAATTTTCTTTGCAACTTTTTTAAGGGGAATATGCTCCGTAAACAAGCCTACAAACATTTTTTTACATCCAAGCATCATTATTGCATTTTTACCAAAAAAATCCCTTAGAACTTCAGTATGGCCTTTATATTTAATATTTGCTTTATTCCAAGCTTCTTTATTTATAGGAAGGGTGCAAATTGCATCTACTTCATTATTTTTTGCTAGATTTATAGCATCCATAAAAGAGTCATAAGAGTATTTCCCTGCTTTTTTTGAAACAGTTCCTGGTTTTATTTCAAACTCACCTCTAGTTTTAAAAATTTCAAAATCATTTGGAATTTCCATTTTTAATTCTTTTGATGCAAGTTTTAGCATTTTGTTATTTATACAATAAATTGGAGTACATAATTTTGATATTTTTTCATGGCATTTTAATGCAATTTCAATTCCAATTCCATTTAAATCACCAATACTTATTGCTATTTTTGGTTTTTTATTAATCATTTTTTATTAACTCTTTCATATCAAGTATTGCTTTTTCTAAACCTTTAAATACAGATCTAGCAATAATACTTTGTCCGATATTTAACTCTATAATTTCAGGAATTTTAGAGATTAATGTTACATTTTGATAGTTTAATCCATGCCCCGCAGCTATTTTTAGATTTAGTTTTTTTGCAAGTTTTGATGATGTTTCTATCTCTTTTATTGACTTTTCTAATTTGCTTTTTAGTTCAGCTTTACTTAACTCTAACTCTTTTATTGTGTGATGTGTTTGTGCTAAGTTTGTATAAAGCATTGCATAAACATTTGCAAAAGTTCCTGTATGAAGCTCTATCCATTCAACTTCAAGTTGGCTAGATAATTCAATTATTTCATCTTTTGGATCAATAAATAAAGAAACTTCAATTTCATTAGCATGAAGTTTATCAATTGCTTTTTGAAGTTTCTCATAATTGCCTTTTACATCAAGGCCACCTTCTGTTGTTACTTCATTTCTATTTTCAGGAACTAAAGTAGCACGGGCAGGTTTAAGTTTACAAACAATATCAATAATTTCAGGGTTAATTGAACACTCTAAGTTTACAGGTAATGATGAGTGTTGAATAATAGCAATTGCATCATTATCATGAATATGCCTTCTATCTTCTCTTAAGTGAATAGTGATTTGATCAGCGCCTGCAAGTTTACAAATACCAAGGGCATCAAGGGGATTTGGGTCGTTTATTTTTCTAGCTTCTCGCAAAACTGCAATGTGGTCGATATTTACACCAAGTAACAAAATTCATCCTTTAATATTGGCTTTTATGAGTGAAATCATAGCCAATATTTAATAAAGGAACTCTTTTTGTTGGTGTTTAAATTTAAGATAGATCTTTTAATGTTGCAATATTTGCAGCAAGTTTATTATGAACTTCAAGATATTCATCATCTGGATTTGAGTCAGCTACAATTCCTGCACCTGCTTGGAAAATCACCGTATCTTCAGTTAGCATTGTAGTTCTAATAGTAATAGCAGAATCCATATTTCCATCAAAACCAAAGTAAGCAATACTTCCTGAGTAGAAGTTTCTTTTTATACCTTCTATTTGAGCTATTAATTCCATTGCTTTGATTTTTGGAGCGCCTGTCATAGTTCCTGCAGTAAATGTTGCTGCAAATAAATCAAACATGTCATATTTTTCATCAATTACAGCTTCCACATCGGAAACTATATGCATAACATGAGAATATCTCTCAACTCTCATTAAGTCAGTAACTTTTACAGTTCCTGGCTTTGCAACTCTTCCTACATCATTTCTTCCTAAATCTACAAGCATTAGATGTTCTGCTCTTTCTTTAGTATCATTGATTAGTTCAATTTCCATTGCAATATCTTTTTCAAGAGTTTTACCTCTTTTTCGTGTACCTGCAATTGGTCTTAAAAGTAAATGACCATCTACAAGTCTAATCATAACTTCAGGACTGCTTCCTGCAATTGAGAATTTCTCAAATTCTAATAAAAATAGATAAGGACTAGGATTTTTACTTCTTAATGCTCTATAAAAACTTAAATGATCAACTTTTGCTTTTTGAATAAATCTATTTGACATAAGTATTTGAAATACATCACCAGCTTTTATTTTTTCTTTTGAAACAGCAACCATATTGAAAAATTCTTCTTTTGTGAAGTTAAATTTTCCATCATCTAAAATTGTGGCTTTTTTTAAAGGTGAATAAGTATACGTAGTAAATAAAATATCTTCTATGTTATCTAATTCTTCTTTTTTTGATTCAACTGAAGTTACCATTACTAGCTTTGAAGTTTTATGTGAAAAACCTAGTATGATATTTGGTCTAATTAAATCTAAATCTGGAATATTTAATTGATCGACCAAGTTGTTCATAGATTCTTTTAATTTTGGTTCGAACTCTTTTCCAATATCATAACCAACATTTCCAATAAATCCATCAATTAAGCCAATACCTAGTTCTTCTGATTTATCTTTATATACTTGTTTATCAAAGTTTTTATAATATCTTTTTAAAAATTTTAAAGGATTTGATTCTACAGTTTCAGTGATACCTTGTTCATTTTTATGAAAACAAGTATTATTCTCATACCAAACTCGCTCTCTAGCACCAATTATGATATAAGAATAATTTCCATCGCTTGAGTTAATTGTACTTTCGAATAAAAAAGTGATTTCATCACAATATAATGATTTCACTTTTTCATAAATTGAAACAGGAGTAAATTGATCTAAAAAAAGCTCTTTACTATAAAAATTCATAGAAATTCACTTTTAAAATTTAACAATAAAAGCGTTTGTAACACTTAGTTTTTCTTTTATAGCATCAATATCTTGATTTGCTGCTGCTCTTGAAGAATAAGGGCCTATTAAAACTTTATTGTATAAAGTTCCTTTTATTTCTGTTTGATATATTTTATATTTAAACTTCTCATTTCTAATTGTATTAATATAACTATCAGATGGTTTTTTAGAAAAAGCACCTATTTGTACAAAATAGCCTTTTGTCATATCCGAAGATGAAGTTTCAGCTACATATTTACTTGCTTTTTTTTCTTCTACTTTTCTTTCAACAACTTTTTCTTTTTGAACAGGTTCTTTTTTAGTTACTTTTTCAACAACTTTTTCTTTTTGAACAGCTTTCTTTTCTTCTATTTTTTTAATAGTTTCATCTAAAGCTTCATTTGTAATACCACTTGGTGCTTCATCTTGTTGAATAGTTTCATTACCTTCTAAAGTATTTGCAGTAGTTTGTTGAGCATTTTCAGTTGTTTTTGCAATTTCAGGAACCATTGGTGCTGAAGAATCTTTTTTTACTCTTTCATTAATGATTTTTTGGAAATTTTCTTCAATATTGCTATTTTCAGATAATTTCTTAATCTCATTAGAGTTTGCATTATTAGAAGTAAATTGATCTTCTTTTGTTGTATCACCTGATAAAAGACGAATAATAATAATTGTTAATAAAAATAAAACAACAAGAACAATACCTAAAATTAGGTATTTTTTCTTATTTTCTTCATTTGAATTGTTTGATGAACCTAACATAATATTGTTAAGTTCATGATCATTCATTTCCACGTCATTATCAACTTCATTAACAGTATTGTTAATGCTTCTTGATAGAATTACAGGTTCATCTTGTATTGACATTTCCACTTCTTCAAGTTCATTTAATTTTCGTTCAAGTTCTTCACGCTCTTGTTGAAGCTGAACCTTTTTTATGAACTCTTCGCCTTTTATTTGCATAACTTATCCTTAATTATTTAGAAATACTAGTAAGTTGATTGAGTATAAACAACAAAATTTCCTGCTAATTCTTCTAGCTCTTTATTTATTTTTGCATGTAAAGCTGAATCTTCAATATTATCTAAAACATCACAAATTTTATTTGCAATAATTTCAAACTCTTTTTCTTTCATACCACGTGCAGTTAAAGCTGGAGATCCAATTCTAATACCTGAAGTAACGAATGGACTTCTAGTTTCTCCTGGAACTGTATTTTTATTTACTGTAATTCCTGCATTTCCTAAAGCTGCATCTGCATCTTTACCTGAAAATGGTTTATTTAAGAAAGATACTAATACAAGGTGATTATCTGTTCCATCTGAAACGATATCGTATCCTCTTTTCATTAGAACTTCTCCAAGTACTTTTGCATTTGCTTTTACTTGTTTTGCATAAACTTTCCATGAAGGATCTAAAATCTCTTTAAATGCAACTGCTTTTGCAGCGATTACATGAACAAGTGGTCCACCTTGTAATCCTGGGAAAATTGCAGAATTGATTTTTTTAGCGATTTCTTCATTATTTGTCATAATCATACCACCTCTTGGACCTCTTAAAGTCTTGTGAGTAGTAGTTGTAACAACATCTGCATAAGGGAATGGACTCATATGCTCACCAGCAGCAACAAGTCCTGCAATGTGTGCAATATCAGCGAATAAAATAGCACCAACAGCATCAGCTATTTCTCTAAATTTAGAGAAATCAATTTCTCTTGCGTATGCACTAGCTCCACAAACTATAATTTTAGGTTGACAAACTTTTGCAATTTCCATTACTTTTTCATAGTCAATTCTTCCATCTAATTCTACACCATAATAAAATGCAGAGTAGTTTTTACCAGAGAATGAAGGCTTGCTCCCATGAGTTAAGTGTCCACCATGAGATAAATCCATACCTAAAAGTTTGTCTCCTGCATTTAATAATGCAGCATAAACAGCACCATTTGCTTGGCTTCCAGAATGTGGTTGAACATTTGCGTAAGAACAACCAAAGATTTCGCAAGCTCTGTCAATTGCTAATTGCTCAACTTGGTCAGCAAATTCACATCCACCATAATATCTTTTATAAGGATAACCCTCAGCATATTTATTTGTAAATACTGAACCCATAGCTTGCATTACTGCAGGACTTGTAAAGTTTTCACTTGCAATCATTTCTAAGTGATTAGTTTGTCTTTTTAACTCATTTTCAATTATTGAAAAAACTTCATTATCTGCTTGCTCTAAATTTGCATTTGATAAAAAACTCATATCTATTCTCCTTGGACTTTTTAATTTAATTTTTAATTTTTATTATGTTTTATTTTTACTTAAAAAGTGAATAATTTCACTCTTTTACACTTCTTCATCAAGAAGATTAATTTCTTGTTTAATTGGTTTCATTGCTGGGAAAAGTAATACATCTCTAATTGAATGCTCATTTGTAAGCATCATTACTAATCTATCAATACCAATACCTTGACCTGCTGTTGGAGCCATTCCATAAGATAGAGCATTTACAAAATCCTCATCCATTTCATGTGCTTCATCATCTCCACCACACTCTTTTGCTTCCATTTGACCTTCAAATCTTTGAAGTTGATCAAGGGGATCATTTAACTCAGAGAATGCATTTGCAATTTCTTTTCCTGCTATAAATAACTCAAATCTATCAGTTAAATGAGGTTTTTCGTCATTTCTTCTAGCAAGTGGAGAAATTTCAACTGGATATTCAGTGATAAATGTTGGATTTATAAGTTTTGCTTCAACATATTCATCAAATAATTCACCTTGAAGTTGTCCAATGTTCATTTTAGCATTTACTTCTAATTTATTTTCTTTCATAAATGCAATAATTTTATCTTTATCTTCAACAATATCAGCAGGAACTCCACCGATTTCTACTAAAGATTGAATTAATGGAATTTCAGTGAAGTTACTAAAATCAATTTTTAGTTCACCATATGGTAAAACAGTTGGTAATTCTAAATGTTCAAATAAGTACTCAAAATACTCTTTTGTTAGAACAATTAAATCTTTATATGTTTTATAAGCCCAATAAAATTCAATAGATGTAAATTCAGGATTATGCGTTGCATCCATTCCTTCATTTCTAAAACATCTATTTATTTCAAATACAGCTTCAAATCCACCAACGATACATCTTTTTAAATATAACTCAGGTGCAATTCTTAAAAATCTATCAATTCCTAAAGCGTTATGATGAGTAACAAAAGGTTTTGCATTTGCTCCACCTGCGATTGGATGCATCATTGGAGTTTCTACTTCTAAGAAACCTTTATCTTCAAAAAATCTTCTTGTTAAAGAAATAACTTTTGATCTAATATGAAAAGTTTTTCGAACTTCAGAATTCATAATTAAATCTAAATATCTTTGTCTATATCTTAACTCTTTATCTTGAATACCATGGAATTTTTCAGGTAGTGGAGAAATAGCTTTTGTTAAAATTTTTAAATTGTCAGCGTGTAATGAAAGTTCACCATGTCCTGTAACAAAAGGATAACCAGAAACTTCAATAATATCACCAACTTCAATATTTTTCTTAAAAATATCGTTATAAAAACCTTCTGGTAAATTATCACGTGCCACATAAATTTGAAGCATTCCGCTTTCATCTTCTATTTTAAGAAAAGATGCTTTTCCCATTAATCTAAAAAGTTTTATTCTTCCAGCAACTGTGTAAGTTCTGCTTGCATCTCTTTTTTCTTCTGTATGTGCAATATCACTATTTACATTTAAAAATTTTGCGATTGTACTATTTCTTGCGCTTTCATTTGAATATGGATTAATTCCAACTTCTCTTAGTTTTTCAGCTTTTTCTATTCTTTGTTGTATATATGTATTTTCGAACAATATTAAATTCCTTTATTTATTTTCTTCTGGTTTGTTTGCGATACTTTTAAATTTTTCTTTTACAGAATTTATTTGTCCAGCAGTTTCATTTGTTGTTTCTTGAATTTGTTCTTCAACTCTTTGTACAACTTCTTCTTCTACTGCATCTTTTACACCATCTAGTGTTGAATCAACTCCATCTTTTATATTATTTGTAGTATCTCCAATTACAGCGGCTGTAGTGCCTTTAGCATTATCAACAGCTTTGTCAATACTATTTGTTATTGTTGTTGTATCAAGTTTGATAATATATGAACCTACACTTATTAAATGAGGCATTACAACTGAATTAGCAAATTTTTCGTCTATAACTTTTTTGAAAGATTGTACTTGGTAAAGGGCATAAGCAATAACAGAAAATATTAAAAATATTTTTGCCGCACCAAATATAAATCCAAAAATTCTATCAACAATCCCTAATCCACTTGCTGCAAATATTTTACTAACTATCACACCTGCACTATAAACCACAAGCCAAACAGCAACTAATGCAGTTACAAAACCGATTAATTTTATTGTTGCTTCGTTTTCAAGAACTAAGATAGGAGCTATTAAATCACCAATCTCTTTTGAAATTCTAGATGCTACAAATATTGCACCGATGATTCCAATAATGCCAAATACTTCTTTTATTAATCCCCTAAAAAGACCTTTTAGTCCCAAAATTAGAGTAATACTAAGTATTATTAAATCAAAAATAGCAAAATCTTGCATAAAAATCCTTTTCTTATAATGCGTGCATTGTATCTAATATTTTCAAAATAAAACTTTAATTTAAAATCAATTTTTTATCAAATTAAAATTTAAACATTATATTAAGTTACTTTTTTATTTATGAAGGCTAAATAATTCACTTGAATTTAATATATATTACAATAAAATTTCCCCATGATAAAAAGATACCCAACAAAACAAATATTCGTCGGAAATGTACCAATTGGTGGTGATGCTCCAATTCCTGTACAATCAATGACATTTACAAAAACCTCTGATGTAAAAGCTACGGTTGAACAAATCACAGCTTTACATTTTGCAGGTGCTGATATAGTAAGAGTTGCTGTTCCAAATATGGAAGCGGCGTTAGCATTAAAACAGATTAAATCACAAGTTGATTTACCACTTGTAGCAGATATTCATTTTCATTATAAATTAGCTTTAATTGCTGCTGAAGTTGTAGATTGTATTAGAATTAATCCAGGAAATATTGGAGATAAAAAAAGAGTTCAAGAAGTTGTTAAGGCTTGCCAAGAGCGAAATATACCTATTAGAATTGGAGTAAATTCAGGGTCGCTTGAAAAACAATTTGAAGATAAATATGGACAAACACCAGAGGGAATGGTTGCAAGTGCTGATTATAATATCAAATATCTTGAAGATTTAGGTTTTACAAATATGAAAATATCACTAAAAGCTAGTGATGTTCAAAGAACTGTTCAAGCTTATAGAACTTTAAGACCTATGAATAATTATCCATTTCATTTAGGAGTAACAGAAGCTGGAACTCAATTTCACTCAACAATAAAATCTTCTATTGCCTTAGGTTCACTTTTACTTGATGGAATTGGAGATACTCTAAGAGTTTCAATGACAGGTGAACTTGAAGAAGAGATAAAAGTAGGAAAAGCAATACTAAAAGATGTAGGAATTGCAAAAGAGGGATTAAATATCGTTTCTTGTCCAACTTGTGGACGAATTGAAGCTGATTTAGTAAGTGCCGTTGCAGAAATTGAAAAAAGAACAAAACATATTAAAACACCACTTGATGTTTCAGTTATGGGATGTGTTGTAAATGCAATCGGAGAAGCAAAATCAGCAGATGTTGCAATCGCTTTTGGAAAAGGTAGCGGACTTGTAATGAAACGAGGCGAAATTATAGCTAAGCTTTCAGGTGATGCTTTGATAAATAGATTTATTGAAGAAGTAGAATTTGAAGCAGAAAAAAGAAAATAATATTTAAAAAATTAGAATAGAGAATAATTTGTATTTTCTATTCTAAAAACTCTTTCAAATTTCTTATCTCTAATCCACAGTCATAAAATTTTTTGTCATTTTTTTCTTTCTCTCTTTTTTCTTTTATTTCAGAGGATGTTAAATTATTATATTTTTCATCTATTTTGCTTTTTCCTGCATATTTCATCTAATATATTAGAATTTCTTGATAATTCTCTCATGCCAATTTTTGCTGTCATCTTATTGCCTTTGTTGTCTTTTGATTATTGTATCATTACTAATATATATTGTCAATATTCTATCCATTAATTTTATTAGCTACTAACTTGATTTCAGATAAAGTGTCATTCTTAAAAATTGGAGAATAAATGGATAGTGTTTACAGTATAAATATAGAAAGAGCAGTGTTAAGTTCGATACTTTTTAATCCTGAAGAATTAGAGGATGTATTAGGAGTATTAAAACCAAAAGATTTTTATCTTCCTGCTCATAAAAAAATATTTGAAGTGATGGTAAAACTTCATAATGATGATATGCCAATAGATGAAGAATTTATTAAAAAAAGATTAGATTCTAAAGATGTGGATGATTCTATTTTATTAGAAATACTTTCAGCAAATCCAATTACAAATACCCTA
>CBFHMY010000032.1:0-24202 GCA_965657055.1 uncultured Aliarcobacter sp. | reverse complement strand
TACTATTAAATTAATGTTAAAAGGCGAATCACCTGCTAGTGTTCATCCTACTTTAGACTTACATTTATATAAATGGCTTTTAAAATTTGCAGCTAGTTCTACACAAGCTAGATTAAAAAGAACATTAGCATTATTTGAAAGATATGGACAAGTTAGTTTAGATATGTATCAATCTATGGTTGAAGATGATGGAATTGATTTTCACTTTAGAAAAGATGGTTTATTAATGATTTATACTGAGCAAAAAACTTTTGATGCAAAAGCTGCACATTGTGATGATCCACTTGCTTATGAAATTCTTTCAAAAGAAAGAACAAAAGAGTACATGCCAATTTTAAATGATAAAGTAATTGGTTCAATTCTTCTAAAAGAAAATGGACATATCGATGCTGGTGAAATGATGCTTGCAGTTAAAAAATATCTAGAAGAAAAAGGTGTTGAATTTCTTTTAAATGAAGATGTTGAAAGATTAGAATTTGAAGGTTCAAAAGTAAGTAAGATTAGAACTTCAAAGGGTGTATATGAAGCTGAAACATTTATTCTTTCAACTGGAGCTGATGATAAACTTGCACGGCAAGCAAAAAATAAATTCATGATGACACCTGCAAAAGGTTATAGTTTAACTTTTAAAATGGATAAAGAATTAATGCCTAAAACAACATCTTTATTTGCAGACTTATTTATAGCTATGACTCCAAGAAGAGAAACATTAAGAATGACTTCAAAACTTGAATTAGGAACAACAGATCCTTCAATTGTTAAAAAACAAATTGATAGTATGAATAAAAACCTAGCTTTATACACAAATGAATTTGAAAGAAGAGAAGTTGTTGAATGGTCAGGATTTAGACCACTTACTCCAAATGATATTCCAATTTTAGGATTTGATGAAAACTATAAAAACTTAGTACACGCTACTGGATTAGGTTGGCTTGGAATTACTTTTGCTCCTTCTATTGGAAAAATCATAAATGATGTAATTACAATTGATAAGAAAAATGAAACAAATGTAGATATTTTGTTGTTCTCTTCTTTCTTTCAAGGATAAACTATAAAGAAAGAGTTTTCTCTTTCTTTGCTTTAAGAAATTTTAATTACTAAATTAATTTAATGATTAATATAGTAATTAAACATTGTTTAGTTAGCTATGCGATAAAAAATAATAATGTAATATAAAATTATATTATAAATAAGAGGAGAGACTTATGAAAATATTTAAGAGTATGCTGTTTTATATAGCTATTTTATGTATACCAAGTATTGGTTTTGCAGAAGAGATTGTTGGAATTGATAAAAAAATAGATTTATTTTTTACTACTTACTTTGGTTGGTTTGCAAATACAATTTTTTATGGTGTAAAAATAGAAGATGGGGTAACCTTTCCATTAATTGTTGCTTGGTTATTTGTTGCTGCAATTGTTTTTACTTTCTATTTTGGATTTATACAATTTAGAAGAATTGGATTAGCAATTGACATTGTTCGTGGGAAATTTTCAAATCCAGATAAAAAAGAGCCAGGTGAGGTTTCACACTTTCAAGCACTTACAACTGCACTATCAGGAACTGTTGGACTTGGAAATATTGCAGGAGTTGGAGTAGCTTTGGCAATTGGAGGAGCAGGGGCAACTTTTTGGATGATTGTTTGTGGTTTATTTGGAATGGCATCAAAATTTACAGAATGTACCTTGGGTGTAAAATATAGAAATGAAAATGCTGATGGTACAGTATCAGGTGGTCCAATGTACTATTTATCAAAAGCATTTAAAGAAAAAGGTCATGAAAAAACTGGTAGAGTTCTAGCAATTGGTTTTGCAATTATGACAATATTTGCAGCTTTTGGTGCTGGAAATATGTTCCAAGGTAATCAAGCAAATGCTATGATTGTTCAAACATTTGGACTAGCTCCTGGATATGGTTGGATTACAGGTATTATTTTTGCAATACTTCTTGCCGGAGTTATTATAGGTGGAATGCCTTCTATTGGATCAGTAACTTCAAAATTAGTTCCATTTATGGCTACTTTATATGTTGGAATGTCTCTTATTGTATTAATTTCTCATTATGACCAAATTGGTGCTGCTTTTGAACAAATATTTGTTGGAGCATTCACAGGTGCTGGAGTTGCTGGTGGTTTTATAGGAGCTTTAATTCAAGGGTTAAAAAGAGCTACTTTCTCAAATGAAGCAGGTGTTGGATCAGCTGCTATTGCACATTCAGCTGTAAAAACTAAAGAACCTATAACAGAAGGTTTGGTTTCTTTACTTGAACCATTTATTGATACGGTTGTTATTTGTACAATGACAGCTTTAGTAATTATTATTTCAGGAATGAATACAGGTGCTTTAAGTGGAGTTACATTAACTGCTGCTGCTTTTACAGAAACTTCGTTTATTTTTGAATATTTATTAGCACTTGCAGTAGTTATGTTCGCATTTTCTACAATGGTATCATGGTCTTATTATGGATTAAAAGCATGGACTTACCTTTTTGGTGAAGGAAAAACAACTGAAATTGTTTATAAAGGAATCTTTTGTTTATTTGTAATTGTTGGTACAAGTATCAGTTTTGGTGCGGTTATTGACTTCTCAGATGCTGCAATGTTTTCAATGTCTATTTTTAATATTATTGGATTATACTATCTAATGCCAGTTGCCAAAAAAGAGTTAAAATCTTTTATTGCAAGAGTAGATTCAGGTGAAATAAAAAAATATAATTAGGTATTTTGAAATATCTTAAATAAATTAAATCAAAGGCAGAGTTTTGTAGCTCTTCTTTTGATTAATTTATTTTTATGGAAGTAATAAAAAGCTATTGTGCTGCTTTTTATTATTCCCATAAAAATAATGATTTATTATATATGAATAGGAGAACTATACGTGGAATTATCAAGACCAGTTTGGGCTGAAATCAATTTAGATAATTTAGCTCATAATATGAGAGAAGTAAGAAGAATTACAAATAAAAATTCTAAAATTACAGCTGTAATAAAAGCAGATGGCTATGGTCATGGTGCTGTTGCTATTGCTGAAACATTACTTGAAAATGGTGCAGATAGATTTGCTGTTGCTACATTATCAGAAGCAATTCAATTAAAAACTTTTTTCCCAAATATTCAAACGATGGTATTGGGTTATACTCCTGAAAATCTAGCACATGATGTTATTAAATATGATGTTATTCAAACAATTTATACATTAGATCAAGCAAAAGAATTTTCAAAGATTGCTAATTCCTTAAATAAAAAAATTACTATTCATATAAAACTTGATACAGGAATGAATCGATTAGGTATGATTTTTGAAGATAAAACTATTGATACAATATTAGAAATTAGTAAGCTTGATGGGTTAATAATAGAAGGTATTTTCACACATTTTGCTGCTGCTGATGAAATTGATAAAGAATATACAATACAGCAAGTTAAAAAATATAAATATATTGTTGATAATTTAGAAAAAAGAGGATTAGATATAACTTTAAAACATGTGTCAAATAGTGCTGGTATTATTGATTTACCTCAATATAATTTTGATATGGTACGTGCTGGTATTATGTTGTATGGCTTATATCCATCAAAAGAAGTAAATCATGATATTGTTAATTTAAAAGAAGTAATGTGCTTAAAAGCTCAAGTATCTTTTGTAAAAACTCTTGAAAAAGGTAGTTGTGTAAGTTATGGTTTAAAATACAAATGTGAAAAAGAATCATTACTTGCAACTTTACCAATAGGTTATGCAGATGGATATACAAGAATGTTAACAGGAAAAGCAAAGGTTATGGTTCAAGGTTGCAAAGTTCCTGTTGTTGGAAATATTTGTATGGATCAATGTATTATTGACGTAACAGGACTAGATGTAAATATTGGTGATGAAGTAATTTTATTTGGTGGAAATGATTTAAATGGGATTTCAATAGATAGTCTTGCAGAGTCATTAAATACAATTAATTATGAAATAATATGTATGATTGATAAGCGTGTTCCACGAATTTATATAAAAAATGGTGAAAAAACTTATTCAAAAGATTATGTATTGATGCTTTCTACTGTTGAAAATGGATAAAATAGTATAATTTATTTAAAAAGCTATGCAAAATGTATAATTTTTATATAATTTATTGTAGTTTTATCATAATTATTTTATATTCTTATGATAGAATAAAAAAAGAATTAACTAAGGAGAATAAATGAATAAATTTTTAAGTATAGCTTTAGCATCTGCATTATCTTGTAGTGTTGTTTCAGCAAAAGAGATTAGTATTGGTGCAGTTATGCCAATGTCTGGACCATTAGCGGCATATGGTCAAGTTACAAATTTAGGTGTTGAGTTAGCTCATAAACAACAACCTACATTAAAAAATGGTGATACAATTAAAATTGTTTTACTTGATAATAAAGGTGATAAAGTTGAAACTGCAAATGCAACAACTAGACTTATCTCTTCTGATAAAGTTGTAGCTATTTTAGGAGCTTTAACTTCTACAAATACAGCTCAAGCAATTGCAATTGCTGATAAAAAAGAAATTCCACTTATTGCTTCAGTTGCTACAAATGATCAATTAACAGCAAAAAGAGAATATGCAAATAGAGTTTGTTTTTCAGATTCTTTCCAAGGTGAAGTAGTTGCAAACTTTGCAAAAGCACA
Source organism: uncultured Aliarcobacter sp. (assembly GCA_965657055.1). Classification (GTDB taxonomy): domain Bacteria; phylum Campylobacterota; class Campylobacteria; order Campylobacterales; family Arcobacteraceae; genus Aliarcobacter. Next base: position 19,559 of record CBFHMY010000032.1, on the reverse strand, counting down.
AGGTTATAAAACTGCTGTTGTAGTTGTTGACCAAGCACAAGTTTACTCTTTAGGATTAGCTAAAGCTTTTGAAACTGCTTTTAAAAAGAATGGTGGAGAAATTGTTAAAAAAATTAAAGTTACTTCAGGTGATAAAGATTTCAAAGCTGTAGTTTCTCAAATCAAAGAAACAAATCCAGATTTTATGTTCTTACCATTATATCACCCAGAAGCTTCTATGATTGCTAGACAATCTAAACAATTAGGTTTAGAAAAACCAATGTTTTCAGGAGATGGTGTTGCTAACCAAACATTTATTGACTTAGGTGGAGATGCAGTAAACGGATATATGTTTACAGATTTCTTTGATTCAACAAATCCTCCTTCACAAACTTCAGCTGATTTCGTAACTTTCCATGAAAAAGAAACTGGAAATAAAGAAATGAATTCATTTACAGCTTTAGGTGCTGATACATATAATGTATTAATTGCAGCAATGAATAAATGTGAAGATCCAACAAATTCTGTTTGTATTAATAAAGAAATTAAAAAAACAAAAGATTTTGATGGTGTTTCAGGAAAAATTTCTATTGATAAAGAAGGTAACGCAACAAGATCTGCTGTTATTAAAGAAATCAAAGACGGAAAAGCTGTATTTAAAGCAACAGTTAACCCATAATTTTTATTATAAAATAAGAAATTTAAAAGCCTAACAATTCTTTTGTTAGGCTTTTTTGCAATATTAAAACTAATAAAAGTTATTTTTAATATTGCAATATACAGATATGAAAAATCAGGAGATTTAATGGATATATTAACGTTTATGCAACAGATGGTAAACGGTTTTAGTTTGGGTAGTATGTATGCCCTTATTGCAATTGGTTATACAATGGTGTATGGTGTGCTAAGGCTAATTAACTTTGCACATGGTGATATTATGATGGTAGGTGCTTTTTTAGCTTATACTTTTATGGCTGTTTTTGATTTGCCATTTCCACTTACAGTGCTATTAGCAGTGACTATTTCTGCTAGTTTTGGTATGTTTATGGATAAAATTGCATATAAACCTTTAAGAGAAGCTCCAAAAATTTCTTTACTAATTACAGCAATTGGTATTTCATTCTTTTTAGAAAATGCTTTTACAGTTTTTTTAGGTGGAGTTCCAAGAGCTTTCCCTGTACCTGAATACATGGAAAATATTTTTAATGTTGCTGGTGTTACTTTTTCATTTGCTTCTATTATGGTTCCAATTGTTACATTGTTTTTATTAATGGGAATATTATACGTTTTATATAAAACAAAATATGGTATGGCAATTAGAGCTTTATCTTTTGATATTAAAACAGTAAATTTAATGGGAATTGATGCAAATACAATTATTGCTTTAGTTTTTGGTTTAGGTTCAGGTTTAGCAGCAGTTGGTGGAATTTTTTGGGCTATTAATTATCCTTCAGTTGAGCCTATGATGGGTGTTCTAGTTGGACTTAAAGCCTTTGCAGCAGCTGTTGTTGGGGGTATTGGTTCTGTTTCAGGTGCTGTTGTTGGTGGATTTATTATTGGTTTTACTGAAGTTGTTGTAATTGCTTTCTTCCCAGAACTTGGTGGTTATAAAGATGCCTTTGCATTTATTTTCTTAATTTTAGTATTGTTGTTTAAACCAACTGGAATTATGGGTGAAGATTTAGAAAAGAGTAGGTTTTAATTATGGTACAAGATACAATTTTCACAAGAGACAGATTAATAAATCTAGCTATTATAATAACAGCTATCTGGTTTACATGGTTCGCACAAAACTTTTTTGATGAATATACAGTACGAATTATCAACAATGTTGCAATTTTTATAATTCTTGCCGTTTCATATAACTTAATAAATGGTGTAACTGGTCAGTTTTCACTTGAACCAAATGGATTTGTTGCAATTGGAGCTTATGTAACAGCAATTTTACTAGTTGATGCAGAAGCTATGGAATATCAATATTATATTGAAGATGCTTCTCCATGGGTTTTAGCTTTACAAGCAAATTTTTTCTGGGCATTAATTTTATCTGGAACTATTTCAGCTTTATTAGCTTTATCTTTATCTTTCCCTGTATTTAGGGTAAGAGGTGATTATTTAGCTATTGTTACACTTGGTTTTGGATTTATTATTAGAATTTTGGCTATTAATTCCCCTTCTATTACAAATGGATCATTGGGTATAAATGATATTCCTGAATTTTCAAATCTTTACTGGACTGGTGGAATTGCTATTTTGACAGTAATGGCAATATTAAATATTATCTATTCAAAGTTTGGACGAGCTATGAAAGCTGTTCGTGATGATGAAGATGCGGCAACTGCTATGGGTATTAATACATTTAAAATTAAAACTTTAGCATTTACAACTTCTGCATTTTTTGAGGGTGTTGGTGGTGGTTTATTAGCAGCACTTTTAACATCAATAAGTCCAGATTTATTTACATTCTTCTTAACATTTCAATTATTAATTATCATCGTTTTAGGTGGTCTTGGAAGTACAACAGGAGCAATTTTAGGAACTATCTTTGTCATGGCAGGACTTGAATGGATGAGATTCCTAGATGAACCTATGGATTTTATGGGTATTCAAACTGATGCAATGCCAGGGATGAGAATGGTTGTTTTCTCTTTAATTTTAATTATAGTGATGCTTTTTGCAAGGGAAGGTCTTATGGGTAAAAAAGAGTTAAAAGATTTATTTAAAAAGAAAAAGGCAAACAAATGATTTTAGAAGTTTGCAATGTAACAAAACAGTTCGGTGGAGTAACTGCAATAAAAGATACTTCATTTAGTGTAAGAGCAAAAGAGATTTATGGTTTAATTGGCCCAAATGGTGCTGGTAAGACAACAATGTTTAATATTATCACTGGAAATTACGAACCAACAGAAGGTTCAATTAAATTTCATGGTCAAAAAATAGATGGTATTAAACCTCATAAGATAGTTCATAGAGGAATAGCAAGAACATTCCAAAATATTAGATTATTCAAATCAATGACGGTTTTAGAAAATATCTTAATAGGTTTTGATTATCAAGCATCTTATACATATTTTGAAGCTATATTTAGATTACCAAGATTTTTTAAAGAAGAAAAAAGAGTAAAAAAAAGAGCTTTTGAAATTATGGAAGTATTAGGAATTGATAAATATGCAAATGAACAAGCAACTTCTCTTTCTTATGGTCAGCAAAGAAAAGTAGAAATTGCGCGTGCACTTGCAGCTAATCCACAACTTTTATTATTAGACGAACCTGCAGCTGGTATGAATCCAAATGAGACAAATGACTTAGCTGAATTATTTTTTAAAATAAGAGATGAGTTTGATATCACTATTTTATTAATTGAACATGATATGAAATTTGTAAATAAATTATGTGACAGAGTTATGGTTTTAGATTATGGAAAAACAATCTTTGAAGGTGATATAAAAGATGCAATTAAAGATGAAGAGGTTATAAAAGCCTATCTTGGAGATTTTAAACATGCTTAAAGTAAAAAATTTAGAAGTATATTACGGGCTTATTAAAGCTGTAAGAGGAATTAATTTTGAAGTTAAAGAAGGACAAATTGTTTCTTTAATTGGATCAAATGGAGCTGGTAAAACTTCAACTTTACAATCAATTGTAAATGATGTTAAAAAAACTGGTCAAATAACTTTTAATAATAAAGATATTTCAAATTTAAAAACACATAAGATTATTCAAAATCATATTGCTTTAGTTCCTGAGGGAAGAAGATGTTTTCAAAATCTTACTATTGAAGAAAACCTTAGAATGGGTGCTTTTAATAATGATGCTAAATATGAAGAGTTACAAGAAGATATGTTTAAACTTTTTCCTAGATTGGTTTCAAAAAAAGGACAACTAGCAGGAACTATGAGTGGAGGGGAACAACAAATGTTAGCAATTGCTAGAGCTTTAATGAGTTCTCCAAAACTTTTAATGTTGGATGAGCCATCACTTGGACTTGCTCCTAAAATCATTGGTGAACTTTTTGAAACAATTTTAAGATTAAAAGCTGAGGGAATTACTATTTTATTAGTAGAGCAAAATGCCTTTGCTGCTTTAGAAATATCAGATTGGGCATATGTTTTAGAAAATGGTGAAGTAGCTCTTGAAGGTAAAGGAAGTGAGTTAGTTCACTCAGATGAAATTAGAGCTAAATATTTAGGTGCATAGAATTATGACTCAAATAAATAAGAGTTTAAGTTGTTGAGTTTTTCTGATTATATTCAAATTTCAATAGGTTTAATGTCAATATTCTCACCATTTGTTGCCATTCCTATTTTTGTTTCTTTAACATCACATAGTAGTCCAAGTGAAAAAAGAGAAACAGCAAGAACAGCTTCAATTGCTGCTTGTATTGCTGGATTAGTTTCTATTTGGATTGGGCAATATGTTTTATTGATTTTTGGAATTTCTATTTCTTCTTTTAAAATTGCAGGTGGAATTTTATTATTATTAATGTCTATAAACATGATTAATGCAAAAACTCCAAAAGCAAAAAATACAAAAAGTGAATTAAAAGAAGCACAGAAAAAAAGTATAAATGTAAAAGAAATTGCAGTAGTTCCTTTAGCTATTCCTTTAATAGCAGGACCTGGTGCAATATCAACTATTATCATATTTTCTCAAAAATCTGATACTTTATTTCATCTTATGATGATGAGTTTAATTATAATTGCTATTTCTTCTTATATTTATTTGACATTAAAAATGTCAAGTTATATTTCTAAAAGACTTGGAATTACAGGATTAAACATAATCTCAAGAATCATGGGACTATTATTAGCTTCAATATCTATAGAATTTATTATCTCAGGATTATTAACAGTATTTCCTTTTTTAGGTAAATAGTTGTTTATTCCTTGTTAACCTAGTTCTATTATAATTATAAAATATACAAATAGGAATAATCATAATGTTATTAATGAAATTACAATCAAAAGAGAAGTTTTCTTTTTTACAACTAGCTCATTATCTTGCTCGTGTGGATAATAAATATGGACCAAGAGAAGAAGAAATATTGCTTGAATATTGTACAGAAATGGGTATTGAGAATTTAGATTCTTTTGATAGGGAAAATTTTAGTTTAGATGGTATTTTAAAAGATTTTAAATCTGAACAAAGTAAAAGAATTGTTATACTTGAATTAATGATTTTAATTCATATAGATCATACGTTTCATTTAAATGAACAAAAGCTAATGCAACAAATTTCACAAAATTTTGGTATTGATATTGAAGACGTAAATGATTATTCTCAATGGGGAAAATCTGTTGCAATGTTGTATGAAGTAGCTAAAATTTTTATAAATGAGAAAAAAATATAATTATCACTATAATTTATGTTCGAAACCTAGGAAATTTTAGATAAAATCTTTTTATGGAAATAATAGAAACATTAAATAATAAAATTGACAAATTAATTCACGATTATGATAAATTAAAATTAGAAAATCAAGCTTTAACTCAAGAATTAAATAGAGTTAAAAATGATAATGATGAATTAATTAGAAATAATCAAGATATGTTTTTAAGAATCGATAGTACATTAACATTGATAAAGGCGCAAAAGGGTGAATAAAGAAGTTACATTTCATATAAACAATATGGCCTATACTATTAATGTTGATGAAAAAATATATAAAGAACTTAGTAAGTATTTGGATTTAAATAAAAACAATGATACAAGGGATTTATTAGCTGCTTATATAAGATTATCTCAAGAGTATAATATTTTTCAAAAAAATGTTGAAGATATTACAAATAAGTTATCAAGGTTTTAAAATCAAAGGCTTTTCTCTTTTAGAAATTATAATTGCAATTATTCTACTTGTAGTTATAACTTCTTTTGCTTTGCCTAAATACAATGCAATAACTTATAATTCAAATTTATCTGTTTTAAAATCAGATTTATCTCTAATTCAAAATGCAATTGAACAGAAAAAAACAAAAAATATACTTTTATCAAATAGTGAAAAGATAGAAAAATTAGATGATAGTATGGTTGATAAAATTAGTGAAAAGTTATTTACAAATGTAATAGATTTTTCAATAGTTTCTACAAGTACAAAAGAAAAAAAATTAGGTAAGTGGAGTAAGATTTCAGATCATTCATATGAATTCTATCTTTCATCTTCAAAATCTATTCTATTTTCATATGAAAATGAAAAAATAGTTTGCAAAAGTGAAGAAAATATATGTAAGGAGATTAGATAATTGTTCTATTATGAATTGGCATTATTAAAATCACCATTAAATAATCTCACTTATAAAAGTGAAGAAGAAATAACTATAGGCTCAAAAGTTTTAGTAAAACTACAAAATAGAAAAGTTTTAAATGAAGCTGTAGTTATAAAACAAGTAGAAAAGCCAAGTTTTAAATGTACAGACATTTCTGAGTTTTCAAGTGAATATTATGATGAAATGATGTTGCAAACAGCACATTTTGTATCTCAGTATTATGTATGCTCTTTAGGTGAGGCATTAAGTGTTTATCATCCTTTTTCTAGTTTGATAGAAAAAGAAAATAATCAAGTGAAATTTGATAGTAAAATTGTTTTATCAAATTCTCAAGAAAAAGCAAAAGATTTTTTAAAAGAGAAAAAACAAGCTTTATTATTTGCAGATACAGGTGCTGGTAAAACAGAGGTTTATATAAAAATAATTGAAGAGCATTTAAACGAAAATAAACAAGCAATTCTATTAATGCCTGAAATTTCCCTAACTCCTCAAATGCAAAAAAGATTAGAAAAGGTATTTGATAAAAGCGTAGCTATTTGGCACTCTAAAATTACAGCAAAGAAAAAAATCGAAATATTAAAAGGTTTACAAGAAGGAAGTATAAAATTAGTAGCAGGTGCAAGATCAGCCTTATTCTTACCATATTCGAACCTTGGAGTAATAGTTGTTGACGAAGAGCATGATGAGTCTTATAAGAGTGATTCAAAGCCTAGATTTCATACAAAAGACTTATGTATTTATATTGCAAAAAAATTTGATATTCAACTTGTTTTAGGAAGTGCAACTGTTAGTGCTAGTTCTTTTCATAAAATACCATTCTTTAGACTAAATGAAACATTTCATAATACAAAAAAAACTTATAGTTTTGATGAAAGTGATGCAAATTTATCTGTAAAAATTACAAATAAAATATCAAATACAATAAATAGTGGAAATCAAGTAATTGTATTTTTACCAACACGTGCAAATTTTAAATATCAAATCTGTACAACTTGTGGAAAATCAGTTGAGTGTCCTTATTGTTCTGTTTCAATGAGTTTACATAAAAATGATTTAGCATTAAAATGTCATTATTGTGGTTATGCTCAACAAATTCCTGAATCTTGTCCTTCTTGTCATAGTGGAATAATTCATAACTTACGAGTTGGTACGGCTCAAATAGAAGAGGAATTAAAAGAGATTTTTCCAGATAAAGTTATAAAAAGATTTGATAGGGATAAAATAAAAACTAATAATCAATTAAAAGCTATTTTAAATGAGTTTAATAAAGGTGAAATTGATATTTTAGTTGGAACACAAATGCTCTCAAAAGGGCATGATTATCATAACGTTAAACTAGCAGTGGTTCTTGGAATTGATTCTGTTTTAAATATGAATTCTTATAAATCAAGGGAAAAAGCGCTATCTTTACTTATCCAAATTTCAGGAAGAAGTGGAAGAAAAGGTGAGGGTGAAGTTATAATTCAAACAAAAAATGAAGAGTTTTTTAATCATTATTTAAATGAATCAAATTATCAAGAGTTTTTAGAATCAGAACTGGAGTTTAGAGAAGAACTTTATCCTCCATTTTTAAAAATGGCAAAGATTACATTTTCTCATGCAAATGGCCTTAAAATAAAAGATGAGATGGATTCTTATGTTAATTATTTAAAAGAGAATAAAAATATTGAAGTTGTTGGATTTGGGCAAAGTCCTATTTTTAAAATGGCTAATAAATATAGATATGAAATTATACTTCGAAGCTCAAATGTGAAGGCTTTATTAACTGCTTTACATTCTATTAACACTACAAATGCTTCAATAGATATGGATACAATTTATTGATAAATTTATAATTTTTTCTTATAAATTAACCTAAAATTAGTCTTGATTGTTGTACAATACTGCAAAAATAATAGGAGAAATAATGGTTTATACAAAAGATGAATTTAAACAATTAATAGATGATATTCAATCACAATCTTGGTACAAAAATCCAATTGGTTTTGGTATTGCAAAAGTAGATAGAGGGCAAATTAATAAAGATAAAATATTACAAGCTACTTTCCCTTTAATAAATTGGAATGAAAATTTTGGAAGTGCAGCAGTATTTTTAAATGCATTAAAAGTTGCAGGTGAAAATGTAGATACTTCAAAATCAGAATTAGTATTTAAAATCTCTGATGATTTTTTAACTTCTTGTATAGAAGCTTTTAGACCATTTATACCAGAAGCAAAAGGTGATGCACATAAAAACGTTCAAGTTATTTCTACACTTGCTTCACTTCCTATAAATTCAGGATTAACAGGTGATGATTATAGAATTGTATTTATTTTTGACGATGCTGCTCCTGAAACTACAGAAGCTGTATACTTAAAACTTTATGCACTTTCAACTGGAAAAGCAGCACTTAGAAGTCTTAATTTAAATGGTGCATTTGGAAAACTTCATAACTGCGCATGGGTTGGAAATCAACCAGTTGAATTAGATTGGTTAAGAGCAAATGAAATTGCATTAAAATTATCTGGAAAATACCCAACTATTGATATGGTTGATAAATTCCCAAGATTTTTACAACACGTAATCCCTGCTGATAATACAAGAATTTTAGAAACTTCAAAAGTTAGAATGGGAGCACAATTAGCAGCAGGAACTACTGTAATGCCTGGTGCTGCTTATATTAACTTCAATGCTGGAACTTTAGGTTCTGTTATGGTTGAAGGAAGAATTTCTTCATCTGCTGTTGTTGGTGCTGGATCTGACGTTGGTGGAGGAGCTTCAATTTTAGGTGTTCTTTCAGGTACTGATGGAGTTCCAGTTTCTATTGGAGAAAACACACTATTAGGTGCAAACTCTTGTACAGGAACTGCAATTGGTGATGGTTGTATATTAGATGCAGGTGTTACAATTTTACCTGGAACTAAAATTGCATTATCTGAAAAAGCTGTTGCTTCATTAAAAGAAATTAATCCTGGTAAAGAAATTTCAACTGTAATGAAAGGTAGCGATTTCCAAGGAGTAAATGGAGTTCACTTTAGAGTTAATTCATCTACTGGACAAACAATTGCTATGAGATCTACTAGAGAAATTAAATTAAACGCTGATTTACATTAATCTTTTAAAATTTTTATAGATATAAAAGGGTAAGAACTTAAATGTTCTTACCCTTTTTTTATTTTTATGATGAAAATAAATTGTTTAAATAGTATAATCAAAATATAGAATATTATATTTTAAAGGACAATTAATGATGCAAGTACATTTAAATGAAAAAGAGTATATAGCAATATTAAAACCAAATGGTAGATTAAGTGAAAGTGATTTTAATTCAGCAAGAGATATTATAGATCCTTTTATTGAAAATAATGAAAAGTTAAATGGCATAATAATTTATGTTGAAACATTTTCTGGATGGGACTCTTTTGGTGCATTAATTAGCCATTTAAAATTTATAAATGCTTACCATAAAAAATTATCTAAAATTGCAATTGTTACAAATAGTATTATAGGTGAATTTGCCCAAGATATGGGAAAACATTTCATTACGGCAGATATTAAACACTTCGATTTTACTGATTTTGAAAAAGCCAAAAAATGGATAATAAGCAATAAAAAATAATTAATTTTACACATATGAAAAGTGTCTAAATTTAATATTTGCGGATTAAGACACTTATTTCATAAATTCTCTCTAATCAACATATAACCACATATATCGTATACTTCCAAATCAAAAAAAATATAAAACACATAATAAAAGAGAAACATGATAGAACTTTCAAATGTATCAAAAAGCTATGGGCCAAATGAGCTTTTTAGTGAACTAAATTTAAGACTAAATTCTGGTAATAAAATTGGATTAGTAGGGCGAAATGGTAGTGGTAAATCAACACTTTTCAAGTTAATTCTTAATGAAGAACAAGCTGACAGTGGTGAAGTAATGATTCCAAAAAATTATAAAATTGGAGCATTGAAACAATATTTTGATTTTACAGAAAAAACATTAGTAGATGAAACTGCGCTTGCACTAGCTGAAGACGATAAGTTTAGTATTTATAAAGTTGAAAAAATATTATTTGGTCTTGGATTTTCACATGAAGATTTAGAAAAAGCACCAAAATCATTTTCAGGTGGTTATCAAATTAGAATTAATCTTGCAAAACTTCTATTAACAGAACCAAATATGCTACTTCTAGATGAGCCAACAAACTACTTGGATATTTTGTCTATTAGATGGTTAAAGGCATTTTTGAAAACTTTTGAAGGTGAAGTAATTTTAATTACCCATGATAGAGAGTTTATGGATAGCGTATGTACTCATACAATGGGAATTATTAGAAGAAATGCATATATGATAGCAGGTGGAACTGAGAAGTTTTATGAGCAATTAGCAAGTAATGAAGAACACCATGAAAAACAAAAAATAGCTCAAGATAAAAAAATTAAAGAGCTTGAAGATTTTATTGCAAAAAATAAAGCTAGAGCTTCAACAGCAGCACTTGCTCAATCAAAAGTTAAAATTTTAGAAAAAATGGATGTATTAGAAGATATTGGTTATGACGCTACATTAAAATTTGATTTTAATTTTAAAGATACACCTGCTAAATTTTTAGTTGAAGTAAAAGATGTAAGCTTTGGATATTCAAAGGATAATATTTTATTTAAAAATATTTCATTCGCTCTTCAAAAAGGTGAAACTCTAGGAATTATAGGAAAAAATGGTAAGGGAAAATCTACTTTACTAAATGTAATTGCAAATGAATTAACAGCTTTAAGTGGAACTATTGATTACCATGGAAGTACAGTTTTTGGACACTTTGGACAAACTAATATTTCTCACTTAAATCTAAATAGTACAATTATGGATGAAATACATTCAACAAATACAAAATTACCTGAATCAGTAATTAGAAGTATTTGTGGTTTAATGATGTTTTCAGGAGATAATGCTAAAAAGAAAATTTCTCTTCTTTCAGGGGGAGAAAAATCTAGAGTAATGCTTGGAAAAATTATTGCAAAAGATGTAAATTTATTATTCCTAGATGAGCCTACAAATCACCTTGATATGGATTCAATTGCAGCTTTAACAAAAGCTATTAAAGCTTTTGAAGGTTCTAGTATTATTGTAACACACAGTGAAGAGTTACTAAGAGAAGTTTGTGATAGATTGATAATTTTCGCAAATGATGAAGCAATTTATTTTGATGGAACTTATGATGAATTCTTAGAAAAAATTGGTTGGGATGATGATGTTGTTGAAGTAAAAAAAGTAAAAAATGTAAAAGTTAATAAAAAAGAGAGCAAAAAATTAAGAGCTGCAATTGTTGCTGAAAAATCAAAAGCAACAAGTCCTCTTAAAAAAGAGGTTGAAAAGCTTGAAAATGAAATTTCTAAATTAGAAGAGCTTTTAGATCATGATCAAAATGAATTAACAAAAGCTACAAATAAAGGTGATAATAATTCATCTATTGAACTTTTAAAAAATATTAATAAATACGAAAAAGATATTGAAACTAAATTTTCAGCACTTGAAGTATCTCAAACAAAACTTGATGAGTTAAATGCAGAGTTTGAAAAAAGAATGAATGAAGTTTAATAAAACTATATAAATAAAAATAAAAGGGAAATTCTAAAAGATTTCCCTTTTTTTATTGTTAAAAATTTATAAGGAAAAGTATGATTATAAGAAAACAAGTAAATGAAAGAATGAGTAGAATAGTAGAGCATAATGGCACTGTATATTTTGCAGGAATCGTTTCAGATGATAAAACAGTTGATATTAAAGGTCAAGCTTTAAGAGCTTTAGAAATTGCTCAAAATAGATTTGAAGAAGCAGGAATAACTAAGAATGATTTATTAAGAGCAGAAATATTTTTAAAAGATATTTCTAGAGATTTTATTGATTTTAATTCTATTTGGGATGAATGGGTTTCAAAAGAAAATCCACCAGCAAGAGCTTGTGTTGAAGCCAATATGGCAAGTAAAGAAACTTTAGTAGAGATTATTTTTACAGGTGCAAAAAAGTAGGGTATATTTGATATATACCTTTTTTATTAAATAATTGAAATAAAATATGATTTTTTTAAAACTCAGAAAAAGTTTTAAGCTAGTAATAGCTTAAAACTCTTAGCTGTAAATAGTCTTAGAGTTTCACTCTTTTGTGACTTTAACTCATTTGAAAATCCATTTTTACTAAATAAAACTAAAATCTCAGGATTTAAATCTATTGATGCAGCATCTTCTTTTAGTTTATTAAATTCATTTTTCTTTAATTTAGAAGTAATATATTTACAATTCCCAGCAATTATCTTTCCTGAAGTAGTTTTTGCTACTAAATCGATTTCACATTTTTCATCCCAATATCTACCAAATTGTTTAATAGGATCTTCTTTAAATGAATCTCTTAGGCATTCCATAGCTAATTCTTCAAAAACAAAATTTCCAAATTCAGCTTCTTTATTTTCATAAAGTTCATAAAATTCTTTATAATTTTTTTCTTTTATTCCTTTATAAATTGGAGAAATAAAAGCAAACCAAAATCTTAAAAAGGGAGCTGTGAAAAGAAGTTTTTTTGCAATTTTATCATCACCTCTTTTTTTTGCTAAGTGATGTTGTGAAGATTCAATTTCAATGATTCCTCTATCAACTATTTTTTCAATACATCTGCTACCTTCTTCAAAGCTTACAAAAGCTCTTTTAAAAGAAGTAGTTGTTCTTCTATCTCCTTGTGCAATTCCTGTTAAAATAGCTTGATCTACTTTGTATCCGCCACATATTGTTGTAACTTCATATTTAAGATCTGTGTATTCATCTAAAATATGTTTTTCAATTAATTCTAAAAGGGGTTTTGTTGTATCTATTTTTATATCTAATCCACCAAATACTATAAAGTATTTAACAGCTACTTCCATATCTTGAATATTATTTTCTTTGCAAAAAATTCTAAATTGATTTTTTGTTGATTGATCTATTAGTATAATGGGAAATCCTTATTTTTTATTATATTTTTGCAAAAAATTATTTAAAGAATTTGCAAATTGTTGAGCATCTTTTTGATTAAAAGGTGCAGGGCCTTTAGTAATCTCTCCGCTATCTCGTATTTCTTGCATTAAATTTCTAATTGCAAGATATTGTTTTATATTATCTTGTGTATACATTGCCCCTCTATGATCAATTGCATGGGCATTTTTATTAATAGTTCTATCTGCAAGTGGAATATCTGCTGTAATTACTAAATCATTTTCACTTATCATTTCAACTATTTTATCATCAGCTTCATCAGCACCAAGATCTACAATTATATATTCTATATAATTAGAGTTACCTATATTTATTTTTTTATTAGCGATTACAATTGTATTAATTTTTTGTTTTTCAATAGCTCTTAATATTATAGGTTTTAAGAGATTTGGAAAGGCATCACCATCTATGAATATTTTCATTATATTTTAAATAAGTCTTTAGGGTCTATATGAGATGAATCTTTAGTTGCTTGAAACATTAAGCTATCATCAACACGTCCCACAACATACCCTTGTTTAATCCATTTCCCAACAACTAAGGTAGGAGATATTTCATCTAAATGAGAGTAGATAGTATGCAGTCCACCTTCGTGTTGAATAATAACAACATTTTCAAGCATTCCTGCATTTTTCTTAGCATAAACTACTTTACCATTTAAAACAGCAACAACTTTAGCTTTTGGTTCATCACTTTTTAAAACAATTGATTCATTAAAAAGTTTTATTTTATAAACTGGATCATAATATGTTCCAAAATTTTTAACTACTTTAAATGATTTTAAAGGAGCTATTGTACTCTCTCCTCTATACTTAACTATTTTTATACCATCAGTTGATGAACCAATTTTCCTAACATCTAAATTTAAAGTTTTTGCATATCTTTGATTTCTAACTTCAGCTGTTTGAATTTCATCACCTGGTGTTTCTTCTTGAGCTTCTTCTCTTATGGTTTTTTTAGAATCAGCTTTCTTTTGAGCTAAAAGTCTTTCTAATTTTTCTTTTCGTTCTTCTTCAGCTTTTTTATTTTCTTCTTCTTTTAAAATATTCAATTCAGCAAGAAGATTTTTTAAAGAGTCTTGCTGCTTTGCAACTTTATTTAATTCTTCTTGATAAGATTTATGTTGTTCTTCTAAATTCACAAGTGAGCTTGAATGTTTTTGTTTTAAATTTGTTAATTTCTCTTTGGTTTTTTGTCTATCTTCTATATATGAAGCAATTTTGTCTATATCTTTTTGATTACTTTTAGTATTTGTAGATAGCACATTATAGTTGTTATTTAGTTTTAATACCTTATCTTTTGAATGTTGAGATAAAAGAGTATATATCTCACTATCTATTAATTCTTGCAAGCTATTTTCAGAAGCAAGTTTTAAAGCTATTGATATTGAAAATTCTTCTATTATTGTATTAACTATTTGTTCTTCGTTAGATGTCTTTTCTTTTATAAGATCTGTTGATTTAGATTTTAATTCATCTAACTTTTGTTTTGCATCTTCAAGTAATTTTTGATGTTCGTCTATATCTTGATTAACTTGTTTAATATCTTTTTCAAGACTTATAATATTTGAATTTTGTGATTCTATTTTATCTGCTAATTCTTTTATCTTTAAAGAAGTAGTTTCTTCTTTTTTTGCACTTGAATCAAGAATTTGTTTATTCTTTTCAATCTTCTTATCTATGTTTGATGCTGAAAAAAGCATATTTGTACTTAAAAATAACAGAAAAAATATTTTAGTCATTATTGATCTTGTACTTTAATAAAACACCAAATATTGTAAAGATTGATATACAAAATGATAATAAAAATATTTTCATTAATTCTAAAGAAAGATTTATTTCTATATCGATAATATCATGTAACTCTAAAGGAAATAATACAGTCATATTATGTGAAACATAATATAAAAATGCAGCTGATATTAAAAATGCCAATAGGGAACTTAATAGTGCATAATTTAAAATAGATGAAGCACTATATAAAATTGAAGCACCATGCAGTCTTAGAATAGCAATTTTTACACTATGCTCATGAAACCATAATTTTATTTGCTTAGCAATAATTATAATTGCAAATAGAGTAATAATACAAAATAGTATAAAGGATACGCTATTAAGTAATAACAATAATAAATATGTTTGATTATGATTTTTATAAAATACTTCAACTTTTCTAATATTTTTATTTTGTAATAAAGTTTCTTTTATTTCTTCTAATTCACTACTTGTAGGGAATATTTCCAAGTATATTTGATAAAAATTTGGAAGTTTTTCTTTTAATAATTCTATCGAATTATCAGATAAACTTGATTTTATACTTGTTATGATTTTATCATTTGGTAAAACCTGTATTTTCTCTACTTTTATTCCTGCTAATTCACTAATTGAGTCTTTTTCTAAAGGTGTATTTGTAACTATTACTATTGAATAGTCTCTAGAAATTTTAGACTTATAATTTTCAACTACATTATTTATTAATAAAAATATTGAAAACGTAATTAACATTGAAAGTAATGGAATTAAAAAAGCAAATAAATTTTTAAGAAACTTCATAAATGATTCCATCCTCAATAGATAACTGTCTAAATTTTATTCCAAGATTTTTAGGAACCCTGTGTGTTACTACAACAATTGTAATACCTAACTGTTCATTAGCACCTTTTAGTAAATTCCATACAACTTCAGCTGAGAAATCATCTAGATTTCCCGTTGGTTCATCTGCTATAATTATTTTCGGATTATGTGCAAGTGCACGTGCAACTGCAACCCTTTGTTGCTCTCCACCACTTAGTTCATTTGGATAATATCCTGCTCTATGTGATAATCTTACATGTGCTAATAATTTATTAGCTTGATCCTTTGAAACTTCATCAGAGTATCCATTTATTTTAAGTGGTATCATAATGTTTTCTTCAATAGTATATTCATTTATTAACTTATAATCTTGAAATATAATACCTATGTCTTTTCTTAGGACTCTTAGTTTTTTGCCTTTTATACCAAAAACTTCTTGATTTTCAATTTTCAAACTACCATGTTTTAAAGGAATATCTCCATAAAAAGACTTTAAAAGTGTAGATTTACCACTTCCTGAATTTCCACCAATAAATATAAACTCTTTTGGTTTAATAGTAAAATTACCTTTTTTTATAATATATTTATTATCATCATATGAAAGATAAATATTTTTAGCTTCTATCATTTACTTAAAATCTCTTTTAGTTTTTTATGTGCATCAATATTTGCACTTGTTGGAAGAGGGTTACCTTGATAATAAGAGATTTTCCCTTCATTTACATGTAAATATTTTGTAACAGGTCTATCAAAATTTCCCATTGTTAATTTTATTAGTCCTGAATTTTTAATATCTTCAATAACATAAAGCTCTTCAACATGAATAAAATAGTTTTTTTCTATAATAGATTTTGTTGGTATATTTTTTAAGGTATTCTCGAAATTAACTTCAAAATCAAATGAAAAATTAAAATCTAAATTAATATTTGCATCAATATTATTTGCTTCTAAAACCACATCATAAATGTTTTTCCCTTGTTTCTTCCATCTATCTTCATATTTACTTGATACTGCTAAATCTTTATTAATATCAATAGTAATTCTTCCTTTTGGAAGATTTGTAAGAAGTTCAGTACAGTAATCGAAATATTTTCTACTATCTGTTCTAAGCTCTAATGTTCCAGTTACTTTTAAAACTCTTAATGCTTCATTTACAAATTCATTTGAATAAATTCTTCTATGAGGTTTTTTATCCCAAGGTACAGGGAAATGTACAAATATTTTTCCAACTTTATTTGATTCTATAAATTCCATAAAAAGTCTTGCATCATAATTTACAACTAAAACATTTGTTATATTTTGAAGCTCAAGTTGTTTTAATAACTGCTCTATTGATGGATAATGAATTTCAAGACCTACGAATTGAATATGAGGATTCGCTTTAGCTTGGTGTAAAAGATGTCTTCCACTTCCAAAACCGATTTCTATTTGTATCTCTTTTTCAGTATTAAATTCATCAACAAAATAGTTAATATCTTTTAAATATTCACTCTTTGATTCATCTTTTAGTTTTAAATTATGTGTATTTGAAAATAATACATTTGCATTATTTAAACTAACATAAGCATTTAAAGCATTTTTAACAAGGGTAACAGGAGATAATCTTGTTACTTTATCTGCCTTAATCATAAAATTTTCATCTTTTGGCTTTAATGATAATAAAAACTCTTTTCCTTGATTTTTTAATGCAATTCTATATTCAGTCTTTCTTGTTTTTTGAGTAAAATTATAAGATTTCGCTATAAACTCAAAATCTACTCCATCTTTTTGTGATGGAGTAGTTATTAATTCTTTTCTTTCAAATACTATATGTGGCATTTATCTTCTTATTGTTGTGATTTTGATTTTGGTATTGTTAATGAAGCTTCATCTGTTCTTTCAGATACTAATCCAAACTCTCCATTTGCTTGAACTGAATATTTATATTCAACTCCACTTAAAACATCTGTATCTTCAAATCTTAAATCGCTTATATTATTTATGTTTACAGTTTTATATTCGAAAAAATTAACTTTAATTCTTTTTTGAACATTGTATGAAATTGCTCTTTCATCTCCTGCTTTCCAGTTTAAAATTGCTTTATTTCCTTGGATTTGTGCAAGAGTTAATATAGGTTTTAAAGGCTTACCTAATGTACTTCCTTTTTTAGGATCCATATTAAATTTACTTTCTAAGTGATCCTTATCTATTGCAATTACTTTATAATAATAATATCTACCATCATCATTTATTTTATCTGAATATTCTAATGTCTCAGCATTTACAGTTGCAATTTTACTAAACCCTAATACGCTATAAGAGCTTCTATGAATCTCATAACTTATTATGTCACTTGTCGGAGATGCATTCCAAGTGATATCAATTTTTTTTGGAAGATTATTTGATACACTAATATTTGAAACATCTTTAGGTAAAGCTTTTGTTTTTCCAACAAGAGTAGGTGTTGGAGCTGATTCAACATCATTAAATGTAAAAGCTTTTATTCTATATTTATAAGTTGTATTATTGTCTAAACCAGTATCAATATATTCAACTTGTAATCTTTGCTCTACTGTTTTCAAATGAATCCATTCATTTATAGTTTCATTATATTTTTCAATTCTATAATACTGAATTCTTTTATCAGGATGCGGTCTCCATAATAATTTTACTCTATTTGGTAATTCAGAAATTGCTTGTGCAAAACTAACAGGTACAATTCTAGGAAGAGTTTGTACTATGTAAGCTTCTGTAGTTCTAGATTCACTTCCATCAGCAACTTTTGCAGATATTTGATATGCATATTTAGTATTTGGTTCTAAATCTTTATCCACGTAATGTGTTGCATATCTATTATCAATAGACTTTACTAGCTTGAGAGTTTTCCCATCTTTTTGTAAGTCTGTTCTATAAAAGTTATATCCAATTACTTTTGGATCATCAACTTTTTGCCATTCAAATCCAATAGATACAATATCTGGGATTGATTTTATAGAATTAAAATCCACAACTTCAATTGCGTTATTTACTTTTGGCGTAGTAGGAGTATTTAAATTATCAAATACATTATTACATCCACTAAATAGAAGTATTAAAGCTGTTAATGATGTAGCTTTCATTAAGTTTGTCATCAATATTTTCCTTTTGAAAGTTTTTATTTAAAAATTCATTTATGTCTTTTGGTAAATTTGCCTTGAAACTCATTTGCTTATTTGTAATTGGGTGAGTTAAATAAAGATAATAAGCATGCAAATAAAATCTATTTATTTTATTTAATTCGCCCTTAAAACCATATAAATTATCCCCAAGTATGTGCCTATTCATCGAACTTAAGTGAACTCTTATTTGATGAGTTCTTCCTGTGTATAATTTTGCAGCTATTAATTCAAATTTTTCATTATCGCTTAGAGCAATTTTTGAGAAAGCTGATTTTGCATTTCTTCCATTTTCTTCAATAGACATTTTTAATCTATTGTTTGCATTTCTACCTATTGGTTTTTCAACAATTATATTTTCTTTTAAAGGCATATCCATGATTGCTAGATAATATCTTCCCATAGATTTATCTTCTAGTTGTTTTGATAATCCTAAGTGTGCTTCATTTGATTTAGCTACTACCATTACACCACTTGTTCCTTTATCAAGTCTATGAACAATTCCGTGTCTTTCTTCACCACTAATTGTTGATAAAGAGATCTTTTTTAGCTTTAGCCAATCTACTAAAGTTGCATCTTTTACGCTTGGTGCATCATGAACAGTTAAATT
>CBFHMY010000031.1:0-25138 GCA_965657055.1 uncultured Aliarcobacter sp. | reverse complement strand
AAACTTGGTGGAATTTTAGATCCACTTGCTGATAAGATGTTAGTTCTTGCAGGTTTTTTAGGACTTATGGTAATAGATAGAGCATCAGCATGGGCTGTTTTTTTAATACTTTCAAGGGAGTTTTTTATAACAGGACTAAGAGTTGTAGCTGTTAGTGAAGGAAAGAATGTAGCTTCAACAATGGCAGGAAAAATAAAAACTGTTGTACAAATGATTGCTATTGGTTTTTTAATTATGAATTGGCCCTTTGCAACTGAACTTCTATGGTTAGCTGTAATTTTAACGATATATTCAGGATATGAATATACAAGAGATTATTTCAAAAATTAAAGGCTTTTTTTGGGTACTATTACTTTTTTACTTGTTTTATCATTTTTAGTTTTTTTCCATGAATTAGGACATTTTTTAGCAGCTCGTTATTTTGGTGTAAAAGTTCATGTATTTTCAATAGGCTTTGGGAAACAACTTTATTCAAAATATTGGTTGGGAACTACTTGGCAAA
This sequence comes from uncultured Aliarcobacter sp., assembly GCA_965657055.1. Classification (GTDB taxonomy): domain Bacteria; phylum Campylobacterota; class Campylobacteria; order Campylobacterales; family Arcobacteraceae; genus Aliarcobacter. Next base: position 24,636 of record CBFHMY010000031.1, on the reverse strand, counting down.
TTGCATTAATTCCCCTTGGTGGATATGTAAAAATGAAAGGACAAGATGATTCTAATCCTGCATTAGTTGAAACTGGTGATGATTCATATAATACAAAAAAACCTTGGCAAAGAATTATTATTCTTTTTGCAGGTCCAGCAGCAAATTTTATTTTAGCCGCAATTTTATACTTTTCAATAGCTATGATGGGTGCAACCACATGGGCAGCACAAGTAGGAACAGTACAAGAAAATTCACCTGCATTTCTTGCTGGAATTAAAGCAAATGATGAAATACTAAGAATTAATGATACCGATATAAAATCATGGGATGAAATAGGTAAAACTATTGTAAGTACGCAAGGAGCTTTAAAATTTTTCATTAAAAGAGATGGAGAAATTATTGCTAAAACAATAAATCCAGAGATTTCAGATAGTGAAAATATGTTTAAAGAAAAAATCAAAAAAAGAATGATTGGAATTTCTCCATCTGGTAAAATAATAAATCTAGAATTATCTTTTAGTGAATCATTAGTTTATGCCTATGAAAAAACTATTTTTGCATCAACTATGATTTTTCAAGGTGTTCAAAAACTAATACAAGGTGCAATTCCAAGCTCTGAAGTTGGTGGAGTTATAACTATTGGTAAGGTAATTTCAGATGCAAGTGAATCTTCTATTATAGCTTTATTTGCAATAACAGCTTTAATATCAGTTAACCTTGGAGTTTTAAATCTTCTTCCAATTCCTGCACTTGATGGTGGACATATTATGTTTAATCTTTATGAAATGATTACAAGAAGAAAACCAAGTGATCAAGTATTTTTATTTTTAACAATTGCAGGGTGGGTAATACTAGGAGGTCTTATGCTTCTTGGAATTTATAATGATATTAATAGAATCTTTTTAAATAATTAAGGTAATAACTATGAATAAACTAACAGCAACTAAAAACTTAGATGAAATTATCACAAAGGTAGAAGGTGCAAGACTTAGAATCTCTGAGCATCATATTGTAAAAATCATTGGAATATCTAAATACTCAAAATCTTCTGATGTAGAAACACTTTATAATGCAGGACAAAGAGCTTTTGGTGAAAATAAAGTTCAAGATTTAAAAGAGAAAATGCAAGAATTGGAAGAGTTACCTATTGAATGGCATTTTGTAGGAACTTTACAAAAAAATAAAATCAATAATCTTATTGATTTAAATCCAACATTAGTTCAATCCCTTGATAGCTTAGATTTAGCACAAGAATTAAATAAAAAACTAGAAGCAAAAAACAAAAAACTAAATGCCCTACTTCAAATAAATTCAGCTTACGAAGAAAGTAAGTCAGGTGTTATGCCAGAAAATGCTGTTGAAATTTATAAGCAAATACTTGAAACTTGTCCAAATATTAGACTAAAAGGTGTTATGAGTATTGGAGCACATGTTGAAGATGAAAAAGTTATAAAAGATTCATTTAAGACTACTAAAAAAATATATGATGAATTGGTACCATTTGGAGCAAAATATTGTTCTATGGGTATGAGCAATGACTACGAACTTGCAATTACATGTGGTTCGAATATGATTAGAGTCGGTTCAACTTTATTTAAAGACTAGTTTAGTCTTTAAATAAAAAACTCTCTTAAATCTATCTCCCTAATCTAAACTTATAAATCTTCTTTATGATAAAATTCTGCAAAGGACTTTAATGAACATACTCTTACTTGAAGATGATATACTACTAAATGAAATTATAGAAGAGCACTTACAAAATAAAGGTTATGAAGTTATTTCAGTATTTAATGGAGATGATGCGCAAGATTTAATATACTCTCAGAAATTTGATTTATTTCTTTTTGATGTAAATGTACCTGGAATTAATGGTTTTGAGTTATTAAAAAATGCTAGAAAAAATGAGATAAAAACACCTAGTATTTTTTTAACATCTTTAAATATGATAGAAGATATAGAAAAAGGTTTTGAATCTGGTTGTGATGACTATGTAAAAAAACCTGTAGAACTAAAAGAATTAGATATTAGAATCAATAATTTAAAAAGACTCTTCAAAATTTCACCCGATGAAATTATAAAAATTTCTCAAGATATTTATTTAGACACAGTAAATTTATGCATTAAAAGAAATAAAGAAGAAATACATCTTGCCAAAAAAGAGTGTGAAATTTTATTATACTTAATAAACAAAGAAAAAATAGTTAGTATTGAAGAATTAAGTACAAATGTTTGGTCATATGAAGACTCCCCAAATGCTTCTACTATTAGAACTTATATAAAAAATTTAAGGAAAATCCTAGGAGAAGAGTTTATTACAAATACAAGAGGAGTTGGTTATAGATTTAACAAATAGTGAAAAAACAACATTTATAAGATTTTTAGCACTTTATTTAGGTTCATCTTTTATATTAATGGCATTTATTGCTTTATTATATTTTCAAAATGAAAAAACTTTATATTTTGATTTAACAAAATCAAATATGCAAAATATTACATCACAAATTTCTTCAAAAATTGTATTTTCACATATGACAAATACTACTTTAAATACTAATGATTTATTAAAATCAGAGGAATATAAGATTTCTTTTTATAATGAAAAAAAAGAAAAGATATTTGGAAACTTAGATTATGAAATAGATTTTTCTAAAGATTTAATACAAGGTGAAAAAAATTTTATATTAATTGATAGATCAACATTAGGACACTTGGGTGTATTTTATATAGCCATTGAGGAAAATTTATATTTTGAGAAAATAAAATCATTACAAATAAATATCTTTTTCTTTTTTATATTACTTTATTCAATAATTTCTATAATAGGATTTTATTTAGCAAAACTCTTTTTAAAACCAATAAAAGAAGAAAGAGAAAAGCTAAACACTTTTATAAAAGATACAACTCATGAATTAAACACACCAATTAGTGCTATTTTAATGTCAACAGAATTTGAAGATTTAAACCCTAAACAAATTGAAAGAGTAAGATTAAGCGCAAAAAGAATATCTGAGATTTATAAAGATTTAACATATATTTTTTTAGAAGATACTCAAAAAACAAAAATAATAAATGAACTTTCTTTAAAAAATATTATAGAAGAACAGTTAAAATATTTTGAGATATTAGCTTCAAAGAAAAAAATTTCACTCATCACACATTTAGTAGATTTTAAATATAAAATAAATGAAGATGATTTTTTAAGAGTATTTAATAATCTAGTGTCAAATGCAATAAAATATAATAAAATGAATGGAAGATTAGAAATCACTTTGGCTAATAATATATTAAGTGTTAAAGATACAGGAATTGGAATAGATAAAGAAAAAATTAGCAATATTTTTAACAGATATTATAGAGCAACATCCCAGCAAGGTGGCTTTGGAATTGGATTAAATATAGTTAATAAAATATGTAAAAATTATAATATAAAAATAGATGTAGAATCAAAGTTAAACGAAGGTACAACTTTTATTCTAAATTTTAAAAGTAATTGAAAATAAAAAAACCTTCAAGAATTAACTTGAAGGTTTTAATTTATAAGAAAATATTTTAAAATAAATTAACTAACTATTCTTTTGTTCATTTCTTATTTGAGTGATTGTTTTTCCACCAATTGCATAATTATCAGTATTTACTTCTTCAATTATAACAACAGCTGAAGATGCTCCTCTTCCATTAAAAGTTTTTGCAAAAAGTTCTGTTATACCTTTTGCTAATTGCTCTTTTTGTTCAAGTGTAGCACCACCATCTTCATGGGTCATCTTTATATTAATTACAGGCATTTTTAAATCTTTTTAATTCATCTTCTATACTAGGAACTCTCATAAAATGTTCACCTATTAAAAAAGCATCAGCACCAATAGCACTTAATCTTTTTATTGTATCAACATTTGAAACACCTGATTCTGCAACAATAATTTTTCCATTTGGAATCAAAGGAATTAACTTATCGCAAAGTTCCATATCCATTTCAAATGTATCTAAGTTTCTATGATTAATTCCAATAATAGAAGCTCCTGATTTAATAGCTTTTGTTAAATCTTCTTTATCATGAATCTCAACTAAAACCTCTAGTCCTAAGTGAATTGCATAATCATATAACTCTTTTAACTCTTTAGTTCCTAAAGCTTTCGCAATAAGTAAAATAAAATCAGCTCCATAAACTAAAGCTTCAACTATTTGATACTTATCTACAATAAAATCTTTTCTTAAAAGTGGAGTTGGAACATATCTTCTAATTGCTGTTAGATACTCTAAATTACCTTGAAAATAATGAGGTTCAGTTAATACAGAAATTGCATTAGCTCCATTTTTACTATACTCTTGAGCAATAAGCAAAGGATCAAAATCTTCTTTTATAATTCCTTTACTTGGACTTGCCTTTTTAACTTCTGCAATAATTCTAATAGGCTCTTCTTTTGTAGAAATTAAATATGGTTTTACATCTCTTGGAGAGTAAGGATTTGAAGATAAACTTCTTCCTAATAAATCTAAAGTTATTTCTTTTTTTCTAATTTCTAAATCTAGTTTTGTTCTCTCAATTATTTCATCTAAAATCACTCTTTACACTCCTGTATTTGATCCCAATGTAATTTTATATCAGAATCATCTGTTCCGATTTCATCAACTACTCTTTTCATTTGAATATAAGCTTCTTTACAATTTTTCATCTTAAATTCACCCCATGCTAAAGTATCAATATAAGCTATATTATTTGGCTCAACTTCTAAAGCTTTTTTTACTAAAGTTAACCCTTTTTTTACATCTATATCAAAATCAATTAATATATATGCAAGATAATTTTCATACACATGATTACTTGTTGTTTCTAAAACTTTTTCAAATTTAGCAATAACATCTTTTAAAACACTCTCTTTATCGTTTGTCATTTCAAATTCAAAAATTGCTTGTTGTGCTAAATAATCTAAATTATTTGTATTTATATATAATCTATTTAATAATTCATAAGCCTTCTCTGGCTGATTTGAAATTTTATATAGATTTAATAAGTTTTCATCTTCTTCATGATTTTCTTCTAAAAAATTAATAGCAATACTAATATCATCTCTTGCCACATATTGTATAAATAAAATTTTAGTTTTATTTAATAAAAACTGATTTTCACTATTTTTATAATAAAAAAACATGTTTTTTAAAAGGGAAATAAGTTTTTCTTTTTGATTTAACTTTTCATAAAAAGACAATAACTGTATTGATAAATTAAAATCATACCCACTCATTTGTATATGGTTTTCAAGTCTTTTTATAGCATTTTCTTTTTCAAATAAATTATTGTACTGAATACTAGTTAACGTTAATAAAGTATTACTATTATTTGTTAATTGATATGCCATATCAAATAAATTATAAGCTTTTTGATATTGTTTATCTTCTAGATAAATACTTCCTAAAAGTTGATAATTTATATCATTTTTATATTTTGATATTAATTTTTCACCATTCTTTAATGCATCTTCTTTTTCATTTAATTTAAATAATGCATAAATATATAATCTTAAAATAACTTCTTCTTCTTTTATATTATCAATCATATATTTTTTTGAATATTTTTTTACTGATTCAAAATCTTTTACAGTAGTTGCAATACTTAAATATTTTACTAAATATTCATAATTATTAGTATTTTCAAATAATTTAAAATATAAACTTGTAGCATCATAATATAATTTTTGATTCTCAGATTCTAAAGCCAAAATAATATATTGATTTTCAAGATTATAAGGTTTTACTTTTACTTCTGTAAATGTTGTTTTTGTAACATCTTCACTTTTACCATCTAATGTTTTAATACTACATCCATTAAGAACAAGTAAAACAAAACATAAAATTAAAGATTTTTTATAGCTGGACACTCTTTATAAACCTCTTCTTCATTTTCTTTAAAATAATCCCAAAAAGGGAAAGTTCGACACTGCATTGGTCTTGCATCATAAATAGAACATTGTTTTTTCTCTAAATTAAAAAAATAGCATGCAAAATTATTTGAAGCTAATTGTACCTCTTTTATGCTATATTTATAGCCGATTTTATTTAAATATCTAAATTTTACTTCATCAATAGATAAATTTAAATGTAATGCAAGATTTTTTATCTCTTGTGCATTAATCCAAATATATCCACTTTCTCCAATACAGCAGTTTCCGGCACATGTATTGCAGCCACTTGGATCAAAAGCAAAATTAAAACCCTCTTTCTTTATTAAACTATTCAATACTAACCTTTATACTATATGTTGAAGATTTTTCATATATATTTTGAACTTCTTGTGTAAAATCATTGTTATTTTCAAAAACAATCAATGGATTAAATATTTTTGTTAACGATTTTGAATTCTTTTTTGCATAGACTAAAATTAATGTTGCATCTTTTGATACTTTTGGATGAACAAATTGTAAAGCCTCTAAATTAAATTTATACTTATTTAATAAAATCAATATTTCATTTATTTGCTTAACATCGTAACAGAAAAAGAACTTTCCTTCGCTTGTTAAAACTGTACTAACTTTTTTGATAAACTGTTCTAAAGGTAAGGAATCATTATATCTAGCAATTCTCAAACTTTCATTTTCACTTTTTATCACATCATTATGATAAAATGGTGGATTAGAAACACAAATATCAAACTTTTTATCAAATTCTACTTTGTCAAAAGAACCTTTATATAAAGTTGCATTTAATTTATTTGTTTGCGCATTTTTAGTTGAGAAGAATTGAAACATATCTTGTATTTCACACTGATTAAGATTTAATTTACTATATTCCCTAGCAAGCAACAATCCTAAAATACCACTTCCACTTCCAATATCTAAAAGTTCGCCTCTAATATTTTTATATTTTTTTAAATTTTCATAAACGAAATTATATAAGAAATGCGTATCACTATTATAACAATAACCATTTATAGGCTGATATAAAACCAATTATATTCCTTTTTTTATTTATATGAATTATATCTAAGTTAAATAAATTTAAGTTTTAATTAATATATTAATGTAGACTGTTTATTATAAACTAGTTAAATAAATTAAGCAAAATTATAGTTTAATTACCTAATTTATGCAAGTTAATTTTACTTGTTGCAAAATGTAACAAGAGTAAAATTCGACAATTAAAATCCCCGATTTAAACAATCTTTAGTGCTAGTATAGGTTATTATTCAATCATAATATATTGATTTTATTCAAATATTGATATTAAAATAATTTAAGGAGAAATTATGTCTAATATGGAAGCTCCTGCAAATACTCCAGTTTGGGTTAACGAAGCTAGATGTAAAGCATGTGATAAGTGTGTATCTGTTTGTCCAGCTGGTGTACTAGCTATGAGACAAGAAGTTCATTCTACTTTAGGTTCAATGATTAAAGTTGTACATCCTGAGGCATGTATTGGTTGTACAGATTGCGAATTAGCATGTCCTGATTTCGCGATTTATGTTGCTGATAAAAAAGAGTTTAAATTTGCAAAACTATCTGAAGAAGCAAAACAAAGAAAAGAAGCGGTTATAAAAAATAATTATAGAGAACTAGAGGCGTAAGGAGAATTAATGGCAAGAGAACTAATTTCAACAGGAAATGAACTAGCAGCAAAAGCTGCACTTGACGCTGATGTTGAGTTTTTTGGTGGATACCCTATTACTCCTTCAAGTGAAATAATGCACATATTATCTTCTGCATTACCAGCTAGAGGACAAGCATGTATTCAAATGGAAGATGAAATAGCAGGAATTTGTACAGCAATTGGTGCTGCAATGTCTGGAAAAAGATCAATGACAGCATCATCAGGTCCTGGTATATCTTTAAAAGCAGAAAACTTAGGTGTTGGATATATTTCTGAAATACCTTTAGTAGTAGTAAACGTAATGAGAGGTGGTCCATCAACTGGTCTTCCAACAAGAGTTGCTCAAGGTGACTTATTACAAGCTAGAAACCCAACACATGGGGATGTTAAATCAATTACTTTAGTTCCTGGTAACTTAAGAGAATGTTATACAGAAACTGTAAGAGCATTTAATTTAGCTGATAGATTTATGCAACCAGTATTCATTTTATTAGATGAAACAATTGGTCACATGAGTGGAAAAGCTGTTATTCCAGACTTAGAAGAAGTACAAGCTGGTAAAATTTCAAGAAGAAAATTTACAGGTGATAAAAAAGACTATAAACCTTACGGTGTAGGTGCTGATGAACCAGCTATCTTAAATCCAATGTTTGAAGGTTATAGATATCACTTCACTGGACTTCACCATGGACCAACAGGACATCCAACTGAAGATGCTGATTTATGTGATGCTTTAATGAAAAGATTATTTAATAAAGTTGATGCTCACTTAGATGAATTAGAATTAAATGAAGAATATATGTTAGAAGATGCTGACATTATGATTATTGCTTATGGTTCTGTTTCATTAGGTGTTACTGAAGCTATCAATAGAATGAGAAAAGAAGGTATGAAAGTTGGTATGTTCAGACCATTAACAGTTTGGCCAAGTCCAGCAAAAAGAATCAAAGAATTAATGACAAGATTTGACAAAGTATTAGTTACTGAATTAAATATGGGTCAATTCGCAGATGAAGTACAAAGAGTAAGTGGAAGATCAGATTTTGATACATTATTCAAAGTAAATGGTAGACCTTTATCTCCTCTAGAAATTATTGAAAAAGTGAAAGGAATGTAATCATGGCATTTAATTATGATGAATATTTAAGAACAGACAAAATGCCAACACTATGGTGTTGGGGATGTGGTGATGGAGTTATTTTAAAATCTGTAATTAGAGCCATTGAAAAAATTGGTTGGAATATGGATGATGTTTGTGTTGTTTCAGGAATTGGATGTTCTGGAAGATTCTCTTCATATATCAATTGTAATACAGTTCATACAACTCATGGTAGAACTTTACCATATGCAACAGGAATTAAATTAGCAAATCCTGATAAAAAAGTAATCGTTGTTGGTGGAGATGGTGATGGTCTAGCAATTGGTGGAAATCATACAATTCATGCTTCAAGAAGAAATATTGACTTAAATTACATCATTATCAATAACTTCATTTATGGATTAACAAATTCTCAAACATCTCCTACAACTCCTCAAGGTATGTGGACTGTTACAATGAGTAGAGGAAATATTGACCCTACTTTTGATGCTTGTAAATTAGTTGAAGCTGCAGGTGCTTCATTTATTGCAAGAGAAACAATGCTTGATCCTAAAAAACTTGAAAGAGTTTTAGTTAAAGGTTTCGAACATAAAGGTTTCTCATTTATTGAAGTATTCTCTAACTGTCACGTTAACTTAGGAAGAAAAAATAAAATGGCAACTGCTATGGCAAACTTAGAGTGGATTGACTCTATTTCTATGGCTAAAGCTAAATTTGATAAATTAGAGCCAGAAGAACAAAAAGGTATTTTCCCTACTGGTATCTTAAAACACGATACTGAAGCAGCAGAATATTGTGACTCTTACCAAAAAGTAAAAGACGCTCACAAAAATAAAACTATGGTTCAATTATAAGGAGATCCACATGGCAGCAAATAGAACTTTAATGAGATTTACAGGTGTTGGTGGACAAGGTGTACTTCTTGCAGGTGCGATTTTCGCAGCTGCAAAAATTAAAGATGGTGGTTATGGTTTAAAAACTGCAACTTATACATCTCAAGTTAGAGGTGGACCAACTGTTGTTGATATTACTTTACAAGATGAAGAAATTTTATACCCTTATGCAAATGATGGTGAAATTGATTTTATGTTATCAGTTGCACAAATTTCTTATAACCAATTTAAAAGTGGTGTAAAAGAAGGTGGTGTTATTGTAGTTGAGCCAAACTTAGTTAGCCCTACAGAAGAAGATAGAAAAAAATGGAAAATCTATGAGATTCCAATTATTACTATTGCAAAAGAAGAAGTAGGAAATGTTATTACTCAATCAGTATTAGCATTAGCTATGGCTAATTACTTTACAGGTGAAACTGTATCAAATGATGTACTAAGAGCAACTATGCTTTCTAAAGTACCTGAAAAAGTACATGAAATAAATAATAAAGCATTTGACTTAGGTCTTAAATATGCTAAAGAAGCTTCTGACGCTTCTGTAGTATCTGCTTAAAAACAAAAGCCCTTTGGGCTTTTTGTTTTAAATCTATAAAGTAAAAATCAATCTTTTATATACTTTTTATACTCTTCAATTTTTTCTTCTAATCTTTTTGCTAAATAAATATTTGAGTTTCTTAAACATGATAAAATAAAGCTAGCTTCTTTTGCATAATCTTTTATCTTTTCATTGTCCCATGAAGAAGGAGGAGTTCCTAAATTTGTAATTCTATCTGCTAACTTCACCATTTGAACTTCGTAACTTTGGGTTAATAATCTTTCTATACTATCTCTCATTTGTTCTTGTTTTGAGGACAATGTTTTATTTTTGGTTAATGATTCAACACCATCTGCAATATCAGGACCAAATTTTGTATATAGCTCATCATAAGTGATTTCAGTATCTTCAATTACATCATGTAATAAAGCACATGTAATTGCAAAATCCGCTTTCTTTTCATCTAAAGATGATTTTTCACAAGCATGAATTACTTCCATGGCTACACAAGAGATATGGGTTAAATAAGGTAATCCATGAGGAGTTAGTTGATTGCCATGAGCTTTTGCTGCAAAAGTGATAAATTTAATATAATTTTCTTGACTAAACATATTAACTCTTTTTTTGAATAGAATTTATTACATTATCACTTTTTGAAAAAGTAATTAATTCTTCTACTGTTTTAATTTTACTTGAATCTAAATTTTGTAAACTTTTTCCAAAAATAATAGCTGTAGTTAAAGCATCATAATAAGCTCTATGATGATTCTCAACATCTATATTTAAAAGCTCTTTTAGAAAACTCAAACCATATCTTTCTGATTGAATTGTTCTTCTTGCTAAATCAATTGAACAAATTTTTCTATTTAATAATTTACCTAAATTATATTTTTCAAATGATTCAGAAATAAATGTGTAATCAAATTTTATATCGTGTGCAATAAATACATCATCTTCTAAAAAAACTTTAAAATCTTTTAAAACTGTTTCAAGTCGAGGAGCATCTTCAAGCATTTTAGGAGTTATTTTAGTTACTTCTTGAACATAAGGAGGAATTTCTTTAGCATAAACTAAAGATTCAAATTTATCAATTATTTGTCCATTTTTATATTTAACAGCACCCAATTCAATAATCTGAAAACCTTTTTTTACACTTCCCCCATTTGTTTCTATATCAACAATACAAAAAGTTTGTTCTTCTATTAATGTATTTTTTGTCTTAAGAAAAACAAAATCACCATCAAATTCCAAAGGCAAACCATTTGATAATAGTAATTCAAATTCTAATTCTGAGTTCTCATACACAGAATCAGTAGCTTTTTCTAATAAGTCTAAAAATTCTGTATATAATATTGCTTCATTTTTCAATCTTTGTATTATATTTTGCAATTTAAAAGAAGGTTTAGGAATTATTCTTCTATTTGATTTCATTTGCTTCTTTTAAAAAAGATACCATTTTAGCTCTATCTTTTTTGCCTTTAATTTCTGATTCAACACCACTACTCACATCAACTCCGTAAAAATTAAAACCATCAATCTCTTTTAGATTATCTGACGTTAATCCACCTGCTAAAATAAGTCTAGAGCAATCAATATCCTCAAACCACTCTAAGGCAATTCTTTTACCCTCTCCACCAAAACTATCTACAAATGCATCAACTAAATAGAAGTCTTTATTTAAATTTCTTAAATCTTTTTCCTCTTTTGCTCTTAATACTTTTAAATATTTTACTTTTAATAAATCATAATTTATAATTTCATTATCATCTATAATTTGAGCTAATTGCATTTTAGCTTCAAGACAAATCTCATTTATAAAATTTTCATCTTCATTTACAAAAAGTCCCACAGTTTGAATAAAAGGAGGAAGTTTATCTACTATTTCTTTTGCTTTTATAGCTTCTATATATCTAGGTGATTTTTTATAAAATACAAAACCTAATGCATTTGCTCCTGCATTTATAGCATCAAGAGCATCTTGTAAATTAGTAATGCCACAAATCTTAACTTTCATAGTTATACCTGTAAACTTTTTATTGCACTAGCATAATTGTCATTTCCAAATACATAAGATCCAGCAACAACAACATCAACGCCAGCATCTTTTAAAATATGAATATTTTTATCATTTACTCCACCATCAACTTGGATTAAACAATTAGGATTTCTTTTATTAATAATTTCTTTTAGTTTTTTAGCTTTTTCAACTACACTAGGAATAAATTTTTGACCACCAAAACCTGGATTAACTGACATTAATAAAACCATATCTAAATCTTCAATTAAATATTCAATAGCTTCAGGAGGAGTATGAGGATTTAAAACAATAGCTGGTTTTATTCCCAATGCTCTTAATTTTTGGATTACTCTATGGGGATGTTTTTCACTTTCTATATGAAAAGAAATATACATAGGTTTTAAAGATGCAAATAAATCAATAAAAAAATTATTATCTTCAACCATTAGATGAATATCCAGTGGTTTACTAGCAGCTTTTGCAACTGGAGCAACTACTACTGGACCTATAGTCATATTAGGAACAAAATGTCCATCCATCACATCTACGTGTATTAGATCACAACCACCATCACAAATAGCTTTTATTTCATTAGCTAAATTTCCGAAATCTGCTGATAATATTGAAGGTGCAACAAGTATCATTATTAACCTTTTTTTCTAAATTTTCGGCGATTATATCATTTATACTCTTTTAGCTTGTATAAAATACATCTATTAATATATATTAATGTAGAATACGAAAAAAATTAAATGGTTGAAAATGAAAAAATTATTACCCCTACTTATTTATAGTTTATGCTTTAGTGAAGACATAAATTCTATTTATCAAAAAGCTCAAGATTTAGAAAAAGAAGGTAATTATAAAGAAGCAATGGTTCTTTATAAAAAAGCTGCAAATCTAAACTCAACAAAAGAAGATAAATATATAAACAATTTATCTAATAAAGAAGAAAAAGAAGTTGAAAATTTTTCACTTGCAAAAAAAGAATTTTATGAAACACAAATTAATAAAGTTGAAGATAAAGAAACTGCTGAAAATTTAGAACAATTAATCACAAAAGATTTTGGTTTATATCCTTATAAAAAGAATTATTTATTACCAGCAACATATAATATAAATAAAATTGAAGATAGAAACCAATTTGAGACTGCATTTCAAATAAGTATTGAAAAACCTATTACTTATGATCTATTAGGATTTGATGAGTCAATTAGTGCAGCCTATACTCAAAAATCATTTTGGCAAACGGCAAAAAATTCAGCTCCATTTAGAGAATCAAATTATGAACCTGAGGTTTTTGTTCAATTTCCATTTAAAGATAATGAAGTTTTTAAAGCATATAAACTATCTATAATGCATTCTTCAAATGGAAAAAATGATGAAGAATCAAGATCATGGAATAGAGCCTATTTAGAAGGATATTTCCAATTCTCAAATCTATTTTTTATTCCAAAAGTTTGGTATAGAATACCAGAAAATGAAAAAGATGATGATAATCCTGATATTAAAGATTTTTATGGAAATGGAGAATTAACATTTGTATATGCTTATAAAAAACATGTATTTGAATTAATGCTAAGAAATAATTTAGATTTTAAAGATGCTAATAGAGGTGCTGTAGAATTAAATTGGAGTTTCCCTTTACCTGATATTATTTCATCAAAAAATACATATGGCTTACTACAAGTATTTTCAGGATATGGGAATAGTTTAATTGATTATGACCAAGAAATTCATAAAATAGGATTAGGAATAGCCTTTTCGAGATAAGGCTATTTTAAATAAGGCTATTTAAGATTTTTTATATAATAATAAATAGCCTCTATTTCTTCTTCAACTAAAAAGTATGTTGGCATAACATTAGCATAATATATTAATTTTTCACAAACTTGTTCTTTCTCAAATTTAAGATTAGGATTCTTTTTAGAATTAACTTTTGTTGAAAAAGTATCATAATCAATATCTTTAATATTTGGAACACTTAAAACACAATTATACATTTTCTTATCATGCTCTTGTTTAAAATCTATGATTTTTTTACCCTTTGCATCATCTCCATGGCAAGAGTTACAACCTATTCCTCTTGGATTATTATATAGCATTTTTCCATATTCAAATTTTGTAATAAATGAATTATTAATATCTAAAGAATTCATTGATTGGGCATTTGTATTTGGTAAAGGAGCTAAAAGTTCTTCTTCGGCTGCACTAACAAAAGAATAAGTACTCAATAATAAAAAGATTATAAAAAAAATTCTCATATTAAAATCCTAATTCTTTTTGATTTTTTAAAAACCAATAAAAGCTAAACATCAAACCAGGAGTTTTTGCCTTTGATTCATCAAAAATTAATTCATCAGATTTTTCAATTGGCAAAAAATAGAGTTCAATTTGTTCATCGTTTACTCCTCCACCTTCATGAATTTTCATTGATTCATTTATTTTTGCAAAATATAAATGCTGACAACCTCCACTAATTCCTACATTTGTAAAAAAAGAAGTTACTTTGATAATATCATTTAAATTAACATCATAACCACACTCTTCATCTATTTCTTCTTTTGCAATTTCAATCAAAGATTTATCTTTATCTACTAATCCTGCACATAATTCATATGTATATGTTTTTTCTATATCATTTAAATATACAGGTGCTCGAAACTGTTTTACAAGTAAAAAAGCATTTTTTTCTTCATGATATAAAAGTATTGCTACACTATCATGACTACTAACTGCTTCCCAAGTTTTGTCTTTTCCATTTAAATTAAAACTTACTTTTACTGGATGGATAAATCTAGTATCAGTTAGTTGACTTGTTTTAAAATTTTTAATTACATTTATCATAAATAATCTTTATTATATTTTTTCGTATTTTAACAAAAAAATTATTCATTTCACTTTTGCATATGCTCTTTATTTAATATACTTGTAAAATCTATACTAAAAAGTGCACCATTTTTAACTTTAGACTCTACATTTAAAGGCAATGAATATTCTTCACATATTCGTTTTACAATATCTAAACCTATTCCAAAACCACCTTCATTGTTATTTCCTCTTTTATATCTTTTAAATATCTCTTTTTGCTCTTCAGGACTTATTCCAATTCCAAAGTCTTTTACACTTAGAATATTATTGATCAAACAAACATCAATTTGTGAATCTTTATAACTATATTTTATAGCATTTGAAATAAGATTATTTACTAGTTTTTGTGTTTTTGTTCTATCCATTTTTATAAAACAATTTTCTAAATTTGAATTTATTACTATATTTTTAGTAATTGAAATATCATTAAAATACTCTGCACTTTCACTTACTAATTCTTTTAAATTAAACTCTTCAAATACATCTTCATTTATTTCATTAAAAGCAGAAAAATGAATATCATTATAAATCTGTGATATTTGCTTAGAACTACTCAATATGTATTTCATCATTTTTTGTGGATTTTTTCCATTTTTTAGCATTGAAACTGATGTCATTAATACAGAAATTGGAGTATTTAATTCATGGGCTGAATCTTTTATAAATTTATCCATAGAATCAATTCTTTGACGAACTGGTTTTAGTAAAATTTTTGATAATAAGAATCCAATACAACCAATAAAAATAGAACTTAAAACAAGAATTATTAAAATAAATATTTTTAATTTATTTTTATCTTCAACTTCTTGACAAGTTTCTATTACAATATATTTAATAGGAATATTTTCTTCATCCAATGTTGTAATAAAATAGTTATAAAATTGATTTTTATGAGTGGTTTTAGAAAAATCAATTGTAAAATTTTTATCTAAATATGAAAAAATAACTTTTTTATCTTTATCAAATAGTCCATATTTTATATTTTCATTTACTAATTTATTTGCATTAAATTCCTGTTTTTTCATGTATTTATTCATGATTTCAGTTTTAATATGCATTGAAGCATTATTTAATTCCATACTACAAGTTTCTTCTAGCATTTTTGTTTCATTTTTATAATATATATATAAAATTACACCTATTAAAAATATTGCTGAAATTATATAAATTGATAAAAAACTAATTAGTGCTTTTTTTTCATCCCTATTCAAATCGGTACCCTATTCCTCTGATGGTTGTTATTTTGTCTTTTCCAATTACTTCTCTAAGATTTTTTATATATACTCTAATAGTCGCATCTGTTGGCATTTCATCATAAGCCCAAATATTTTGAAGAAGTTCATCACTTGAAACTACTCTATTTTTATGTGTACAAAAATATTTTAAAATATCTCTTTCTTTTTGTGCTAAATTTACAATTTTATCATTTATATATACTTGACAAGATTGTGATTCAAAAAATATATTATCATCAATTTTAATTTTATCATTTTGCTCAATTAAAAATTGTCTGCAAAGTTTTAATATTCGTTGGTCAAGTTCTTCTAAATCAAAGGGTTTTTTAATATAATCATCAACACCATTTTCAAAGGATTCTTTTAAATGCTTTGTATCTTGGTAAGCTGTTAAAATAATAGCAGGTGTGTTATTTTTATATTCAGTTCTAATAGTTTTTAAAACCTCAATACCACTTATAATTGGCGTATTTATATCTAGCAAAGCAATATCATATTTCTGATCTATTAAGGCTTCTAAAGCCTCTTGTCCATCTGTACATAAAGTTACATCATAACCTTTATCTATTAAATGCTCATTTAATAAATCACTTAAAGCAACATCATCTTCTAATAATAAAACTCTCATATTAAATCCTAATAAACTATACTAATTTATATTTATTATAGTTAAAGTTTGTTTACTTACTGTGTATATCTAAAAAAATAAATTATATAAGTTTAAAAAATTTTAAAACCTTTCCTTGCATGTAAACATATAAAACAGAGCAAATTAATGCTGTTATTGTTCCATATAAAATTCCAATTTTTCCATATGTAAAATAAACAACTAAGGAATAAATAACAACAGAACTTAATCCAAAAGGAGTATTTTTTATAATAGTTCTTGCTTGTAATCTACTATGTCTGAAATGAATTATTAAAAGCAATGGCAAAAGAATTGTAGGAAATGACGAAAAAATTCCAGCAATATTACTAGGAACATATTTAGGTAAACTTGAAACTATTAAAAATATTGAAATTGTTAAAATAGATCTAAAAAAAATATCTGATAAAGAAGTTTTAACAGTTTTATCAATTGCAAAGTTTTCTTTTTTTGCAAAATATATTGAAGCAATTAGCATCAATGTAATAACAATAAATGGAGTAAAAAATACATGGGGAGGAACATATGCTAAAATAAATGCAATAATTAAATATGAAATAAATGAGATTAATAAAGATAAAAATATTTCAAATTTACCATTATAAAAAGTACTAATATAATAACCAATAGAAAAAGCAAGTGCTGCAAAAAGTCCATGAATATTGTATAAAGCTACTTTTGTAACATAATCAACACCATTTTCTATGGCAAAAAAAACAAGTGTAATTGAGCTTCCAACAGGAAGACCTGATAATATACCTGAAACTTTGGGACTTACTTTTTCTGCTATATAACTAAGAGATAAAACAAGAGTTACAACTGCTATAGATTTTATTATTAAGAGTTCTATAATTCATCCTTTATTAAAAAAGAATGAATTATATATTAATAACTTAAAAATTACCTATAAATTATCTAAAATTATCAAATACTAAAGGAGCTTTTAATTCAAGAGTTTTAAGATGTTTCATTACAGTTTGTAAATCATCAATATTTTTTCCTGTAACTCTAATTTCATCACCTTGATTAACAGCAGATACTTTTAGTTTTAAACTTTTAATTTCTGTTTGAATAATCTTTGCTTCATCTTTTTCTATAGTATCAACTATTTTATAAGTATATTTTCTATTTCCACCACTTGAATCTTCTTTTTTTAACTCTTCTAATGAATTTATAGATATACCTCTTTTATTCATTTTTGAAATTAAAACATCTCTCATAGCATCTATTTTATTATCACTTGCTGTTACTAATGTTAAAGTTTTTGCGCCAACATTTAAATCTATCTCTTTTGAGATACCTTTAAAATCATATCTAGTATCTATCTCTTTTTGAGATTGAATAACTGCATTTTTCATTTCTTGCAGGTCAAGTTTTGCAGAAATATCAAATTGATGTTCTTTTACGGCCATTATTATCCTTTTTTAAATTATAATTATATGTTTTAAGAGTGTTATTTTAACATTATTTTATAAAGCTTTTGGTAAAACAAGATTTAAAACAACACCAACAATTGCTCCAAGACCAATTCCAGCAAAAGGTACTCCACCAAAATTGAAAGTCATTCCACCAATAGAAAATACTAATATCATAGAAACAATTGCCATATTTCGAGGACAAGAGAAATCAACATTTGCTTTTGAAAGTGTACTCATACCCAAAGTTGCAATAATTCCAAAAAGTAACAACATAATTCCACCCATAACTGGAACTGGAATAGTTGCCAAAACAGCACCTAATTTTCCAATAAAAGCCAGTAAAATTGCACAAATTGCAGCCCAAGTCATAATAGCTGGATTATAAGCTTTAGTAACTGTAACCGCCCCTGTAACTTCAGAATAAGTAGTATTAGGTGGTCCTCCAAAAAGTGAAGCTAGAGAAGTTGCTAGCCCATCACCTAAAAGAGTATTTTTTAATCCTGGATTTTTCAGATAATCTTGTTTTGTAACATTTGAAATAGCTAACATATCGCCAATATGCTCAATAGCAGGTGCAATTGCAATTGGTAAAATAAAAACTATTGCTTGCCAGTTAAATTCAGGAGCTGTAAAATTTGGAATGCCAAACCAAGAAGCTTTTGCAATTCCTGAAAAGTCAACTATACCAAAATATAAAGAAACTAAATATCCACCAATTATTCCTAATAAAATAGGTACTAATTTGAACATTCCCTTTCCAAGTAAAGACACAAGAATAGTAATAAATAAAGCTATCATTGATATTACTATTGCTTGATCGAAAGGAACAATTACAATAGATCCATCACCTGATTTACCCATTGCCATATTTACAGCAACTGGAGATAAAATAAGTCCAATAGACATAATAACAGGACCTACAACAACACTTGGAAGTAATTTATGTAAAAAGTTATCACCTTTTAATCTAATTAAAAAACTAAGAATTACATAAACTAAACCTGCTGCAACTAGTCCTGACATGGTTGCAGGAATTCCCCAAGTAGCAACACCATAAGAAATAGGAGCAATAAAAGCAAATGAAGATGCTAAAAATATAGGAGGAACGCATTTTCTATTTACAAATTGAAAAAGTAAAGTTCCAAGTCCTGCTGTAAATAAAGCGACATTTGGATCAAGTCCAGTTAAAATTGGCACTAAAACAAGTGCACCAAAAGCTACAAATAAAAATTGTAAGCCAAGAATTGAATCTTTCATTCTAAAATTGTAATCTGTGGGTTTCATATATACCTCTATTTTTTTTGTAAAATTATAATATCGAATTATGTGTTAATAAAATTTAAATTTATATATAATTTATAAGCAATTTTTCAGTAATATAAAATTTCAAAGGATTACTATGTATAAAGAAAGTACAAACGTAGTTGTAAAACATCTAGTTAATAGATTAAGAGATGTTAGAACAACTTCAAATGAGTTTAGAATGACAATAGAAGAGATATCAAGAATCATAGCTTCAGAAGCATTAAGTGATTTTGAAACAGTGAGTCAAAATATCAACACTTGGCAAGGTCCCTTAGATGTTGAAATGATTGAAGTTCAAAAATTAGTTCTTGTTCCAATTTTAAGAGCAGGAGAGCCGATGCTAACAGGTATACTAAAAACACTACCATATGCAAGAAGTGGATTTTTAGCAATGAAAAGAGATGAAGAAACATCACAAAGTAAAATTTTTTATGAAAATATTCCTAATTTAGAAGGAAAAACTGTTTTATTATTAGATCCAATGGTAGCAACGGGTGGTTCATTAATAGATGGGATTGAACATTTAAAATCTAGAAATCCAAAAAGAATAATTTGTTTAAATGTTTTAGGTTCACCATATGGAGTTGAAAAAGTACAAAAAGCATTTCCAGATGTAGATATGTATATAGCTCAAATAGATGAAAGACTTGATGAAAACAATTATATTAGACCAGGTCTTGGTGATGCTGGAGATAGAGCTTTTAATACTTATTAAAAAAATAGATTAGCTTTAACTTCAAAAGCTAATCTTACTTTTATAACTATATCAAATCAAAGGCATTCTCATGCTTATAGACAAATCCTGACTTTTCTATTTTAGAACCATCAATTATTCTATTTAAAAAATCTTCATTTTGTGAAAATAGAGGCAAGGCAAAATCATATTTTTTTGCATTAAAACTATATAATTCTTCTTTGCTTGGATGCTCTTTACAACAAAGATTAAATATGCCATTAAGATTATTTTCTATAGCAAACTTTGTAGCATCTATTACATCATTTCTATGTACAAAGTTTATTACACTTTTTGGATATTCAACTATTTTATTAGATAATCTTCTTCCAGAAACCCTATTAGCTCCAACAAGAGCAGAAACTCTAAAAATAATATCACTTTTATTTAAAACTAATTTTTCAGCATCATAAACTATTTTTGAACTTGAACTTTCAATCATAAAGTCTTCATTAAAAAAACCTTCAATATTTGGATAAGCAGAAGTTGAACTAATAAATATAATTTTTTCTATATCTTTAATTTTTTGATGGCTATAAATTTTATTCAAAAAAGATAAATAATCATCAAATTTTGAAGGGGGGAAATTTATAAATAAATAATCTGTATCAAGTAAATAATCCAAAGACTCTAAAGAGTTTTCATTTAAAATATATGAAGAGAAACCTTCATCTTCATATGTTTTTAATTTTTCTTCACTTCTTGAAGATACTTTTATCTTATACTTTGTTTTAAATGATTTTGCTAGTTCAAAACCTAACCAACCAGTTCCTAATATTGTGAAATTTTTCATTGTTTTTCTTTTCTTAAATTATTTACTTCTTCTCTAAGAGCTTTCATCTCTTTTAATAAAATATCTAACTTCAAGCTATCTTCATGAATTTCTTCTTTCATTTCAGCTTCTTGAAGTTTTTGCATTTCGCCAATAATAACAGCAACAAAAAGATTAAAAAATACAAATGCAGCAATTATAATAAATGAAACAAAATATGTCCAAGCCCAAGGATAAACTTCCATAGCCTCATACATAACATCTGTCCAATCTTCAAAGGTTAAAATTCTAAAAAGTGTTAACATTGAAACTAAAAAATCTTTCCACAATCCAGATGGCATATCAACAAAAAAGAAATTACCTATAATGGCATATATATAAAAAATTATAAACATTAAAATTACTATATCAATAATTGCAGGAATTGCTTTTATTAACATATCAATAATTGCTTTTAATTCAGGACGAGCTGTAAATAATCTTAAAATTCTAAATACCCTCATAAGCCGTGCAATTGCAGCATAATTTGAAGATTCTAAAGGAAGAAGTGTTATAAGAACAATTATAAAATCAAATAAATTCCAACCTGATTTAAAGAAATTAACAAATTTCTTTTCTGCAATCATTTTGATAGCTAATTCAAAAACAAAATAAATAGTTACAAAATAATCTGCTACCTTTAAAAACAAATCATAATGAGTATTAACTTGGTCTAAAGTTTTAAAACCTAATATAGAAGCATATGCAATAATAATTATAGTTGTTAAATTAGAAAACCACCTTGAATCCCGTGTATGTTCAATTCTTTCCATAATTGTCATAGTATTAATCCTTTAAAATACCATACATTAAAGTAAGCCAAGCAATAATAAGTAATGACCCACCAATTGGTGTAACAGCTCCTAGAATTGGCATATTTAAAATAGCTAAAAAATATAATGAAAAAGAGAAAATTATCATACCTATAATAATAAGCCACAAAGAAATAAAGATTTTTTTAGAATCAGGTTTTAATGCATAAATAAAAGTTGCAGCAAAAAGTCCTAATGTATTATAGAAGTGGTATTGAACACCTGTATTGTAAATTTTTAAAAAGTATTCATCAAGAATAGATTTTAATGCATGAGCTCCAAAAGCTCCAAAAGCTATACCTAATGCCATCATAAATGAAGCAATAGCAAAAAAGATTTTGATTTTATTATTTAGTATCATATACTTCCTTAATTTTTAAATTTTGGGAAGTATATCAAATTAAACTTTATTTTTTTGATTTTTCTTTTTCTTTAGATGCTTTTTTCTTAGAAAAACCTGCACCTTTTTTTTCTTTTTTTTCCAATTCTAGGTCATTTATCAATGCCCTAAAATCGATAGATTCTTGATTCATTTTTGCAAAACATGTTGCAACTACTGCTATTGCATTAGGAACATGTTTTTTTTTCTTATAAGCTTGAATATTTTTTTCACTAACTTTGATAAGCTCTGTAAACTTTGGAATAGTTAATTCAGCATCTAAAAGTAATTTTTTAAAATCTATAAAAGTCATATTTAAATCCATTTTTTAATTTTAAATCATTATACATAAAAAACATGTAATTACTTATTTAACATCAACTTCCCAAAAAAAGTCAATCCATTCATTTGCCTCTCTAACACAATAGTCAGGTTTTAAAATAGCAGTTTTTTTATAAAAAAGAGTAGCTAATTTAAATTCAACTTTTGGAAATTTTTCATTTAAAACTTTTAAAATTTCTCTCATAGTTTCACCTGAATCAACAATATCATCAACTATTAAAACTCTTTTCGCATGGGAAACATCAGGAATATTAAAAATATTAAATGTATCTAATTTTAATTCTCCCTCATAATGTATTGAATTTAAAGTATATAAATTCCTCATATCCATAGCTTGAGCCATCAAATGTGAAAGTGTTAATCCACCACGAGCAACTGCAAGTAAAATTTCTGGTTCAAATTCTCTACATTTATCAACTAAAACTTGAGTATCCTTTACAAATAATTCATAACTATAATATAGTTTTTCCAAAATAATTCCTTTTTTTAATATAAAACTAATGTACAATAAATGCTAAAGCACTAATAAATGTAATAACTACAATACCAATATTTAAATCTTTAAACTCTTTTTTGGCTATTTTAATAATTGTATAAACTAAAAATCCAGCAGCAATACCATTTGTAATAGAAAAAGTCAAAGGCATTAAAATAACAATTAAAAAAGCTCCGGCACTTGTAGCCAAATCAGAATCTTCAAAATTGATTTTACCAAGCTCTGTAAACATTAAAACACCAACAACCACAAGAACAGGGTATATTGCATTTGAAGGAATAGATTTAAAAAGTGGCAACATAAATAATGTTGTAACAAAAAGTAATGCTGTAAATACAGCAGTAAGACCTGTTCTTCCGCCCTCTTCTACACCTGCTGCACTTTCAATAAAAGCAGTTGTAGTTGAAACACCTAGTAAACTCCCACCAACAGTTGCAATTGCATCAGCTTCAAGTGTTTTTTGTAATGATTTATCATCTTTATTATTTTCTTGAAATAAATTAGCTCTTGTTCCAACTCCTGTTAAAGTACCTAATGTATCAAACATATCAGTAATTAAAAAAGTAATAATAACAGGTAATAAAGATAAAGATATAGCACTTAAAATATCTAAGTGAAGAAAAATTGAAGAAATTGAAGCTGGCATTGATAATATAGAACTTGGTAGGGATCCTATACCAAAAAACCAAGCTGCACAAGAAGTAATTGCAATTGATAAAATAAAAGCACCTTTTAATCTATACGCATAAAAACTAAAAGATAAAATTAAACCTAATACACCTAATAAAACATTAGAATTTGAGAAATCACCAAGTCCTACTAATGTTGCATCATTAGAAACAATCATTCCCATTTGTTTTAAACCAATAAAAGCAATAAAAGATCCTATTCCAGCACTAATTGCTCGTCTTAAACTCATTGGAATTGATGTCATTATCCAAACCCTAAAATTTGTTAAGGACAAAATTACAAATAATATACCTGATAGAAATACTATTCCCAAAGCAGTTTCCCAAGGAATTTTCATTCCCAATACTAAACCATAAGAAAAATATGCATTTAAACCCATACCAACACTCATTGCAATTGGTGTATTTGACCATAAAGCCGAAAATAAAGTTGCTAAAATTGTGATTAATGCAGTTGCTGTTATAACAGCATCCATTGGAAGACCTGCATCTGCAAGTATAAATCCATTTACGGGAACTATATACATCATTGTTAAAAAAGTAGTAAATCCAGCATAAAACTCTTTAGAAACAGTTGTATCATGTTCTTTTAATTTAAAAAAGTTCATAAACTTTTCCTTAATTTTAAAATAAGTATTAATTATACAAAAATTACATGTAAATTCTAATAAAAAGTGGATAAAAATGATACAAATGGTGCTCACAATCGGAGTTGAACCGATAACCTCTTCCTTACCATGGAATTGCTCTACCATTGGAGCTATGCAAGCGTGTAAAATAGGAATGTAAAAAAGA
>CBFHMY010000030.1:16708-25155 GCA_965657055.1 uncultured Aliarcobacter sp. | reverse complement strand
TTGGAAAGATTAGTTACAACTTCTGAAGCAGCTCAAATATTGGGTTTATCTTTACAAGGTATACATTATAGAATAAAAAAAGAACAATTAAAATCTATTAAAAAAGATGGTAAAACTTTTGTTTATGTGGATACTGAAATAAAAAATGATCAAATACCTACAAAAACAAAAGCTGAACCTATTAGACAAACTATCCAAGATAATTCACAAGCTATTATTGATGTTAAAAATGAACAAATAGAACTTCTACAAAAATCTATGAAATGGATGAAAAAACAATATATTTCTGAAATTTTTAGATTAGAAAAAAATCAAAAAAGAATTATAGAAGTTTTTAATTCAGAAATTAAACTATTGCAAAGTGCATTTAATGAAATGCGTTCTGTTTATAAACCACAAATTCAACAAGAAATTAAAACAAAAAACCAAAAACAAAGTAATGATTTTATTATGGTAAAAGATTTCTTTATTTTAATGAAAAGATATAACAAAACTGAACAAGAAATAAGACTTATAATATTTAATGCAATAAAAAATTCAGATAAAAGATTTATTTATAACAAAGTTGAAAAGAAATTGTTGATTTTAAATTCAGATTTTATAGATTTAATCTAAAAATTAGGCAAAAAAAAAGAGTACTTAAAGTACTCTTCTCCAGATACCCAAACACACCACTAAGTAAGGTGCCTTGCTATGTTCCCATCCTGGGGCGTTGTCTCAAATAATAATTGTAAGGGTCTAAAGAAGAGCATTCAAAATATCTAGATATTCTCAATGTTCCTCTTTTAAGATTGGGATTATACAATAAAAATCTTTAATTTATTATAAATTAATTTTCTTTTGAAAACTAATCTGTATAATACGTTTTTAATAGAAAGTAGAGAATAAAAAATTGACAAAAAATTTTAGTTTTATTGGTATATTATCCCTAATATTTGCCATGTTTATATGGGCTAGCTCATTTATTGCTTTAAAAGCTGCAATGGAAGATCTAGGACCATTTACAGTTATATTTTTAAGAATGCTTATTGCATCTTTATGTTTTGTTTATTTTATAAAATCTTTTTTAAAATATGATTTCTCAAAAAATGATATTAAATATATTTTACTATTAGCTTTATTTGAACCATGTTTGTATTTTATATTTGAATCAAAAGCCTTACAATTTACTTCCGCATCACAAGCTGGAATGATAACTTCATTAATGCCTATAATTACAGCAATGGCAGCAGGATATTTTTTAAAAGAAATTATCACAAAACAATTAATATTTGGTTCACTAATTGCAATGTGTGGAGCTATTTGGTTGAGTTTACAAGGTGCTTCTTCTATTAGTTCTCCTAATCCTCTTTTGGGAAATTTTTTAGAGTTACTTGCTATGTTTTGTGGTGCTGGTTATACTATTACTGCTAGATATTTAAGTGATAAATATTCTGCTTTATTTATAACTGCAATTCAAGCATTTATTGGTGTCATATTTTTTACACCACTATTTATATATGAATATTTTACTATTCCTTTAAATATTACAATGAATTCATTTCTTTGGGTTATTTATTTAGGTGTTGTGGTTACTTTGGCTGGTTATGGTTTATATAATTATGCACTAACAAAAATTCAAGCTTCAAAAGCTGCTGTTTTTGTATATTTAATTCCTGTATTTACTTTGATTTTGGCATATTTTGTTTTAAATGAAAAATTATCTATTAGTGAATTTGTGGCTTGTTTTGTGATTTTAATTGGTGTATTTATATCAGAAGTATCAAGTTCTTGGTTTAAAAAAAGAAGATGATTTATTTAATCCTTTTTGTAAGTGCATTTATATCTGCAACTTTATTTCCTCTAGGAAGTGAGGCCTTACTTATTTATGATATTAAAGAGGGTTATAATATTTATCTTTTAGTAGTTGTGGCTACTGTGGGAAATAGTTTAGGCTCACTTTTGAACTATTTTTTAGGCTTAAAAGGTGAAGAGTATTTAGTAGAAAAAAAACTAATAAATGAAAAAATGATTTTAAAATCAAAATCTTATTTTGATAAATACGGTTCTATTTCTTTACTTTTTTCTTGGCTTCCAATAATTGGAGATCCAATAACTTTTGTGGCTGGAATTTTAAAATATGATTTAAAAAAGTTTATAGTTTTGGTTTTTATTGCTAAATTATCTAGATATCTTTTTATAGCTTGGATAATTTAATGCAGCTTTTATTGAATATTCATAAATAAAAAGTATTTATTTTTGTGTAACAATTGGTGCAAAAGCTTTTGTACTTATATTTATTTTCTCTCCAATAACTAAATTTTTTGCTTCTAAGTTACTAATTACAATTTCAACTAATTGCTGACCAATAGCAATTATTGCAACATAAATAACATCAACTTTTACAATATCAAGAAGTTCCCCTTCAAATGAAAATTTTGCACTACCATTTGTTTTTAATAAGGCTTCTTTAGGACTTGTATCTTTTATGATTTGCCCATTGTTTAAAACTACCACACGATTTGAAAGTCTATAAATTTCACTAGGGTCATGACTTACCATAATAGTAGTTGTATTAAACTCTTTGTGAAGTGTTAATATTTCACTTTGAAGTTTTGTTCTCATGGCAGGATCTAAAGCTGATAATGGCTCATCCATAAGTAAAAGTTTTGGTCTGTTCATTAAGGCTCGACATAAACTAACACGTTGTTTTTGACCGCCACTTAGAGTTTGAGGAAGCCTATTTTTTAACTCATTTAATTCAGTAATATTTAGTAAATAATTTGCTAATTGCTTATCTTTACTTACATATAAAAGATTTTCAAGCACAGAATAATTTGGGAAAAGTGCATAATCTTGGAATACAAAACCTATTTCTCTTTTTTGAGGACTTAAACAAAACTTTTCATCAAGCCAAACACAATCATCAATTTTGATACTTCCACTTGCTTCTTCAAGACCTGCAAGAATTCGCAAAAGTGTAGTTTTCCCACTACCGCTAAGACCTGAAAGTGCTAAAAATTCACCTTGTTTTATATCTAAATTCACATCTAAATTCATTTGTCCATTTGAACCATGAAGTAGTTTTTGTATGTTTATCTTTATCATTTTTTATTCTTTCAAATCAAATTCAATTTTAGAAAAACTTATTTTCTTAAAGATTTTTAATTTCTTTCTTAGTGGCAACCACTTTATCAGTATTGTAGCCATGGCTTCCCACATGGAAACCCATCCAGCTATCATTAATCCTTCTGATACTATTCTATATGACAATTCTTTACTGCTTTCTGTTAAAATTGATAAGGCTATAAAAAAAACTCCAATAAACATAAAAAGAAGAGAGTTTTTTACTTGCTCTTTCATTTTCTTTTTCTCAAGTTCTTCAAGATAGCTAAAGTAGTTATCAAAGCTTTCTTCTATTTGTAAAATATTTTCTATTTCTATTTTTTCTTCTAAATAAAACTTTATTATAAATTTTTCATTAGATATCTCACTTACACTTTCGATAATATAGTCAACAAGTTGTTTGCTTAAATCTTTTTTTAAAAATGTTGAACTTCTATCAAAATGCTCATATAGATTTTCAAACTTATTGGTAGAAATTTTTATTATAATTTCATTGTTTTCTGTTCTATCGTATCTATCTAAAATATTTCTTTTCATTTTATATTCCTACAACACTCTTTTTTTGTTTACCATTGAAAATATAAACACCAAGAAGGGTTAAGAAACTTAGTATTATCATAATTACACTATAAATATGTGCATTTGTATAATCCATAATTTCTACAAATTCATAAATAGCAACTGAGGCTACTTTTGTTTGATCAGGAATACTTCCACCAACCATTAATACAACTCCAAATTCTCCAACTGTATGGGCAAAGGTTATTATAATTGCTGTCATTAAAGCAGGTTTTATATTTGGTAGAGCAATTTTAAAAAGAGTTTCTATTTTACTTTTTCCACAAATATAGCTTGCTTCAAGCATATTTTTATTTAAACTTTCAAAGCCACTTTGTAGTGGTTGAATCATAAAAGGTAAGCTATAAAAACAACTAGCAATTACCAGTCCTGTAAAGTTAAATACAAGTTTTATTCCAAAATGTTCTTCAAAAAATGCACCAATTGGGGAATTATAAGACAAGAACCAAAGTATATAAAATCCTAAAACTGAAGGTGGTAAAACTATTGGTAGAGCTGTTATTGCTTCAAGTATTGGTTTAAATTTTGATTTTGTTTGAGATAAATACCAAGCAAGTGGTAGGCTTATAAAAAACAAAATCAAAGTTGTAATTGCTGCCAATTTAAAAGAGATTAAAAAAGGAGAAAATTCAATAGTTTTTAATAATTCAATCATTTAACACCTCTAAAATAGATAAATCACTAGCTTTTATTAAAATTGTTACTTGTTCATTTTCTTGTAGATTCATTCTTTTTGATGAAGCTGCTGTTATTATACTTTCAAAAGTTGTATCATTTACTTCTAAAATTATACTACTTAATAATTGACCATTCTCTATACTTTTTATATTTGCGACAATTTGGTTTGATAAACTTATCTCACCAATTAAATTTTTTCCAATGGAAATATTTGTAGGTTTTACTGCAAGTTTAACTCTTTTACCTATTTGAACATCTTTATTTAAATCTAAACTCATCATTTTTAGAGTTTTTCCTGCAAAATCAAATTCAACAATATTTAAAATATCAATATTATTTATCTTTTTTATTCTTGCAATAAATGGACTCATTTTACTATATATCCATAATCTATAAATATTTTTTTAGCCTTTGCACTTAAAATAAAATCATAAAATGCAATTACCTCTGCATTATCTTTTGCATTATTTATTATTACAATTCCTTGTTCAATTGATTTATATAATTTTGGATTAACATTTACCCAGTTTACATTTTCTTTATATTTTGACATATTTTTTTCATATAAAGATGATTTTGCGATAAAACCTATATCTGCAGCGGTTGTAGTGTAATTTACCACTTGAGAAATTGATTCAGCATAAACAAGTTTATCTTTTATAAGCTCATCTATTCCTGCATTTTTCATAGCTTCAACTGTTGCTGTTCCATATGGTGCTGTTTTAGGATTTGCAATAGCTATTTTTGATATTGAATTATCTTTTATTAAATCAATTCCTTTTTCTAAATTTAGTTTTTTTAAACTAAACATTGCAAGGGCACCTTCTGCATATATAATTGGTTTTGTAACTGCAATACCATCATCATATAAGGATTGAGGAAATTTCATATCTGCTGACATAAAAATATTAAATGGTGCTCCATTTTTTATTTGAGCAGTTAGCTTACCACTCCCTCCAAGGGTTACTTGAATTTTTGTATCAGGGTTTGTTTTATTAAACTCTTTAATTAGTTCTTCTATTGCATAACTTACATTTGAAGCAATTGCTATGTTTACAGTACCTGCAAAAACACTTGAACATAATAATACTAATCCTAAAAATAACTTCTTCATTTTTTATCCTTATTTTCCAATCATAACATCAGATGCTTTTATAATAGCACTTACTTGTGCACCCTCTTTTATCTTTAGATTATCTATTGAATTTGTTGTGATAATAGAGGCTACCTTGTCACCATTTCCAATATCTATAATTAATTCAGAATTAATCTCACCTTTATTTATTGAATCTACTTTTCCTTGAAGTTTATTTCTAGCACTTATATTTAAACTTATATTAGTTGTTATTAAAACCGTATTTGATTTAAAAATAGCTACTACTTGATCTCCTAGTTTTAAATTCAAGTTAGAAACTGCTGTATTTGTAATCACTGAAACTATTGTATAGCCACTTTTTAGCTTTATATAAACTTCTGCATTTACTGTTCCATTTGTTATTAACTCTACAATACCACTTATTTGATTTCTGGCACTTATTTGCATTGATAATCTCCTTATATCTTTTAATGTTCCTGTATTTATATCTGTTCTTTGGCTTAGGTTTTCAAGAAACTTTTTTTGTTCACTTCTTAAAATCTCATAGGTATTTATAAGATTTTCTCCATAAGGTGTAAGCTTAGTTCCACCACCACCTACTCCACCTGTTTCTCTTTGTACAATTGGTGTAGTTGAAAGATTGTTCATTGATTCAATGGCTTCCCATGCAGCTTTATAACTCATTGGAACTTCTTTTGCTGCTTTGCTTATTGAACCTGTTTTTTTAACTGCTATTAATAAATCTATTCTTTTTTCCAGTAAAAAAGGTTGATTAAATATCTCTAAAGTTAAATTGGATGATATTTCCACATAAATCCTTTTGGTTGTATATTTTTATATATAACGCTTATTAAAAAAATATTACCATTATATATCTTAAGATATAACGGTAAATTAAAAAAAACTAGAATAAAACTTTCTAGTTTTTAACTTATCTAAGTGATAGGATTTTATAGATTACTTTAGTATTAAAAATTGGAATTCGTATTTTGAATCACTTGAACCCATTTTAATAATATCTTTATCTTCTAAACTATGGGATTTATTTCCTATTTCTTTATCATTTAGTTTTGTACCAAGGGTACTTTTTCTATCTTTTATAAAATAGATATCATCTTTTTTTTCTATTTGAAAATGCTCTTTTGATATTTCTAAATTTTCAGTATTATTAATCAAATAAATATCATTATTTGGTTTTGAAACACTGCTTAATATTCTTAGTTTTACAAATAAACCCCTATCATTCTCAGCCATTCTTGATTCTCTACCTACTTTAAATGGAAATTCAAATATGGGTATTACTTTATTTTGTGTTTGAGTATTTAGAATACTTTTCTCAGCAGCGGGTGTTAATGGTATTAATACAGCATTTGGAAGAAAAGATTTTATAAGTTCATTTCTTGTTATAATCATTTAATAACTCCAATTTAATATTTATTATTATACATAATAAATAAAAATAAAAGATATAAATAAACTTATTTCCTTAACAATAATAAAATCCAATATAGTATTTATCTTTAATAAAGCATTGACTCCGCTAAATTGATACTTCATATGATGAAATCGTTACATTTTAGAGTGTCTTTAATGGAATCTATGAAAATAAGACTCATTCCAAACAAAGATGAATTAAAAAAATGTTATGATTTCAATAGAGAATTTGGCAAATCATAGAAATTAAAAAATTAATTACCGATGAGTATAAAACTTTTACAGGGGTTTAACTAAAACAGTACTCATCGCTTATTAATTTATAGCTCTAATTTCTTTAAATACTCAGAAATAGAAGGAATATAATCCTTTCTACAAACCAAACAAGTTGGAATATTTGCCTCTTTTTTATCTAAAACGGTAATTTTTATATCTTTATCATAACCCATTTTTTTAACGATACTCATAGGAAGCAATGTTTTTCCCATCCCTACTTTAACACATGATAAAATAGTTTCTAAACTTCCAAATGATAAACTTTTTTCTACATAAATACCTTTTTCTTCGTAATAGTCTTTTAAAAATTCATCATAAACACAACCCTCTTTAAAAGTTAAAGTCACATTTGGAACATTTGAAGAGTTTGGCTCTAGTATTGCTATTTCTTCTTCAATTTTACGTAAAACCATTAATTTATCACTTTTTGGCTCACCACTAATAAAAGCAATATCAACTTGGTAATCTAAAATTTGTTCAGTTACACTTTTTGTAGTTCCTGTAAAAAGTTCAAGTTGCATTTGAGGGAAGTCTTCATGTAATTTAATTAAAAAAGGAGATATTCTAACAACCGCATTACACTCTGTTGAACCTACTTTTAACTGCCCTATTTTTTCATCATCTTTAAGTGAAAAAATGGCCTCTTCCATTTTATGAATGATTTCCATTGCTTTTGGATAAAATCTTTCCCCATGTTCTGTTAAAATAACACCTTTGGGAACTCTATGAAAAAGACTTAAATCCATAGTTTTTTCAAGTTGTTTTATTCTTGAAGTTACGTTTGATTGGGCACACTTTAGTTCATTTGAAGCAAGTGAAATACTTTTTTTATTTGCAACACTTACAAAAACTCTTAATAAATTTAAATCCATATCATCATTCCTTATATCACATATCATTATTGGTTATTTGACACTAGATAACTATTAGTGATATGATAACGTAAATTAATTATTAAATAGGTTTTAAAATGAATAGATTACTTGATAGAAATGATAATTTAAGCATCATTATTGCAGGAATATTTGCAATTATTATTGGACTTGGTGTTGCTAGGTTTGCATTTACTTCACTAATTCCAAGTATGTTAGTTAATCATCTAGATATTACCTTTGCAGGTATTTTAGCATCATTGAATTTTGCAGGTTACTTAAGTGGTTCACTTTTATCTATATTTATAAAAGATATAAATCAAAAGGTGTTTTTATTTAGAATTGGTGTTGTTTTAGCAATAGCTTCAACACTAGCATTAGCCTTAAATTCAAATGATACTGTTTGG
>CBFHMY010000030.1:11464-16612 GCA_965657055.1 uncultured Aliarcobacter sp. | reverse complement strand
TATTTTTATTTAGAATTGGTGTTGTTTTAGCAATAGCTTCAACACTAGCATTAGCCTTAAATTCAAATGATACTGTTTGGATAATAGCACGAATTTTTGCTGGATTTGCAGGTGCTATGACTTTCGTAGTTGGATCTGCTATTGTTATGACAAAATTGCAAATGGAAAGTAAAACAAAAGCTATGGGTATCCACTTCTCTGGTATTGGTTTTTCTATTTTAACAACAGATTTAATAAATAGATATGTTTTAAGTTCAGGTGGTTCATGGCAAGATTCATGGTTAGTTTTATCTATTTTTGCATTTGTATTATCACTTTATTCAGTTTATATTTTATCTTTTGACAAAAAAGTAAAACAAAATGTTGTAAAACATGGCTTTGATAAATCAATATTCACATTTTTCGTAATACTTCTTATTATGGCTTATTTTACCGAGGGTGTTGGATTTGTTGTTCAAGGAACTTTTTTACCTGATATTATAAATAAACTTCCTGGACTTGAAGGTTATGGAAATATCACTTGGACAATAGTTGGACTTGCAGGAATTCCTTCTTGTATTATTTGGATGAGATTAGCCCATAAATACGGAAGTGTAAATATTATTATAATAGCTTTACTTGTTCAAACAGTGGGAATTTTAATACCTACAATGACAAGTAACTTGTATCTAAACCTATTAAGTGGTGTTTTCTTTGGGGGAACCTTTGTGGGACTTGTTGCACTTTTTATGAATCTTGGTGGACAATTAGCTAAATCAAATCCTGTTGTTTTAATGGGTGCTCTTACTACTTCATATGGAATAGGACAAGTAATAGCTCCGCTTTATAGTGTATATTTAATAGATAGATTTGGTAACTATGATTATGCATTATATTTAACTGCATGTATAGTTTTAGGTGGTGTAGTTTTACTTTTATTTGCTAAAAAATTTCAAACACATAAAATATAAGTAAAGGGAAGATATTTTTTTATTTATTATAAATTAATCAATATTGTCTCCTAATTATTTCAATTCTGTTATATAATGATTAAAAGGTAATTTTATTTATTATATAACTTAAAAGAAAGAGATTTATCATGAAAATAGTCATAATCGGTGGAGGAATTGCAGCTGTTTATTTTGCAAATAGCATATTAAATAAAGATGAAACTTGCGAAATTGTTATGCTTAGTAATGAAAAATATCCACCCTACGATAGGGTTTATTTATGTAATTTAATTGATGAAAAAGATGATTTTAATTCAATTAGTTTAGAATTAAGTAGCCAAGTAAAATTACAATTAAGCCAAACAATACAGTCAATTGATAAAACGAAAAAAATAGTCTATTCAAATGGTGAATCTTATAACTATGACAAATTAGTAATAGCTACAGGCTCAACTCCTGTGAGTTTTTTAGATACAAATATAAAAAATGTAGCAGTATTTAGAAGTATAAGTGATTGTGAAAAGATAAAAAAATATTATCAAACAAATGAAGTTGTAATAGTTGGAAGTGGTCCAATAGCTTTAGAATTACTAGAAACCTTAAACGATATTGATTGTATAAAGTCAATTACCCTATTGGTTAGAAGTAAATATTTATATAGTAAATATCTATCTCAAAATGCAGTTAATATAATACAAAATACTCTTCTAAAAAATAAAAAATTAAATATTTCATATGAAGATGAAATAGATATTGAAAATTGCCTAATTGAAAATAATGAAATAAAACTATTAAAAACCAAAAAATTAAATATAAAAAATCCTTTTGTCATATTTGGTATAGGAATAGAACCAAATGTAAAACTTTTTGAAGAATTTATAAATATTGATAAAGGAATATTAGTAAATGAATATATGCAAAGTAGTGATGAAAATATTTATGCAATTGGAGAGTGTGCACAAGTTGAAAAGCTCAATTTTATAGCTGGACATGTTAAAGAGTGTACAACCCAAAGTAATGTTGCCATTTCACATATATTACAAGATGATATTAAAAAGTATGATTTAGAAGTTACCGTTGATATGCTAAAAGTAAAAGGTTTTGAACTTGTAGAAATATCTTCCCCATCTTTTTCTAAAAATTTTGAAAAAATAGTAATTGAGTCTGCTATTAATAACAGAATAGATGAATATTTTATAAAAGATGATGTTTTAGTAAAGTTTCTAGGTCTTAATTCAAATATGGATACAGCATATATAGAAGAATTAGTATTAAATCAAAAAAATGTAGATATAAACTACTTATATGAAAATAGAGAATTAGGAGAAAAAGGAAGACTAATATGTGCCTGTGAACACACTTATCAGCAAGATTTAGTTGATTTAGTTGTTTCATGTCATATTAATTCTTTTGCCCAATTAAAAGATTTTTCAAAAGCTGGAAGAGTTTGTGGTAGGTGTAAAAATGATGTTGTAAAAGTAATAGAATCTTCACAACATTTAATAAATAATTCTATTCCTAAAAAAACATCTGAAGAAGTAAAAAGAGAAAAAGAGATAGAACAAGCTAGAAAAAGAATTGATAAATTTAAAAGATTACATCCTAAAAATAAATTAGACGTGAATAATTTTGAAGCTGCTTTAAAAATGGTAGATATTGCAAAAAATGAAGTTAATAGTTGGATATCAATGGTCACAGCAGATATGAAGCTTCACCCAGCTTTTCAAGAGGCAGTTGAAGATGGAGTTAAAAACTTAAATAAAATACCAATTATATGGCTTGAACTTAGTGATTGTAGTGGAAATAGTGAAGCTTTTATAAAATCAGCAAATCCAGCAATAGAAGATTTGATATTTGATTATATTTCACTTGATTATCATGAGTTGTTAATGAGTGCAAGTGGAGATTTTAGTGAAACTATTTTAGAAGATATTATTAAAAACAATAAAAATGAGTATATCCTAATAGTAGAAGGAGCAGTACCTTTAGCAAATGATGGTAAATATCTTCGTATTGGACCAAAAGGACAAACGGGACTTGAACTACTTCAAAATTGTGCAAAAGATGCTGCATTGGTTATTGCTGTTGGAAGTTGTGCTTTTGATGGTGGTGTAGTTGCAGCAATTCCAAATCCTACGGGAGCTGTTGGAGTTGCTGAAGCTTTAAATAGAGTTGATGTTATAAATCTTCCAGGTTGTCCTACAAATCCCGTAAATATAGTAGGTACACTACTTTCTTATATGATGTTCGAAGAGTTGCCTTTACTTGATAAATTTAATCGTCCTTTATGGGCTTATGAGCAAAGAATTCATGATAATTGTGAAAGAAGAGGACACTATGAACTTGGAGAATTTGTAGAACAATGGGGAGATGAAGGAGCTAAAAATGGCTGGTGTTTATTCCAAATGGGTTGTAAAGGACCTTTTGCAAATGTAAATTGCCCGACCATGAAATTTAATCAAGGAACTTCTTGGCCAGTTCAAGCAGGACATGGATGTATGGGATGTACAGAAGCTAAATTTTTTGATAAGTTTGCTAATGAAAGAGTTTATGTTCAAGAAAAAGAGGAAAATATTGATGAAAAAAGTAGTAATTGATCCAGTTACAAGAATAGAAGGGCACTTAAGAGCTGAAGTTGAAATTGATGATAATGGAATTGTAAAAGAAGCATATGTAAGTGGGCAACTTTTTCGTGGAATTGAATTAATTTTACAAAATAGAGATCCTCGAGATGCAGGATTACTTGCTGGAAGAATTTGTGGAGTTTGTACTAATTCGCACTTTAGAGCATCTATTCAAGCAGTTGAAAATGCCTATGATATAAGAATTCCCAAAAATGCACAAATTATTAGAGATTTAATGTCAATGGCCTTATTTATTCAAGATCACGTGGTACATTTTTATCAGTTGCATTTACTTGATTTTGTAGATGTTACTAAAGCTTTATCAGCTAATGCAGAAGAAACTACAATAGAAGCACATAAATATTGTGATAAGCCGTTTCGTAATTCTTTTAGTCATTATGAAAATACCTTAGAAAAATTAATAAACTTTGTAGATGCAGGAAGATTAGGTCCTTTCAATAGTAATTTTTTTGGACATATTGACTATAAATTAACTAGTGAACAAAACTTAATTTTACTTTCCCATTATTTTGAAGCCTTAACTTTTCAAACAAAAATATCAAAAGCAATTGCTATTTTTGGAGGGAAAACTCCTCACCCTCAATCAATAGTTGTGGGAGGAGTTACAAGCGTTATGGATATGTTAAATCCACAAAGATTAAATGACTTTTTATTTGAGATAAAAGAAGCTAGTGATTTTATAAACCGAGCATATATTCCAGATATGAAACTTCTAGCTACGACATATAAAGATGAAATAAAAAGTAAAAGTGGTAAAACTCTTGGAAACTATTTGTGTGCTGGTGGATACGAGATAAATAAAGATATGAAACTTTTTTCAAGTGGAGTTATATATGATGGAAATTTTTCTGATATTAAAGAGTTTGATAGCAGTAAAATCACAGAAGAAGTTCAAAGAGCTTGGTATAGTGATGATGAAGTTCAAGAGCCATTTTATACAGATATAAATGACGATGGAACTTTAAAAACTGCAAAAAATGATGATAAATATTCTTGGATTAAAGCTCCTAGATATGAAAATAAAACCATGGAAACAGGACCAATAGCAAGAATAATTATCAGTTATTTAAAAAATGATACGGCAATAAATAGTTTTGTAGATGAGTTTTTAAATGATACTTCTTTAAATCTTGAAGATTTAAATTGTACCATAGGAAGAAATATTTGTAGAGCAATAGAGAGTCAATATGTTTGTGAATATATTTTTAAACTTATGTCTAATTTGATTCAAAATATAAAATATGATGATACAAGTACTTTTACAAATTATAATTTTAATGATATGAAAAAAGATTCTAAAGGTAGTAGTTTTCTAGAAGTTCCACGAGGGGTTTTATTACATAGTTTAAACATAGAAAATGAAAAGATTAAAAATTATCAAGTAATAGCTCCAACAACATGGAATGCAACTCCTAAAAATTTTGATGGTTTAAGAGGTGCTTATGAAGAAGCATTAATTGGAATAAAAATAAGTGATACTTCAAAACCTCTTGAGGTTTTAAAGGTTTTGCACTCTTTTGATCCTTGTTTAGCTTGTGCTGTGCATATTATTGATACGAAAGGTAAAAATTTAT
>CBFHMY010000030.1:0-11367 GCA_965657055.1 uncultured Aliarcobacter sp. | reverse complement strand
GGTTTTAAAGGTTTTGCACTCTTTTGATCCTTGTTTAGCTTGTGCTGTGCATATTATTGATACGAAAGGTAAAAATTTAACTAATTATAAAATTCGTTAAAAATATCTAAATTTTTAGAGTATATTTTATAAGTCACGTCCTTATATGTAAACTCTAAATAATTTGCATGAAGCCACAATCTATGGGATTTTGTCACATGAAATCTATCTTCTTCATGCAATGTTTTATTTAGATAGTTTTCAGCATTTACATCATCAATACCATAAATTGGATCACCTAAAATTCTGTGACCTTCTGAGTAAAGATGAACTCTAATTTGGTGTTGTCGCCCTGTTAGAGGTAAGGCCTCAATTAAAGTTAAATCTTTTTCTTTATTGTAAGAAATGGGTTTTATAACTGTAACTGATTCTTTTCCTTCATCACAAATTTTCATTCTAACACCAATGGCTAGCCCTTCCCTATCTAAACCCTTGTCTATTCGTAATTCTTCTTTTATTTGCCCTTCTACGATAGCTAGATATGATTTATGATATTTTTTATCTTGGAACATCTCTTTTAATTCTATTTCACTTTTTTTATTTTTACCAACAATAATAAGTCCTGAAGTTTCAGCATCAATTCTATGAATTAAATTTGCATCTTCTCCAAAATGAAATCTAATTTCATCAAGTAAAGAATAAGGAGTACTTTTAGAAATTGGATGAACCATTAGGTGGGTGGGTTTATCAAAAATAGCGAAATCTTTGAACTCTATTAGAGGTTTTAATCCCCTTGAAATACCTTCAAAAACTGCCATATAAATATAATCTGTTGGTATAGTATCATTTGGCGCTATAGGATTCATTTCTTCATCAAATATTCTTCCTTTAGATGCG
The DNA here is from genome assembly GCA_965657055.1 of uncultured Aliarcobacter sp. Taxonomy (GTDB): domain Bacteria; phylum Campylobacterota; class Campylobacteria; order Campylobacterales; family Arcobacteraceae; genus Aliarcobacter. Next base: position 10,491 of record CBFHMY010000030.1, on the reverse strand, counting down.
ATTCTTTGGGCTAACTTATGATCTATTTTTAAGTTTTGAAGTAAAAAAAGGCTTAATTTCTTATCTTTAATTGCTTGGTATTTTTTTAGTATAAATGGCAAATTTTCTTCCTGTTCTTTTTTTGAAAATCTATTGTTTTTATATAGATTTTTTATTTTATATTTTGTCTTTTTAGATACAATATCATACTAAAATAATTAAAAATACTTTATAAAAACGAAAACAAGGGACTTTAATATGGTTGAAAGATATGCAAGAGAAGAGATGAGTTCAAAGTGGACTCAAGAAGCAAGATACGCAGCCTGGCTTGAAGTTGAAAAAGCAGCTGTAAAAGCTTGGAATAAATTGGGACTAATTCCCGATGAAGATTGTGAAAAAATAGTAAAAAACGCTAAATTCTCAGTAGAAAGAATTGAAGAAATTGAAGCTATTACAAAACATGATTTAATCGCATTTAACACAAGTGTATCTGAATCATTGGGTGCAGAATCAAGATGGTTCCACTATGGAATGACATCATCAGACGCTGTTGATACGGGTGTTGCAATTCAAATGAGAGATTCTTTAAAGATTATTATTGACGATGTAAAAATGTTAATGGAATCTATTGAAAAAAGAGCACAAGAACATAAATTTACTTTGATGGTAGGAAGATCTCATGGTATTCATGGTGAGCCTATTACTTTTGGATTAACTTTAGCTGTTTGGTACGATGAAGTCGCAAGACATTTAAAAAATCTTGAAGAAACTATGGAAGTAATTGCTGTTGGTCAAATTTCAGGAGCTATGGGTAACTTTGCTCACGCACCTCTTGAACTTGAAGAGTATGCAATGGCTGAATTAGGATTAAAACCAGAGCCTTGTTCAAACCAAGTAATTCATAGAGACAGATACGCTAGACTTGCAACTGCGTTAGCACTTTTAGCATCTTCTATAGAAAAATTTGCTGTACAAGTAAGACATTTACAAAGAACAGAAGTTTATGAGTGTGAAGAGTATTTTGCAAAAGGTCAAAAAGGATCTTCTGCAATGCCACATAAAAGAAATCCAATTTTAACAGAAAACATTACAGGACTTGCAAGAATGATTAGAGCATATGCAATTCCCGCTATGGAAAATGTTGCACTTTGGCATGAAAGAGATATTTCTCACTCTTCAACAGAAAGATTCTGGTTACCAGATGCATTTATAACAAGTGATTTTATGCTACACAGAATGAACAGTGTAATTGCTAACTTAACTGTAATGCCTGAAAATATGATGAAAAATCTTAACTTAACAGGTGGACTAGTATTTTCTCAAAGAGTATTACTAGAGCTTCCAATTGCAGGTGTTTCAAGAGAAGATGCATATAGAATCGTTCAAAGAAATGCTATGAAAGTTTGGGAAGAGATACAACAAGGAAAACCAAGTACAAATGAAAAAGGTGAATCTTTATATCTTCAATATTTATTAGCGGATGATGAATTAAGACAATCTTTAAGTGAAGCACAGATAAGAGAGTGTTTCAACTTTGAATACTATACAAAAAATGTGGATAAAATTTTCAATAGAGTATTTAATAAATAATATAAAATATAAATTGTAAGGCTAAAAAATGGGAATTATGATAAAAAAAAGAAATGGTCGTAAAGAGGTTTTAGATATTACTAAAATCCAGAAAATGACTATTGATGCAACAGCTGATTTAGATGGTGTATCTCAAAGTGAATTAGAATTAGATGCACAAATTAAATTTATTGATGGAATGAGTTCATCTGATATTCAAGATGCATTAATAAAAACAGCTGTAGAAAAAATTGATATAGATGTTCCAAATTGGACATTTGTTGCAGCTCGTCTTTTTATTTTTGATCTATATCACAGAGTTGGTAAATCAACTCATGGAATCAAAGGTGAGCCTTATTGTCATTTAAAAGACTATTTAAAATATGGAAAAGATGCAGGAAGATTAATTCCAAATCTAGGTGTTGGTTATGATTTAGATGATTTAAACTCTTATTTAAAACCAGAAAGAGATTTTCTTTTCAATTATTTAGGAATTAAAACTTTATACGATAGATATTTAATTAAAAACAATAAAGGTCTACCAATAGAGTTGCCACAACATATGTTTATGGCAATTGCAATGTTTCTAGCTCAAGATGAAGAAAATAAACAACAAAGAGCAAAAGAGTTCTATGATGTAGTTTCTAAATTTGAAGTAATGCTTGCAACTCCAACACTGTCAAATGCTAGAACTAATAGACATCAATTATCTTCATGTTATATTGGAAGTTCTCCTGATAATATCGAGGGAATTTTTGATGGTTATAAAGAAATGGCATTATTATCTAAGTTTGGTGGAGGAATCGGTTGGGATTGGAATCAAATCAGAGCTTTAGGTGGTGTTATTGATGACCATAAAAGTGCTGCTGGTGGTACTGTTCCATTTTTAAAAATCACAAATGATATTGCACTTGCAGTTGATCAACTTGGAACTAGAAAAGGTGCTATTGCAGTTTATTTAGAGCCTTGGCATATGGATATTGTAGACTTTATTGACTTGAAGAAAAACTCAGGTGAAGAAAGAAGAAGAGCTCACGATTTATTCCCAGCACTTTGGATTACAGATTTATTTATGGAAAGAGTTTTAGAAGATGCACATTGGACTTTATTTGATCCATATGAAGTAAAAGATTTATCTGAGTGTTATGGTGATGAGTTTAAAGCTAAATATGAAGCCTATGAAAATGATGATTCTATTACAAAAGATAGAATGAAAGCAAAAGATTTATGGAAAAAAGTTTTAACTTCATATTTTGAATCAGGAAGTCCTTTCTTATGTTTCAAAGATACAGCAAATAGAGCAAATCCAAATCCACATGTTGGTCATATTAGAAGCTCAAATCTTTGTACAGAAATTTTCCAAAATACAAATCCAAATCACTATAAAATCAGACTAGAATTTGTAGATGGAACAGTAGAAACTTATGAAGAAGAAGATTTAATTATTGTTGATGGTGGAATTACTAAAAAAGCGAACAAAGTATCTGCACTTGATAGTTTAAATGGTAAAAGAGTATTTATTGTTGAAAAAGAAAAAATTGATGGAGATACTGCTGTTTGTAACTTGGCATCAGTAAACTTATCAAGAATCAACACTAAAGAAGATATTGAAAGAGTTGTTCCAATAGCTGTTAGAATGCTTGATAATGTAATTGATTTAAACTTTTATCCATTAAGAAAAGTAAAAGCTACTAACCTAAAATCAAGAAGTATAGGTCTTGGTGTTATGGGTGAAGCTGAAATGGTAGCTGAATACAAACTTGTATGGGGTGAAAATGATCATTTCAAAAAAATTGATGAAGTTATGGAAGCAATTTCATATAATGCAATTAAATCAAGTTCTGATTTAGCCCTTGAAAAAGGTGTTTATGCTACTTTTGAAGGTTCTAATTGGTCAAAAGGTATTATGCCTCATGATCATGCTCCTCAAGCTGTAAATGCACTAATAGAGAAGGATTTATTTGATGCTTCTTATAACTGGGATGAGCTAAGAGCAAAAGTAAAAAAAGATGGTATGAGAAATGGTTACCTAATGGCTGTTGCTCCAACTTCATCTATTTCTATTTTAGTAGGAACTACTCAAGCTATTGAGCCTGTTTATAAAAGAAAATGGTTTGAAGAAAACTTATCTGGATTAATTCCAGTTGTTGTACCAAAATTAAGCCCTGAAACTTGGAATTACTATACACCTGCTTTTGAAATTGATCAATTAAAAGTTATTAGAGCAGCTGCAATTAGACAAAAATGGATAGACCAAGGTCAATCTACAAATATTTTCATGAGCTTAGATAAAGCAAGTGGAAAATACTTACATGAAATTTATACATTAGCTTGGAAATTAGGACTTAAATCAACTTATTATTTAAGAAGCCAATCTCCTGAAGCAAAAAATGATGTAGAAGATAGAAGCTTAGAGTGTAGTGGTTGTCAATAAGATAACCTTACATTCTTTAGATACAAACAATTACAAATATACAATAAAATTTTAGAAAAAAGCAAAGGACTTCCAAATGGAAAGAAAAACCATATATAACCCAGACTCTAAAGAGAGTTTAAATGATAGAAGAATTTTTGGTGGAAATAGTGATGGAATGATTAATTTTACTAAAATGAAATATCAGTGGGCACTTAATTTATGGGATACAATGGAAGCTAATACATGGTTTCCAAAAGAAGTTCAAATGACAGGAGATGCTAAAGATTATAAATTTTTGACACCTGCAGAAAAAAGAATGTATGACTTAGTTTTATCACAACTTATTTTTATGGATTCATTACAAACAAATAATCTAATGGACAATATAAATCCATATATTACAGCTCCTGAAATAAATGCATGTTTATCAAGACAATCTTATGAAGAGGCAAATCATAGTAAATCTTATGCGGTTATGGTTGAGTCAATCTCAGATAATACAGATCAAATTTACAATATGTGGAAAAATGATGTAAAACTTAGAGAGAAAAATAACTATATTGCTGAAGTTTATAAAAACTTAACAGCTGGTGATAATGGTGAAATCACTGATACTAAAATTGTATTAGCACTTTTTGCCAACCAAATCTTAGAAGGTTTATATTTTTATGCAGGATTTGCAGCTATGTATGCCCTTGGAAAATCAGGAAAAATGTTAGGAAGCTCACAAATGATTAGATTCATTCAAAGAGATGAAGTAACACACCTTTTACTTTTCCAAAATATGATTAATAGTGTAAGAAAAGAAAGACCAGAACTATTCACAGCAGAACTAGAAGAAACTGTAAGAGGAATGTTTAGAAAAGCAGTTGCTTTAGAAGCTTCATGGGGATCATATATCACTCAAGGACAAATCCTAGGATTTACAGATAAAATAATTGAACAATATATTCAATACCTAGCAGATAAAAGACTTGATGCAGTTGGATATAAACCAGAATATGGTGTAAAACATCCAATTCCATGGGTTGATGGATATGCATCTTTCAATGACCAAAGAACAAACTTCTTCGAAGGAAATGTAGTAAATTATTCAAAAGGTTCAATTGATTTTGATGATTTTTAGATCTAGGTTAATATCATGGGTTCTAAAAATAGAATTTTCTTAGGTTTAATAAGTAATGAGATTAGTCATTTTGTTAGAAATACATTTTCAAAAGAAGTATATGTTACAGATGTAACAGCAAAAAAGATTGAGAATAAGCATTCTCCTTTAGAAAAAGAATTCATTTATAATCATAATTTTCAAATAGTTATAGATAATACAATAATGATATATTTTGATGAAAAAGAGCTAATTTATAATTGTTTATCGAAAGTTGATGATGAATTGTTAATTTATGGAATGGTTTCTAAAAACAAAAGAACAGAAATCACAACATTATTTAACACAAACCCTGGTCAAATAAAGAAAAAATTTCTTGAAAACGAAAAATTGATAGTATTAAAAAAAGAAGAATTTATAACAAACTAAGAGGCGGGAGGGAACCTCCCCGCATCTTTCCTGAACTGGTTACGCCCCGCAATATGCTAAAAGTTCAAGGCACATGGAATCCCGTGTTTCCACCTCTCTCAATCTATATACAGTATTCTTACATAAAAATATTAAAAATATGCTTATTTCAAATATATCTTTAAACTCCCCCTAAACCAAATTTGTTAAACTATCTTCTTTTTAATTGGAGAAACTAAATGTTCACAGAAACAATAAAACCAAGATTCTTAGAAACAGATGCTCTTGGGCATATTAATAACAATACCTATGGTGTATGGTTTGAAGCTGCACGTGATGAAATATTTCATATCTTTATGCCAACAGCTAATATCAAAGAGTGGAATCTAATTATGGCTCATAGCTCTTTTGATTTCCTAAAAGAAGTATTTTGGGGTAAGGAAGTTATTGTAAAAACTGGTATTTCAAAACTTGGTAATTCGTCTATTGAATTAGCTCATGCAGTTTATCAAGATGGAAAACTTTGTACTACAGGTAAATGTGTGCTTATACACTATAATTTTGCCACAAAAATATCTGTAAAAATTCCTGATAAAATAAGATTAGAGTTAGAAAATCATATATTTACTGAGTCTTGGCCTGCATCATTAGATGAGTTAGAATTATTATAAAAATATAAACTTTAAAGGAAAAAAATATGAGAAATATCTTTATTATTGGATTAATTTTAATTTCTATGGGATATATGTTTTCGATTTTATTTGATAAATATAATACAGCAGTTGAAATTCAAGATAAAAATAGTTTGCAACAAAATAAATAAAGAAGTTAAGTTTTTAACTTCTTATTTAAACTCATAAACGAATACATCATTAGAATAAGCATGAACTAAATCATGACCTTTGACAATAACTTTATTTACATCTTTTGGAATTTGTATACCTGATAAGTTTCTTGCAAAGGGTTGTTCTTTCACGTGAGGATGATATAGTATTCTTGTGGCTAATAGTTTACTATCAGGAGTATATATTTCCCATTTATCTGCATAATGCTCCCAGCCTGTATCTTTGTGCTCTAAAGTCACATCAAAGCTACATATTTTGCTAGGAGAACAATTTGCTTTTACATCTATTACTTTTACTTCATTTGCAAATAAGTTTAAAAAAATTATTGTACTTATAAAAAATATTTTTATCATTTTCTTATCCTTTTATACAATTTTAGTATAAATAGTATAATAAATATTCTTTATTTTTTAAAATTTCTTTTCCACATAGAAACAGTTATAATTTGAACCACCATGATCAACATTGTTAATAAGTCCAGCAATTCCTGAACGATGTTTTAATAGATACCCTAAATATGTCTCTTTCATTGGTTCATAATTAATTAGTTTTCCAACATCAAAATCAATTGTAATATCTAAGTAATTTAATAATCTTGCCGTACTTGCAATATCAGTAGGATCTTCATGAACCTCATCATATTCGATTTCAAGAATTCTACTTGTATATGATAAACCTTCACCTAAACCAATTCTAACTGTGTTATCATTGAAATCAAGATTATAATATGCTTTTAGATAAACCACTGCTTCATATGCGTTGTCATTAACCTTTTCATTATAAGCCGAAAGTCCACCTTTAAGATAAATATCAATAGGTAGCTCCATGAAATTTTCTTTTAATAAATAACCACCATCAACAGCAACAACAGATAAATATTTATCTGGTGCATCTGTGTTCCCCGTAAAAATTTGACCTAAATCATTTTTATCTGCTGTTCCGTAAGCCACTCTCATTAAGTATTTATCATCAGCATTTAAAGCTAAATTTAATAGTAAAATAAGAAATAAAAAAAATTTCATATATATCCTTAAGTGTTTGATTATTTGAGTATATTCAATAATCAAATAAATTTCGGAATAGTAACCAAATTAAGCTGTAATAAGAGTAGCTATTTTAAGTTTTTAATAATTATATTTTAAATGAGTATAATATTCACAAAAGAGCAAAATATAAAGAGTAAAATATATTGAATTAAGAAGCAAAGAACTAAAACAATTTATAGTTTTAGCTCTTTTATAATTTAAAGCTATTATTTACTTTAAAACTCCGCTTCATTGTGATAATATTCATTAATTCCATTAAAGCCTTCTAAGAAGTATAAGAAGTGATTTACCTCTTCTATCTCTTCTTCTGTAATTTTGCCTTTCATTGATGGCATTACTTCAAAGTGTTTAATTACCCCTTCAAGACAGATGGTTTTTGATAAATTAGGATTGAATAAATAATCCTTTAAAAAATCATTTGTTTGAATTAGATGAAACTCCATATCCTCTTTATGACCTACTTGTTGTTTAAGTCTAAAAGATATTTCATTTCCTGTTGGTGCTTTTAGTTTAAGGGTTTGATTGTTTTCTTCTAAAAAGTTCTTCATTAAAAGTGGAATTGGCATTGATTTAACATGGCATTGGCTACATTTATTATCAAAAATCTTTTCACCATTTGTATAAATATCTCTATCAAACTCAGATGGAAGCATCGACGCAATTGTTGAACTTATAAGTGCAAAAGTCATTATTAACGTTTTCATTCTAACTCCTTTTTATTAATTTTAGCACAAAATTTATAATATAATTAATTTTTTTGATAAAATTTAATAAATTACAAAGAGGATTCATGGCTTTAGAAATAGAAAGAAAATATCTAATTGATTTAGAAAAACTTGGAACTTTAAAAAATGCTAATAGAATAAAACAAGGATATATTACTACAAATAAAGATGCAGTTGTAAGAGTTCGAGTAAAAAATGATAAGGGATATTTAACAATAAAAGGCTCAAATGTTGGAGTTTCAAGATTAGAATTTGAATATGAAATTCCCTTAGTTGAAGCAAATGAAATGTTAGATAAACTGTGTCAAAAACCAACTATCGATAAAGATAGATATATTATTGATTTACATAATCATATTTGGGAAATTGATATTTTTTATGGTGATAATGAAGGTTTAGTAATTGCAGAAGTTGAACTTAAAGATGAAAATGAACATATAAAACTTCCTATTTGGATAAAAAAAGAAGTGACAGGTGATATTAAGTATTACAATTCAAATCTTATGACTTATCCTTATAATCAATGGAAATAATAGTGTTAACTATAATAAATAAAAAAGGTAAAAAGTAAATGCAAAGAGTAAAAGAGTTTATAGAAAAACAAATAATTGATTTAGAAGAATGTAATTATAAAATTGAAGAAGAAAAAGAGTTTATATATGTTTTATTTTCACAAATACTTGGAAAAAAAATTGAAAAAGAGATGACATTCAAATTTTTTGATGATATTTTATTTTATCATTCTTTAAATTATGGTTGGAAACCCGTAGAAAAAACTATAAATAATAGATATTTTTGGATAGATTTATTATCTTAAAATATTTTTAAAAAAGGAATAAACAAATGTCACTATTTTTTCTATTATTATTGAAAATATTTCCCTTATATATAAATATAATTTTGGGATATTTTTCAACAAAATTATTAGATGTTAAAAGAGAATCAATAGCTAGTATTTTGATTTATATTTTAGGGCCAATCGTTGTATTTTCTGCAACACTTAGCGTTAAAATAGATATGTCAATACTTTTCCTACCAGTATTTTTTTATATATTTTGTTCAGCTATTGCTTTTATCACATTATATGTATTTCGTAAAAGTTGGAATGACCCAAGTGGAAATATATTAGCATTTAGTGCAGGAACTGGAAATACAGGATATTTTGGTATTCCTTTGGCAATTATATTTTTTCCACCTTATTTGGCTGATATTTATATTTTTACTGTTTTAGCTTCACTTTTGTATGAAAGTACAACTGGATTTTATGTTACTGCAAAAGGAAACTTTACTGTAAAAGAGTCTTTAAATAAGATGCTAAAACTTCCTATTTTATATGCATTTATTTTAGGAGTAATCCTTAATCTTTTAGGAGTTGGAATACCTGCAGAAGTTAGTTCTTATACATCACAGTTCAAAGGTGCCTATGGAATTTTAGGAATGATGATGCTTGGTATGGGTTTAGTTGGCCTGAAAAAAGGTAGTGATTTAGATGTGAAATTTATATCAATCACTTTTATAATGAAGTTTATCTTTTGGCCACTTGCGATTTTAGGTGTTATTTATTTAGATAGAAACTTCTTTATGTTTTTAAATGAAGATTTATATAAAGTTATGTTCCTTTTCTCAATAGTTCCACTTGCTGGGAATACAGTAACCTTAGCAGTTTTATTAAATGCAAAACCTGAGAAAGCAAGTTTTACTGTACTATTAAGCACTATAGTTTCAGTAGTTTATATTCCAATCGTTCTTGCATTATATGGTGGATTTTAATTTATATGGTACACATTAATAAAAGTATTATTGAAGGAATATATTGAAAAAAAAATTTAAGAATTCACATAAAGAGTATAAAGTACATATTAAAGAACTTTTACCATTACTTTATCATGTGATAAAATATAAATCAAAAGATTCTAAACCTAAAACAAAAGATGAAATACCAGTTAAGTATTTAAAAAAAGAAGATTTATTATCTTTGGAAGATTATTCTGTTGTTAGATTTGGACATTCAACTTTATTGTTTAAAATTGAGAATGAGTTTATATTAACTGATCCAGTTTTTTCAAATAGAGCATCTCCTTTTTCTTTTATGGGACCAAAAAGATTTCATGATAGTCCAATAAGTATTGAAGAGTTACCACCTATTAAATCTGTAATTATATCCCATGATCATTATGACCATCTAGATAAAAATAGTATAAAAAAACTAAAAGATAAAATAGAAACATTTTATACAACACTTGAAGTTGGAAAACATCTTATTAAATTTGGTGTTCCTAAAGATAAAATTGTAGAGCTTAATTGGTGGGATAGTAAAAAAATTGATAATATGGAATTTGTTTGTACTCCTAGTCAACATTTTTCAGGTAGAGGTCTTTTTGATAGGGATAAAACACTT
>CBFHMY010000029.1:0-26090 GCA_965657055.1 uncultured Aliarcobacter sp. | reverse complement strand
CCTGTATCTTGAGTAGCTTCGATTAAATCGCCTGCACTAATATAATCAACACCTGTAACTTCTCTTAAATTGCTAATTACTTTTCTTTGATATGCAGCTTTTGTATTAATTCCAGTTCCAATTGCAGTTGCACCTAAATTTACTTCTTTTAATTGAGTTTGAACTTCTCTTAATTTGAAAATATCATGATCAATCATAACTGCAAATGTTTTAAACTCTTGTCCTAGTGTCATAGGAACAGCATCTTGAAGCTGTGTTCTTCCCATTTTTAATACATCTTTAAATTCAATTGCTTTTTCTTCAAAACAATCTCTTAAAAATCTTAATGAATCTTTTAATTTGTAGATTAACTCATGTAAAGTTAATTTAATAGCAGTTGGGTAAACGTCATTTGTAGATTGACTCATATTAATATGATTATTTGGATGAATAATATCATATGAGCTTTTTGGCTTCCCTAAAATTTCTAAAGCCCTATTTGCAATAACTTCATTTGCATTCATATTTGTTGAAGTTCCAGCTCCACCTTGAATAGGATCTACAATAAATTGATTATGAAATTTTCCATCTATTATTTCATTACAAGCTTGTACTATTGCATCCTTTTGCATGTCACTTAAATCACCTAATTCATAGTTAGTTAAAGCACAAGCTTTTTTAACTTTTGCAAGTGATTTAATAAAATTTGGGAACAAAGATATATCTGTTTTAGTAATATTAAAATTTTCTTTTGCTCTTAATGTTTGAATTCCATAATATTTATCTGACTCAATCTCTTTTTCACCTAAAAAGTCTTTTTCAATTCTTAATAATTTTTCCATAAAAACCCTTTTAATTAATAATTTCTATATAGTATAAAATAGAAGTATGTAAAAAGTGTGTATATTTCTATTTACTCAAAGTATACCCTTCTTGAGGTACATTTTTGATTATATTAATTGGAATTTTATTTCTAAGTTCTTTAATAAATGATTTTAAAGCATGACTTGTCATCTCTTTATCACTCCAAAGCTCAAACTCTATTTCTTCATATTTTAAAATTGAGCCTTTTTTTTCATATAATAGATGTAAAAAATCCTTTTCTCTTTTTCTTAAATGAATAATTTCTACACCTTTATAAATAAGTTCTCTTTTATGTGAATCTAAAATTAAATCATCAACTAATAAAATAGGTTCAACTGCTTTTATTAAATATTTTTCTAATGCAACATTGAGTTTTTTTAGATTTAAAGGTTTTAAAATAAAATGATTAATATTTAGATTTATTAATTCTATTAAATACTCTTCATTTGAATAAGCTGTTAACATAATAATCATAGTTTCATTATCTGTTTTTCTGATCTTTTTTACAAGTTCAAGACCATTACAATCTTTCATTTGTATATCTGTTAATATAATTTTAGGTTTATAATATTCATAAAGCTCATAACCTTCATTTCCGTCACATGCTTCATAAACTTCATTAAAATAATATTTTAAAGTACTAACAATTGTATCTCTAATTCCATCTTCATCCTCTACACATAATATGGAAATATCTTTTAATTCTTTTAATAATTCTTCATTCATTTTTTATCCTGCTACTACTATTTTAAATACAGCACCCTTATCATCATTGTAAACACTAAGTTCTCCTCCCATATTTCTCTCAACAATAAGTTTTGAAATATAAAGCCCTAAACCTGTTCCCTTTGATGAATCTTTTGTACTGAAATATGGGTCGAAAATTAATTCTTGATTTTTTTGTGCAATACCACCTGCATTATCTTTTATTGTAATAATAGATAATATTCCTTTTGTATCAATATTCAAATCAATTTGTGGATTTTTTATACTTCTTTCCACTAATATATCTGCTGCATTACTTAATATATTTAAAATAACTTGAGAAAACTCTGTTGGATATCCATAGATTTTTTTATCATTTTCTATATTTATATTTAATTTTATGTCAAAATTTTTTAATGAAGCATTAATAATATTGATTGCATTTTTACAAGAATTTGAAACTAAGAACTCTTCTTTAACTTTATCAGGTTTATAAAAGTTTCTAAAATCATCAATAGTATCTGACATAAATTGAATCATCTTATCACTTCGTTCAATTGCACCTAAGATATGTTTTTCATCAGCTTTTTTAAATCTAGTTGCAGTTTCAAGTTCCATTAAAATTCCAGATAATTCTGTAAGTGGTTGTCTCCATTGGTGAGCAATCATAGAAATCATAGAACCAATTCTTGCTAATTTAGCTTGTTCTAATATTTTTTTATCTTTTTGTTTTCCCTCTTCAATACCAATTTGAACTTTCATCGATAAGTTTTCATTTAAAGAGTGTAATTCTTCTTCTCTTTCTTGTACTTCAATTTTATATTTTTTCACAACATCTTTTGTAATTAGAATCATTATATATGAAAAAAATGCCATAAAAAGAGTAACCACTGAAGTAACCGCTAACATAAAATTACTATATTCTTTATTCATGATTTTATTTTTATCTATTTTATTTTTAATAAATAAATCTAATTTATTATTTTCTTCATTAGTTTGAAGATATAACTCTTTATACTCTTTTATATATGATTCAAAACTATTAGTAGAAAGTTTTAAATTATATGAAATAGAAAGAAAAGATATTAGAAAGATGCTTAGAAAAGGGATAACAATTACAAAAAAAGGAATTCCTTCTTTGTTGAACATATAAGACCTTTTAATTATTATTTTAAATATATATTGTCTAAATATTACTTAAAACTAGGTGTTTCTTGCAAGAAATTTAAAGAAGAAGAATTTAAAAATTCTTCTTCAAAGGATAAAAGCTTAACTTTTATCCTCTATTTTTTTTCTTTTTATCGTTAATATTATCAACAATTTCTTTCCAAGTTTCTTTTTCAAAATTAAATTCTACATAATCGTTATATCTAAGAACAGGAGATTTCCCTTCTTTGATTTGTCTTTCATATCCTTTAATTAATTGTAAAACTGGTTTGTATAATAAGGCAATTACTATCATATTCATAATAGCTAATAATCCCATACTTAAGTCAGCAAATGCGAAAATTGAACTTAAATCTTGGAATGAGCCCCAAATAACAAGTAATATACAAACTATTCTAAAAATATTAAATACTAAAACATTTCCTTTTGAAAAGAAATTTAAACTATTTTCAGCTAAATAATAGTTATAAATCATTGAAGAAAAACCAAATAAGAATAATGCAATAGTAATAAAATAACCACCCATTGGACCAATATGTTCAATTAATGCATTTTGAGTTAATAAAATACCATCTGCACCATTAGCACCTGGAGTATAAACACCTGATAAAAGGATAATAAATGCTGTACAAGAACATAAAATAATTGTATCAATAAATACAGAAAATGATTGAACAATACCTTGTTGAACAGGATGAGCAACATATGCAACAGCAGCAACATTTGGAGCAGATCCAAGTCCTGCTTCATTTGAAAACATTCCTCTTTTTGCACCTTGTAAAATAACAGCACCAATACCACCACCAATAGCAGAACTTGGATTAAATGCTTCAGTTACAATCATTGAAATTAACGCAGGAATTTCATTAATGTTTAAAACAATTACAACAAGTGCAATTAATAAATATCCTAAAGCCATAATAGGAACAATAACTTCAGACATTCTAGCAATTCTTTTTACTCCACCAAAAATAGTAACACCAAAAACAGCAGTAACAATAAGACCACCGATCCATGTTGGAAGATTAAATGAAGCTTCAAATGAAGTAGAAATAATAAAAGATTGAGTTGCGTTAAATGCAAATCCAAATGTAATAATTAATAAAATAGAAATAATTACACCTAACCATCTTTGACCTAATCCTTTAGTAGCATAATAAGCTGGACCACCTCTATAAACACATGAATCATTACCATCTTTTTCTTTGTATAATTGAGCTAAAGAACACTCAAAGAAACTAGTAGCCATACCAACAAGTGCAATAACCCACATCCAAAAAACAGCACCTGCTCCACCAAGTGTAATTGCAACTGCGACACCTGCAATATTACCACCACCAACTCGACCAGCAACACTTAGCATTAAAGCTTGAAATGAACTAATATGACCATCTTTGTCATGTACTGTATCTCTTAAAATACCAAACATTTTAAAAAAGTATCTAAATTGTACAAATCTAGAACTGATAGTAAAAAATATCCCTAATGCTGGTAATAAATATATTAATATATTACCCCATATAAGATCATTCAGAAAAGTATTGATTTCTGCGAACATTTATTCTCCTTGTTTATATATAAGAAAACTTTATCATTTAGAAGAGTGTTAAAAGTGTCTTTGGTAATGGAAAATATGGTTAATGTTAGAAAATAAAAAAACTGAAACTAAAATAGTCTCAGTTTTTTTAAAAAGTATAAGATGTGATTATTTTTTTAATTCTTTTAGTATTTTAATTAAATAATCAGCAGAATTTTTTGCACTAGATTTTAGAAACTCATCAAAATCAAACCCAGCATCCATATCAGCAGTATCAGAAATAGCTCTTAAAATAAAAAATGGTACATTTAATGCATCACAAACAACAGCAACACTTGCACCTTCCATTTCTAAGGCATCAGCATCAAAAGTCTTTTCAATAAATTCTTTTCTTTCATTTGAGTGAACAAACTGATCACCTGTGGCAATTGTTCCCTCAATAACTTTCAAATTATTTTCATTTGCAACTTTTATAGCTACTTCTCTTAATTCTTTTGAAGTTTCAACAAAAACTTTTCCACCAGGAACATATCCATGGGGATGACCAAAAGCCGTAATATCTAAATCATGTTGACATAATTTATCAGCGATAATTAAATCACCAATTTTTAATTTAGGATTAATTCCACCTGCAACACCTGAGAATAACAAAGTGTCACAAGCAAATTTCTCAATCATTGTTGATGCAGTTAAAGAAGCAAATACTTTTCCTATTTTTGAATAAGCAATAACAATATCTAAACCATTGTAACTTACTTCATAATATTTATTATTTGCATATTCAACAACATTTACTTTATCAAAGTATGCTAAAAGAGGTTCAATTTCTTCTTCCATAGCTCCCATAATTGCTAATTTAGTCATTTAATTCACCAATAACACTTTCTAAAGATTTAATATCAGAAACATTTAATGTAGGAACTTTTGTAATTTTTCTATTTAAACCTTTTAAAACAATTCCATTTCCAAACTCAATAAATAAATCAACTTTTGATTCATGAGCAATAATTGATTGTTTGTATTTAACAGGACTTGTAAGTTGAGCTGATAATAACTCTATTGCTTCATCTTTAGTTGTATAAGCTTCAGTACTAACATTTGAAATAACTGGCATAAATTCATCTTTTAAATACTCTTCTAAATAAGGTTTTAAATTTTCAACTGCACTTGTTAATAATTCACAATGAGAAGCAACAGACATATCTAAAACAATAGCTCTTTTTGCACCTGCATCTTTAAATGTATCAACTAAAGATTCTAAATCAGCTTTAAGGCCAGCAAGAACTAATTGACCATCCATATTATAATTAGCAGGCCAAACTTGTTTTCCAAGCTCTCTTTGCTCTTCACAAATTTTTTCAACAGCATCATCATCAATTCCAACTAATGCCATCATACCTGCTCCACCACCAGAACAAGCCTCAGTCATAAATAAACCTCTTCTATGAACTAATTCAATTGCATCTAGATAATCAATTGCACCAGCTGCAACTAAAGCTGAAAATTCTCCTAATGAATGTCCTAAAACAAATTCTGGAACAATATTACAATTTTCTTTGAAAATAGCATTAGCAATTGAACTTACAAGCAAAATAGCAGGTTGAGTAAATTCAGTTTTTCCTAAATTTTCATTTTCTTCAAATAAAAGTTTTTCAAAATCAATATCTAATCTTTTACTAGCTTTTGAAATCATTTCTTTTGCAATTTCACTATTTTCAAAAAAATCTTTTCCCATTCCAATAGTTTGACTTCCTTGACCTGGAAAAATAAAAGCAACTTTTTTCATATGTTTTCACCTTATTATAAATTTTATATTTCTAAATTTTTGAGAATAATTATACTCTTTTTTTTTAGTCTTTAAAATAAAAAAGCCCAAGAGCATTGAACTCTTGGGCTTTTTGGATAAATCTTGTCTAGATTAAATTTTAAATTTAATCAAAGTGGTTCGCAAACTGCGAATTAATGACAACCACATCCACCATGAGATTGTTTAGGTTGTTCAGTTCCACAAGAACCTCCACCATGGTCGTGTCCATGATCGTGACCACCGCCACCACCACAACAACCACCACCCATAGCAGCCATTCCACCAACAACACCAGTTTGAACTTCTTCTTCAGTTGCATCTCTTAAAGATAATACAGAAACTGAGAACATTAAAGTTCTTCCAGCCATTGGATGATTGTAATCAATTGTTACATCAGAATCAGAGAAAGATTTAACTACAACTTGTACAGTTTCACCTTGTTCACCAGTTCCATATAAAGACATACCTTCAGTTAATTCAATACCAGCAAATTGCTCTTTTGGTAAAACTTGAACAGCTTCGTCATTATATTCACCGTAAGCATCAACAGGTTGTACTAAAACATCTGCTTCTTCATTTGCTGACATTTCAACTAATTTTGACTCAAGTCCTGGAATAATTTGACCTTTTCCTGAAATGAATTCTAATGGTGCTTGACCAACGTTTGTATCTAATTGTTCACCAGTTTTTGCATCTTTTAATGTGTATTCTATACCAATTACTTTTGACATATATTTTCCTTATTAATTATTATTATAATTTAGTTAAATTTTTTTTCGCTATCGTCGCTTCATTTGAACTTGGATAAAGATCTATTAATGTACTATAAAAATTCTTAGCATTATCTTTATCTTTAGTGTTTTCAAATGAAATAGCACTATGCAATAATAATGTAGGCATATAAGCTGCTTTATCATAAAGTACAGCAGATTTTTTAAAATGACTTATTGCAAGATCATATTTCTTTCTTATATACCACATTTCACCAAGGTAAAAATTACCTTCAGCTGGCTTATAATTTACTTCTACTAGTTTTTCATATTTAGGAATTGCGCTATTATAATTTTTAGCATCAAAATCACTTTTTGCATCGTTTAAAAGTTTTACTTTATCTTCAGCAGTTAGATTTTCTTTTATTACTTCATCAGCTGCTACTTTAGTTTCCACTGCTGCTGATTTTGCTTGGTTAGTTTTTGTTGGAGTTACTTGAGTGGTTTTTACTCCTAGAGTCTTTTTTAAGGCCTCAAATTCCTCTCTTGTTATGAATTGTTGCATATTTTTTTCTAATTCAGAAGAAGAAACATAATCTGAATTTATTTTATTTACTAGAGTTGAAATTTTTGCAAGTGCAGCTTTTAAAGTATTAATACTTTCTTTCATCTCTTTTTCAGAGTCACTTTTCATATTTAGAAGTTGTTGAGAAACATTTTTTATTTCAGCGGCATCGCTGTTAGAAGCTAAATCTGAAGATTGGCCCATCTTCTGTGATAATTCATTAATCTTCAACACTGTTGAATTTAACTTAACAGAATCACCTTCATATGTAGATTCTAAGCCTTCTAATCTTCTATTAATAGCTTCAATTAAAGAATTCATATCTCCAACTTTTGAAGATAAAGAATTAATATTTGTTTGGTTCTTTAAAATATGCTTTTCCGAAGAATTTAATCCATAAGGACTATTTGCATTTAAATTTCCAGCATCAAATACCGAAACCTCTTGGGCTCCGGCTATTGAAGATACTACTAATAGAGATAGAAGATACTTATTCATTTAAATTATTTACTTAAATCGTGTTCAACTCTTCTGTTTTTTGCCCAACAATCTTTAGTTTTCTCAGTACATACTGGAGAACTTTCACCTAATGAAACTAAAGAAACGTTTGCAACAACACCATTAGCAACTAATACATCTTTAACAGAGTTAGCTCTTTTTAATCCTAATGCGTAGTTATACTCATCAGTTCCCCATTCGTCTGTGTTACCAGAAACTTTAACTGTAGTATCAGATTTTAATGCAGCTAATTTAGAAGCATTAGAAACTGCGTTATTTTTATTTTCACCAGCTAAGTCATATTTATCAAAACCAAAATAGATGTTAGCAATAAATACTTTTTGACCATTGATCATGAAGTAAGCACCATCAGCAGTTTTTTCTAAAGCAGAGAAGCTACCATCAGCAATGTTAGTGTCAGGAATAGTATTAGCTACTTCTGGTTGTGCAACATTTTCAACATTCATATCAGCATTTTTCTCACTACAACCTGTAGCAAATAATAAAGCTGCAACTAAAACAGAGTAAAGACCTAATTTTTTCATAATTTTTTTCCTTGAAGTAAAATTTGTGGAATAATACTGAACTGAACCTTAATTATAGTTTATGTTTTCATATTTCGACACATTTATTTATTTTATCTAAATAAATATTAATTTTCATTCAGTAATAGAAGTATAAATCAAATAAACTTAAAGTTTAAGAAGAAAATATTAAGATATTTTTTTAGTTACAAAAAGACTTCAAAAGCCTATATCATAGGGTAATTTTGAAATAGCGAGATTTAAAAAAAAGATTTAAAAAAGAAATTTATAAAAAAAATAAAAAAATCTAAACCAAATGTATAAAATACATTTGATTTAGCATATTTTTACCAATCTATAGATTGAAGTCTTCCTCCATTTAGAGGAAAAAGGAATGATTTACTGTAATCTAGTCTAATTATACCAACAGAACTAACTCCAGCTAATGATTTTATGAACAATAAAGTTTGTCCATCATTAGAGAATTTAGGGAATTGATTAATTCCACTTGATGTTAATCTAGTTAAATTATCTGTTTTAGTAGATATTAAATAAAGATTAAAACTTTTATCACCTAACTCATTACTTGAATCTTTACTACTATATACGATATTGTTTTTATAAGCAGTTGCAGATGAGTTATTATTACTATGGTAAACTAATCTTTCAACAGCAGTAGAATTTATACCTTGAGCAAAAATATTTGGGTTACCAAGTCTATCCGAAACAAAAACAATTCTTGAATCGTCTTCAATGAATTGAGCACCAACATCAATTCCACTAAATTTAGTTATTTGCTTTTTAGCTTTAGTTCTAGCATCAACTAAAAATACATCTGGTTGATTAGCTGGTGATGCTGTAACTAACAATTTAGTTCCATCATCATTTACATCAGAACAAGCTATCATACCATCTGATTCCATCATAATATCTTTACTTCTAGTATAAATGTTCAATTTAACTAAAGTAGGATTTTTGTAATTATATGATGTATAGTAAATAGTTTTTTGATCTTTATCTGCCCATTTAGGGAAAATATTTAAACCACCTGTAACAACTGTTTTCTTGTAAGTTAAAGTATAATCGCCAATTAATATATCTGCTTTTCCAGTACCTTTATATACAGAGAAAACAACAAATTTATCCATCCAATCTACACTAGGTGCTTTGAAAAATGCATTTATTGACATTGTAGCTTTATGTGCTAAGAAAACATATCTATCTTCTTGTGATGTAGTAAAGTTTTTTTCTAGAATTAAAGCTCTTGCATTAATATCATATAATTTAGTCATCAATGTATATTCACCTGATGCTTCTTTTCTAGCTGATAAATTTAAAAATAAACTAACACCTTGATTAGATAAACCAATAATATCAGGTAAATCCTCATATGGTGCTTGACTAGTAACAGTAGCTATTTCAAAGTGACCTGTTACTCCTAAATCATCAATCAAACTTTTTCTTATTTTACTCAAAGTTTCAATTTCTGTTGCATTACTTGAAACAGAAACTAAAATTTTCGGTATTGAATTTGCTTTTTTAACAATTTCTAAATTTGCATCAACTTCTGCAAAAACTGAACTTAATATCATTGATATTAACAAAAATATTTTAAACATAATTTTTATCCTTCCGATTTGAAATCAACATTAATTCTAATTGCTTTATCTTTTGTAGGTTTTGGATAAGGTATATTTCTTTGTTCATCCAAAAATGCCTCTAAAGATGCATCAAATGCTTCATCACCTGATTTATTTACAAAACGATAATCAAACTTACCATCTAAATCAATCATAACTAAAACAACAGCCTTAAGTCCAGACCCAACGGGTACCCAAACTGATAATAAATCATTAACTTTAGAGAAATATTCATCATTTTCAACACCTTTTGCTGCATTAGCACTCTTAGCATTCGTTGTTGTTTTTTCATCATCTAACAATTTATCAATCTTGATATTAGATGATTTTTTTTCTTTTTCAAATTTAGATTTAAATCTTTTAGGATCTGCTGATTTCTCAACATTATTAACTTCTTCTTTTGCAACTTCTTTTGCTGTTTCTTTAACATTTGCAAATAAAGATTTTAAATCAGGTCTTTTTTCATTTGAAATAGAAGCTGTTTTTTCTTGTACTTCTTCTTTTTCAATTTGTTTCTCTGCTTTTTTCTGAATCATTTTTTTATCACTTTTCTCAACAATCATATCAAGTTCAATAGTTGTTGCTGTTGGCTTAATACTAATCATCTTTGGCTCAGGGCTCATGATATAAAAAAGAATTCCAAGACATAACATGATATAAAATGAAATCGCGATTATACCTGAAATTATAAATGAAGATCTATTTTGCATTTACTATCCATCTGTTACTAATGATACTTTAAGAAAACCTGCTTCTTTAACTGATTTTAAAACAAAAATAATATCATCATATTTTAAATCTTTATCTGCTCTAATATGGATTGGAGTATTTTGATCTTTACCATTAGAAAATAGTAAAAAGCTATCTGGGAAATTAGTTATTTCTACTTTATTTTTATTTAATGTAACAATTCTATCTTTTGTAATTATAATATCTATTTTTTGAAAATCTTGTACTTGTTTAGATTTACTTCCAACTGGAAGTTGTATAGGTTCTTCGAACTCTATTACTGGTGCTGTAACCATTAATATAGCTAATAAAACTAACATAATATCAACTAAAGGTGTAATATTTAATTCTGGTTTATCATTAAAATCGTACACTATATTACCCTTTAGCAATTAAAATTTGCGATTCAGCCTTAAGATAAATATTTAATTCATATATTTTTCTTGAAATAATTTGATGGAATGTATAAGCAAATATTGCCACTAAAATACCAGCAGCAGTTGCAACTAATGCTTCAGAAATTGCAGGAGCAATTACGGAAAAAGCAACTTTTGATTGACTAGCAAATTTTGCAAATGATTCTAGAATACCAACAACTGTTCCAAAAAGACCAATAAATGGAGATGTCGAAGATATGATTGCTAACCAAGAAACACCTTGACTTGCATCTTTAATTAAATTAATTTCACAAGCATATAGCAATTCTTTAGAATTTGAATTGTTTGAACACTTATTAAGTGCCGACAGTGGTGAGAACCTAGCTTCTCTTGAAGTTAATGATTCTAATGCCTTTTTTTCATTACTAATAAGTTTAGTAAGAGCAGCATTTCGATAAAAGAAAATCCAAAAAGTGATGATTAGGTACGTTGACAATAGTGCTAAAACTATATAAGTTATAGCACTACTATTTGCCAAATAATTTAGTAATGTAGTAATCATGTGCTTCTATGCAAATGAGTTAATTTTTGCTTCAACTGCAGCAACTGAAATATTAGAATCTTTTACAGATTTAACTAATTCTTTAGCAGCTTCAATATTTTTAGCAATTTCAGAGTCTTTTCCAGCTGTTAATGCAATAGCTCCATCTGCTAATACATCAACCGATTTTTCATCTACTTTTACATGTCCCCAGTTAATAGCAACTGCTTCAGTAGAATTTGCTTTTTCAATAACAATTACACCTACTGTTAATGAAGAAACTAATGATGAGTGTCCTGGTAGAACACCGAACTCTCCCTCTTTTCCAGGGAGAGTAACAGTTTTTACGTCATCATTAAATATTTCTCCATTAGGTGTAACGATTGATAATCTAATTGTATCCATGTTATGCCTTAATGGTTTTATGTTATTTCATTTTCTCAGATTTAGCAAGAACCTCGTCGATTCCACCAACCATATAGAATGCCATTTCAGGAATGTTGTCATATTTACCTGCTAAAATTCCTTGGAATCCAGCAATAGTATCTTTTAATTCAACATATTTACCTGGGCTTCCTGTAAATACTTCTGCAACGAAGAATGGTTGAGATAAAAATCTTTCAATTTTTCTTGCTCTTGAAACAACAAGTTTATCAGATTCTGATAACTCATCCATACCAAGAATAGCAATAATATCTTGTAAATCTTTATACTTTTGTAATACAGACTGAACGCCTCTAGCTACATCGTAATGCTCTTGACCAAGGATATCAGCACTTAAGATTCTTGAAGATGAATCTAGTGGATCAACCGCTGGGTAGATACCTTTTTCAGCAATTTTTCTGTTAAGAACTGTAGTTGCATCTAAGTGAGCAAAAACAGAAGCTGGAGCTGGATCTGTTAAGTCATCCGCTGGTACGTAAACTGCTTGAACAGAAGTAATAGAACCTTTAGAAGTAGAAGTAATTCTTTCTTGTAATTTTCCCATTTCTGATGCAAGTGTAGGTTGGTATCCAACAGCTGAAGGAATTCTTCCTAATAATGCTGACATCTCAGAACCTGATTGTGCAAATCTAAAGATATTATCAACGAACATTAATACGTCAAGACCTTTTTCATCTCTAAAGTATTCAGCCATTGTAAGACCAGTTAATGCAATTCTATTTCTAGCACCTGGTGGTTCACTCATTTGACCATAGCACAGTGCAACTTTATCAAGTACGTTTGAGTCTTTCATTTCGTGGTAAAGGTCATTACCTTCTCTTGTTCTTTCACCAACACCTGCGAATACTGAGTATCCCGAATGTTTAAATGCAACGTTATGGATTAATTCCATGATGATAACTGTTTTACCAACACCAGCTCCACCAAATAGTCCAACTTTTCCACCTTTTGAATATGGTGCTAAAAGGTCAACAACTTTGATACCTGTTTCGAACATCTCAGTTTTTGTTGATTGCTCTTCAAAAGAAGGAGCAGATCTATGAATAGACCATCTTTCAACATCAGCAGGAATTGCATCACCTTCATCAACTGGCTCACCAATAACGTTGAAGATTCTTCCAAGAACAGCTTCTCCAACTGGAACTTTAATTGGTCCACCTGTAGCAATACATTCTTGACCTCTAGTTAAACCTTCTGTCATATCCATTGCAATAGTTCTAACTCTACTATCACCAATATGTGCAGCAACTTCTAGTACTAATCTATCAGCATTAGCGTCAGCTAATACTACATTAATAGCTTCATTAATTTCTGGTAAGTATCCGTCGAACTCTACGTCAACAACCGGACCCATTACCTGAAGAATTTTACCTTTCATGCGGGCAGCTCCTTTAAATTATTTTAATGCTTCAACACCACTGATAATTTCTATCAGCTCTGTTGTAATTGCAGCTTGTCTAGCTTTATTATATTCAACTGTTAAACTATTAACTTTTTCTTTTGCATTTTTAGTTGCAGCTTCCATTGCTTGCATTCTTGCAGAATGCTCAGCAGCTAAAGAGTCAATTAAAGCATAATACATATTGAAATCAATATATTTTTCAGTTAATTCATTTAACACTTCATCTTCATCATCTTCTGGCTCAATATTTAACATAGAAGCAGTATCACTAATTTCAACTTTTTCTAAGCTAATTGGCAATAATTCTCTAATTCTAATTTCTTGAGATAGCATATTTAAGAATCCATTATAAACTAAAACTACTTTATCAGTAACTTCATTTTTAAAGTCTTCTACAACACTATCAATAAAATCAGCTGCTCTATCATAATCAGGAGCAGAAGATAAGTCAGAAATTTTTTGTTCTAAAGAAACACCTTGGAAAGAGAAGTAATCTACTCCTTTTCTTCCAGCAGCTCTTAATCTAACTTTTGAACCTTTAGCTTCAAGTTCTGCAATTAATCTACTAACTGCTTTAATTGTTGCCATATTAAAACCACCGCAAAGTCCTTTATCAGCAGTTACAAAAACAATATCAACTGTTTTTGGAGCATCATTTTGTACAAATGTTCTACTAATATTTCCTTCGTCTTGAACTTTGCTAACTCTAGCAGCAATATCAGAAAGAACATCATTTATTTTTCTTGCATAACTTCTAGCTTGTTCAGATAACTGTCTAGTTCTAGTAAGTTTTGCAGAAGAAACAAGCTTCATAGCTTTAGTTGTCTTCTGAGTATTTTTAACACTACCTATTTTTATTTTTATTTCTTTTAAGTTAGCCATTAACTAATCCTTAGTTTGCACTAAATACAGTTTTAAACTCTTCTAATGCAGCTTTTAATTGCGCTTCTGTATCATCATCAATTTTTTGTTTAGATTTAATAGCTTCTAAAATATTTGAATATTTTTGTTCAAAGAAAGCATGTAACTCAGCTTCAAATCTAACAACGTCACTAACAGCAATACTATTTAAGTATCCTTTAGTACCAGCATAAATAATAACAATTTGTTTTTCAATAACTAATGGCTTATTTACACCTTGTTTTAATACTTCAACCATTCTTTGACCAAGTTCTAATTCTCTTCTAGTAGCTTCGTCTAAGTCTGATGCAAATTGAGCAAACGCTTCAAGTTCTCTATATTGAGCAAGTGATAATTTTAAAGTACCAGCAACTTGTTTTGTAGCTTTAATTTGTGCAGCTCCACCAACTCTTGATACCGATAAACCAACATTAATTGCAGGTCTAATACCTGAGTTAAATAGGTTAGTTTCTAAGAAAATTTGACCATCAGTAATAGAAATAACGTTTGTTGGAATATATGCAGCAACGTCACCAGCTTGAGTTTCAATGATAGGTAATGCAGTCATAGACCCAGCACCTCTTTCATCACTCATTTTAGCAGCTCTTTCTAATAATCTTGAATGTAGATAGAAAACATCCCCTGGATATGCTTCTCGACCTGGAGGTCTTCTTAAAATTAATGACATTTCTCTATATGCAACAGCATGTTTAGATAAATCATCATAAATAATAAGTGCATGTTTTCCATTATCTCTAAAGAATTCACCAATAGTAACACCTGTATATGGTGCTAAGAATTGTAATGCAGCAGAATCAGCAGCTGAAGCGTTAACAACAATTGTATATTCCATTGCACCTGATTCTTCTAATGTTCTAACAACAGAAGCAACAGAAGATGATTTTTGACCGATAGCAACATAAATACAAACTACATTCTCACCTTTTTGGTTAAGAATTGTATCAATTGCAACTGTTGTTTTACCAGTTTGTCTATCACCAATAATAAGCTCTCTTTGACCTCTTCCAATTGGAACAAGCGCATCAATAGCTTTAATACCAGTAGTTAATGGTTCATGAACTGATTTTCTAGCCATAATTCCTGGAGCTTTTTCTTCAACTAATCTTGATTCAGTTGATTCAATTGCACCTTTACCATCAATTGGTTCACCAAGAGCATTAACAACTCTTCCAACCATACCTTCTCCAACAGGAGTAGATAAAAGTTTACCAAGTCTTTTACAAGAAGTACCTTCTCTAAGACCTGTACCTTTTCCAAGGATAACAACACCAACTGAAGATTCTTCTAAGTTAGAAGCAAGACCTCTCTCACCATTTTCAAACTCAACAATTTCCCCAGCCATAACATTTTTTAGACCGTAAACTTGAGCAATACCATCTGCATAAGAGATAATTTTACCTGTTTCATTTACATCTACATTTAATTCAAAGTTATCAATTCTTTCTTTTATAATAGAACTGATTTCATCAGCTTGAATTTTTGCACCCATTCAATTTCTCCTTTGTAAGTTCTAAACTGCTTTTAAAATATGATCTATTAACTGTGATTTTAATCTCTCTTTAGAAAAAGAAATTTCAACCCCAAGTCCATCAATATCTACTTTAATACCATCGTAATCACAAACATTTTGTGATAATGATAATTTAACATCAAATTTTTTACTAAATTGTTTTTCTATTGAAGATACATAATCATTAGATAACTCTTGATTAGTATAAACAACTCCAACATAACTATTATTCATTTTTGCAATTTGAGAATCTAATTCTTTTGCAATAAATGGTAATAATCCTAATCTTCTTTTTTCACCAAGTATTTTGATGAAATTTTTTAAAGTTTCATCATTTGCTGCATCACATAAAGAGATAATTAAATCTACTTTTGAAGCAACAGCAATCTCAGGAGAAGATACTATTGAATTGAATTTTCCATCAGCAAATGCTGAAGAAATAACATTTAGCTTACCGCTAATAGCAATAATAGTTTCACTATTTCTACCATCAACTAACGCTTTTACGTATCTTTTTGCAACTAAATCATTCATGTTATGCTACCTTTTTAAGAACAATATTTGCTAACTCATCTTGAGTTAATTTAATATTTTCTGAACTTAATAGCTCTTCAAGAACTTTAGTAACAACTTCTTTCTTAGCCTTTGATGTTTCAACTTTCATCATTTCATCTAAATTTTTATTTAAATGAGTAATATCTGAATCAACAGCAGTTGCAACTTTTTGTTTAACTGAATCAATATCAGCTTTTGCACCTTCAATTATATCAGCAGCAAGTTTCTTTGCTTCTTCTAGTTTTTTTTGTGCATCTGAAACTTTATCTTTAGAAGCTTTTAAAGTATCTTGTACTTTATCAAGTTCTGCTTGAATAGATAAAGTTCTATCAGCAAAAAATGCTTTAATTTTATCAGCAAGTAAATACCATAAAATTCCAGCAAATATTATAAAGTTAACGGTTCTTTGTACTATATCAGTTTCTACCGCACCTTCGTTTGCAAGTAATGCAACAGGAGCTAAAGCCAATCCGAGTAATAATATTCTTTTCATTTTCTATTCCCCTTAAATTGAGCTAAGCTTAGCTTTTAGGCTCTCATTAAATTGAGGCATAGAAGATACTAAAGAATCTCTTAGAGCTTTAGTCTCGTCTTGTAAGTTCTTAGCAAATTCCGCAGATTTTGCTTCTAAATCAGATTTAGCACTTGCAAGTTTTGCATCAGCACTATCCTTTGCTTCCTTATAAGCTTGTTCTCTAATTGCAGCTGCTTCCTTTTTAGCTTTTGAAATGATATCATTTGCTTCTGCTAACAAACCATCTACATCAGCACCGTTTGATTTTGCATCTTCTAAATCTCTTTTTATAGAAGCTGTTCTATCATCCATGTGCTTTAATAAGGGCTTGAAAAGACAACTGTTTAGTCTAGCAACAACCAAAAGAAAGATGATACCAGAGCTAAGCAATAATACAGGACTTATGTCTAACATTCATTCCTCCATATTTTTTACAGTTTAGTTTAACTAAAACTTGATTATTTTAGCAAAACTAACTATAAAATTATATTAAAAGAAAAAATTAGATTGTATTTTTTTAGATTTTGTTACTATTGTAAATTAAAATATGAAGATATTTTATCAATATCATCTTGTGAGTTAAATTCAATTTTAAAGTAATTTTTTTCAACTTTTACTTTTAAATCGTTTTCTTGTAGTTTATTCATCAAATTCTTTAATGGGTTGATATCATAAGAACTTGTTTCTTTGTTTTTTTTAGGTTTATCGCTATTTCTGTCTTTTAATTCTTTTACTAATTTTTCTGTTTCTCTAACAGAAAGTTTTTGTCCAATAATTGAATCACAAACCATTTTTTGTTCATCAATACTAAGACCTAGCATTACTTTTGCATGTCCTGCACTAATTTTGTCAGTTGCTAAAAATTGTTGTACATATGAGCTTAATTGTAACAATCTAAGTGTGTTAGTTATAGAAGTTCTACTTTTAAACACTTTTCTTGATAGTTCTTCATGGGTGATATTATGTTCATTTAGTAACTGTGCGTAACAGTATGCTAATTCTATAATATTTAAATCATCCCTTTGAATATTTTCAATTAATGCTAATTCTCTTAATTTAAATTCATCTGCATCTATAATAATAGCTTTGATTTTATCTATTTTTGCAAGTTTATGAGCTCTTAATCTTCTCTCTCCTGCAACTAATGTGTAAGTGTTGTCATCATTTTCAATAACAACAATAGGTTGTAATAATCCATGCTCTTTAATTGATTCACTTAGATCATTTAATTTCTCTTCATCAAATATTTTTCTTGGTTGATTTGGATTAGCTTTGATAGATGTAACATCTATTTTATTTACACCTGATTTGTTGTTTCTAGTTGAACTCTCATATGCTGATTCAACTTCTCCTAATAATTCTCCTAATCCTCTACCTAATGCCATATTATTTCCTATTGATAAAAATTAACCTGCAATTGCTCTTGCTAAATTTGTATATGCTTTTGTACCACTTGAATTTGTATCATAAAGCATGATTGGTTTACCAAAACTTGGACTCTCTGCTAATTTAACATTTCTTGGAATTACTACATATGAATCATCATCTATCTTAAATAGTTTATTTTCAAAATGTTGTGCTAAATCTGCAAATACTTGTTTTGACAAATTATTTTGAGAACTGTACATTGTGGGTAAGAAACCTCTAATTTGTAAACCTTGGTTAATAGTTTGTTTAACTAATTTTATAGTGTTCAATAACTGTGCAAGACCTTCTAGTGCAAAAAACTCACACTGAATTGGAATAAGTACTGATGTTGAGGCACTTAGAGTATTTATTGTTATTGGACCAAGTGCAGGAGGTGAATCAATAATTATATAATCAAAATCTTTCTTTACTGGATCAATTTTTCTTTTTAATACTAGTTCTCTTTCTTTTGTATTTTTATAGAATTCTTTTTCAATACCAACTAAACCGATATTTGATGGAGCTACTTTTAAATTCTCTATTTCAGAATCTAAAATAATTTCACTTAATTCTTTTGTACCTAACATTACATGATAAATATTATATTCATAAGTATCTCTATGAAATCCTAATGAAGTTGTAGCATTTGCTTGAGGATCAGCATCTATTAATAATACTCTTTTACCTTCTAATGCAAGGGCTGCACTTAAGTTTACAGCAGTAGTAGTCTTGCCTACACCACCTTTTTGATTAGCTATTGAAATAATTTCTGTCATCTTAAACTAAATACCTTTTTATTGTTTACTTGTATAGAACCATCTTCATTTAACATCGCATTTTCGAGAGAAACTTTTTGATTATCTATGGTTGTTTGGAACTTTTTGCTAAGTTGAAAGTCTATCCTAAAATCACTAAATATTTGCTTCCATGAAATCTTTTTCTCTATGCTAGTAAAATACTTTTTTAATAAATCATCCACATTAATATCAATATCTAGCTTCCCAAAATCATCACTAACATCAAGAAGATTAAGACCAATACCACAATAAATCAAATCTTTTGAAATACTTGTTATTGTTCCTCCAATTTTTTTATCTGCAATATAAAAATCATTTGGCCATTTTAACCATATTTGTGAACCTAAATCTTTTAGCATATTCTTTAATATAAAAGAAACATAAATAGAAACACTTTGAAGTGGTAAATCATTTGGCAATAAATCTTTTTTTATTACAAAAGAAAAAAATAAATTACCTTTTATTCCGGTCCAAGAGTTACCTCTACTTCCTATTCCTTGTGTTTGATAATCAGTTAAAATACAAATTGCATCTTCGTATCCATTTTTGGATATTAATTCTTTTAAGTAAGTATGAGTTGAGTTAACTTCGTCTAATCTTATAATTTTCATATTTTTATTATACATAATATAAATAGAAGATTTTATTAAATATAATCTTTTAAAAAAAGGTTAATATGTTAGATCCTGTTTTACCAATTGCAATTTATTTATTATTGGGATATTTGTTTAAAATAGTATTTCATGATAATTCAAAACAACTAATTGAATTTATTATATATTTTTCACTTCCTGCTATCGTATTTTCTAAAATTTATCCATTAGTTCTTGATCAGAAAATTTTCGGATTAATTCTTATGTTTATTTGTTTTATTTTATTTAACTTAACGCTTGCCTATTTTATTGGTAAAATGATGAAATTAAATAAACTATTACTTGCTACTTTTATGATTATGGCAACTTTTGGAAATACCTCATTTATTGGTTTTTCATATATAGATGCATTTTATGGGCAAGACTATATTGTTTATGGATTAATTTATGATTTATTTGGTTCTTTTTTACTTTTAGTTTCTATTGGTATGTTTATAATTACATGGGGAAGTGGAAGAAGAAACGATACTAAATCTATATTTAAAAGTGTTTTTTTATTTCCACCTACATTAATGTTTTTTATCACAGTAATTGCAAAGAATTTTGAAGTTCCAAACTTTTTAATTCTTACATCGCAAACACTTGGCTCTACTCTTGTTCCTATTGCCATGATAGCTATTGGTATGAAACTTGAGTTAAAACATATTTTTGTTAAATTTCATATAGTTACTATGGCTATGGTTTTAAAAATGGTTATTGTTCCAGTTATAGTTCTTATTGGATTTAAATATTTCTATGGAATAGATCAAACATGGGTAAAAGTTACAATTATTGAAGTTGCAATGCCACCAATGACAATGGCAACTGTTTTAGCAATAAAAGGTGGATTAGATGAAAAAGTAGCTATTAATTCACTTGTATTAGGAGTATTATTGAGTTTATTTACGATTACAATGTATACAACATATTTAGGGTAATTTTTTACTCTAATATAATTGTAAATTGATCACCTTTATAAGTAATTTCTTTATATGAGAATTCCACATTATCAAAAGTAATAA
Source organism: uncultured Aliarcobacter sp. (assembly GCA_965657055.1). Lineage (GTDB taxonomy): Bacteria > Campylobacterota > Campylobacteria > Campylobacterales > Arcobacteraceae > Aliarcobacter. Next base: position 5,243 of record CBFHMY010000029.1, on the reverse strand, counting down.
CTCCCTTTGTATGTTTTTCTATTATGATTTTTGTCATATAAAGACCTGAGTTAGAATTGTTATTTGGATTCTCTAGATAAAAATTTTGATTAACAATATTCTTATCATTATCAAGAATATTTTCACCTGAATTATTTTTGATAATTAAATATTTTTTATCATCTTTTTTAAATAACTCAACAAATATATATCTATTCTTTTCTAAACTAACTTTTTGAATTAAACTATCTTTTAAATTTACTAATATATTTAATAATGCTTGTGTAAATTCATTTCTTAAACCATATATAGAAATTGAAACATCTAAATCTAAAACAACTTCTATATTATTTTCATTAAAGGTATCTTTTGCTAATTCTAAACTTTTATAAATACTACTATTTATAAAAAAAGTCTCTTTTATTGTTTCGATATTATAAAAAATTTCAAAATCATCAATTGTTCCAGATAACTTTTTTGTAATATCAAGCATCTGATCTAATTTCATTATAAATTCTGAGGCCTGAATATTTTCATATTCAACATCTAATTTTAAAGAACTAGCATAGGCAGAAATAATACCCAATGGTTCTTTCCAGTCATGGGCAATATTTCCTATGAGTTCACCCATTGAAGACATTTTTGATTGATGAAAAATTATTGATGATTTATCTTTATTATCTGAAATTTCTCTTTGTATTTTTTTTTCTAATCTTTTATTAGCATTTTCTAATTCTTCATTTAATTTTTGAAGTTTAACAACATCATTTTGAGCTTTTGAAATTGATAAAGCAATAAAAGAACTAAACATTGATAAAGAATCTTTATCTTTTTCGTTAAAACTTATATATTTATCATTATCTTTTTTATTTAATAATTGAACAACACCTAAAACTTCATCTTTTATAGGATGAATTAAAGGTATTGTAATTATTGAATGAGTTCTGTAATTCAACTTTTCATCAAATTCTTTAGTGCCAGAATATTCATACTCTTTTGTATCATAAATATCATCAATCATTATAATTTTTTTACTTTTGAAAGAATCAACAGCAAGAAATTTGTTATCAACAAACAAAGGAAGTTTAGAATCTTTTATTGTATAAAAAAGTTTATATATATCTTCATAAGACAACTTATCATTTTGAAAAACATGAAATTTTAAATATTCACCTTCTCTTATATAAATAGTTCCTGCTTCTGCATTTATTAATTCACGAGTATATTTAAGAATCTCATGCAACAATACATCTAAATCATTTATATTAAATAAGTTTATATCATAAATATGTCTTAATTCTAAATCTTTCATGATTATATTGCTTTATGTTAATTTTAAACTATTATATCACTTAAATTATTATATTTCCAACTTCTAGTCTTTGACCTCGTACAAAATCAACAGAACTAATAGCTTTTTTAGATGGGGCTTGTAAAGTTTTGATCTTTAAACTTCCTTTTTCACAAGCTACTAAAATATAATCTTTTTTTATTTCTAGAATTTCACCGGGATTATTAATTGATACTTCTTCATTTAACTCAATATCTTTTATCTTTAATTCTGAAGATAGAAAAACTCCTGGCCAATAAGAATAAGCTTTATATTTTAAAATCAATTTTTTTGCATCAGAAAAATCAACTAAACCATTTTCTTTTTTTATTTTTTTGCAAAAAGAAACTTCTGCTTCATTTTGTTTTAATGGTTTGATTTTCTCAAAATTATCTAAAGTTGTAATTGTAAGTTTAGCTGCTATTTTAGATAGTTCTTCAAATGCAAGTGAAACTTCCATTGTTGAAGTAATTTTTAAATATTGAAAACCTAAGATGTCTCCACTATCAAGTCCTTCTTCCATTAACATAGATGTTACTCCTGTATAAGAATCATCATTTAATAATGACTCTTGAATAGGACTTGCACCTCTATATTTTGGAAGTAATGATGCGTGAAGATTTATACAAGGAGCAATATCAAGTATTTCTTTTGGTAAGATTTGCCCATAAGCAGCAACTATTATAAAATCAGGATTTAAATTCTTTATTTGAATTATAGCTTCTTCATTTCCTCTTAATTTTAAAGGTTGGAAAATAGGAATTTCTAAATTTGAATCTAAACAATACTGTTTAATGTGAGGAGCAGTTAATATTTGTTTTCTTCCAACAGGTTTATCAGGTTGAGTAAATAATCCTACAATTTCATAATTACTTTGTAACAATTCTATAAAAATAGTTGTTGCATAATCAGGGGTTCCCATAAATAGAATTTTTTTACTCAAGAGTTTATCCTTTTATTTTTTTGCTTTAAAAATTGTTCCACTTTTATGATTACCATCAACTAAGAAATCATATGCATTTGTTAAATCAAAACCTGAAGTTAAATACATAGGAATATGATTTTTCATTAAAAAATCTGCAGCTTTTAGCTTAGTAACAATTCCACCTGTTGCAAACTCTGAATTTGCTGTATGTGTCATTTGTAATTCACTAGGATCAATAAATGATACTTCTTTTTGCAAAACTGCATCGTCAAATTCTCTTGGATTTTTATTATAATATCCATCAATATCAGATAATATTGCTAACATATATGCTTTAAAATGATAAGCAACATGAGCTGCTAATTGATCATTATCACCAAATAATAACTCATAACTAGCTATTACATCATTTTCATTTATAATTGGGAGAATTTTGTTTTCTAAAAGTATTTCCATCACATTTTGTGCATTTTGAGTTCTTTTTCTTGAATCAAAATCATCTGCAATAAATAACATTTGAGCACATGTAATATCATGCTCTTTAAATCTTTTTTTATAATGTTTTAATAATAAAGGCTGCCCAATAGCTGCTAATGCTTGTTTATTAGCAAGTATTTTTTTATCTAATTTTAAAGAAGTAAATCCAGCACCAACAGCACCTGATGATACTAAAATTACTTCAAGATTTTTTTCATTTTTTAATTTAGCTATTAAATCAACTAGATTCTCCATTCTTTCAATGGCTAATTGACCGTCTTGTGTTAAAACGGCTGTTCCTACTTTAATAACTAATCTTTTCATTTATCTTGTTCCAATAGATTATATAATGCAAATCCAAGTGATTTAATATTAAATTTTGTTAAAGATGAGATTGGTAAAACAAAATATGGTTTTGTGTCGTCAAATCTTGAATAAATTAAATCTTGTACATAATAAGGATATTCTGTATCAAATTTAAATTCATTTGAAGAACTTAATTCTAAACCAATATCTTCAATGAATTTTTTAATATCACCTTCTAAATCTTCACCCATATATCCGTCTACTTTACTTAGAACTATCGCATAGTTTCTTGTTGATAATTCACTTGAGAATTTAGCAACTTCTTCTTTTAAAACATTATATTGATCAATCATTGTTCTATAATTTGCAACATCAATTACAAATAAAAGAGTTTTTGTTCTTTCAATATGTTTTAAAAACTCTAATCCTAAACCTCGTCCTTCACTTGCCCCATCAATAATTCCTGGAATATCCGCCATAACGAAAGAGTTATAATCTCCAACTGTAACCACACCTAATTTTGGTGTTAAAGTAGTAAATTCATAATTTGCAATTTCAGGAGTTGCATTTGATGTTACTGAAATCAATGTTGATTTTCCAACATTTGGATATCCTACAAGTCCAACATCTGCAATTAGTTTTAATTCTAATCTGATTTTTTTAACTTGTCCTGGAAGTCCTGGTTGAAAATATGTTGGTCTTTGATTTCTAGAGTTTTTAAAGTGAGTATTACCTAATCCACCTTTTCCACCTTCTAGAAATAAAATTTTTTCACCAAGTTCTAGTAAATCAAAAAGTACTTCATTTGTTTCATCATCAATAACTTGAGTTCCAGGAGGCACAATTAGAACTAATGCTTCTCCTGATTTTCCAGTCATTCTTCCACCTAATCCTTGTGCTCCATTATCAGCTTTGAAGAATTTTCTTCCTTTATAATTTGATAATGTATCAGTATTATTGTCTACTAAAAAATAAACATCTCCACCTTTTCCACCATCTCCACCATCTGGTCCACCTTTAACAACAAACTTTTCTCGTCTAAATGCTGCACATCCCTGTCCACCTTTTCCAGATGTAACTGAAAATCTAGCGCTATCTATAAACATAATAAAACCCTTTAATAATTAATTAAAAACTAAAAGTAAAATTATTATTTTCACTGTTAACTTTTAATTAGCTACATTAATTTTTAAATAAAAAAAGGGTGTAGGCAAAAGCCATACACCCTTTAAAGAAATCAATTTTATCCAGAATTACGAAGCGTAAACTGAAACTTTTTTTCTTTTTTTATCTTTAATCTCAAATTTAACAACACCGTCAATTAAAGAATAAATTGTATGATCTTTACCCATACCAACATTTTGACCTAAATGTACTTTTGTACCTCTTTGTCTAATTATGATGTTACCAGCTCTTACTACTTCACCACCATACTTTTTAACACCAAGTCTTCTACCAGCTGAATCTCTATTATTCTGTGTACTACCCTGACCTTTTTTGTGAGCCATAGTTCTTCTCCTTAACTTTTGTTATGCTTATGCAGCGATTTTTGTAATTCTAATTTTAGTGAAGCTTTTTCTAAAACCTCTTTTTAATTTAGAATCTTTTCTTCTTCTTTTTTTGTAAATGATTACTTTTTTAGCTCTATTTACACCTGTTCCATCTAATACTACTACTGCTTCAACTTTTGCGTTTGCAACAGCATCACCAGTTTTTAATTCACCATTGTTTATAGCTAAAACATCAGTAATTTCTAAAGTTTCTTTAGCAGTTTGCCCTGTATAATCAACATCTAAGATATCACCCTCAGATACTTTATACTGTTTTCCACCACACTTGATAATTGCGTACATCTTTCATCCTCTAATTCAATTCTATATGCTAAGTAGTTGATATATTCTCATATAACTCTATTTTTCGAACCGGAATAGTATCTTATTTTAGTTTAAACTTTCTTTAAGCCAAACACTTTTTATCTATAATCGTTAGCTAATGCAATTGCATCAACCATAATCATAGAATTTTTTGGCAATCCTTTTACTGAAACTGTACTTCTTGCTGGTTTATGATCACCAAAAGCTTCAGCAAATAATACATTAACAATACCAAAATGTTCAATGTTTTCTAAATACACAGATACTTTTACTACTTTTTCCATTCCACTTTCTGCATCTTCCAACAATGTTCGTAAATTTGACAATACTTGTCTTGTTTGAACTTTAATAT
>CBFHMY010000028.1:0-26199 GCA_965657055.1 uncultured Aliarcobacter sp. | reverse complement strand
TATGAAGAGACAAAAAATGTCCTATATTAAAGGTAAAATAGTTTGCTAATAATTACTTAATGTAACTATACAATCTTTTAAAATATCTGGTTTTGAGATTTTGATTTGTAGGTTTGTTATTGGGTATTTATTTAATAATAGGTTTTCTATATATAAAATAGCATCTTCTAGTAAAAGAAATTTTTGCTCTTTCATTGTAGATTTTAAAAGCTTTGATACTTCTGCATAGTCTATAAAAATATCTTTTGTAAATACATAATTAAAAGAGACATTTAAAATAACTCTTTGTTTTTTAACACGTTCGAAATCAAGTATTCCAATGATACATTTAAATGTTAGGTTATTGATTTCTATTTTCATTGTATTTATATGTTAAAGAGAAAAAAGTTATATAACTTTTTTCTCTTCTCCTTTTATCATTCTGATAATATTTGGAATATGTTTATATATAATGATAAATGCGATTATATACATAGGTATATTTGAACCTACATTTAAGCCATTGTTTAAAAAACTAGCACTTATTACAACAGCTAAAAGTCCAAGTAGTGATGATAAAGATGATATTTTTAAAACTTTTGCACATAATATCCAAACAACAGCTCCAATAATAGTTGGAATTGGAATAAGTACTAAATAAACTCCAAGACCAGTTGCAACACCTTTTCCACCTTCAAGACCTAAGTATATAGAATAACAGTGTCCTAAAACTGCAAGAATTGCAACTCCCCAAAGTGTAGATTCACTAACTCCATAATACATTGCAACTAATAAAACTAAAGTTCCTTTTAATGCATCTAAAATCACAGTTGCAAGGCCAAGTTTTTTTGCAAGTTTTGGGTTTGTTTCTTTTACAACTCTAAGAACATTAGTTGCCCCAATTGATTTACTTCCTGCTGCTGTTATATCAACTCCAGCAAATGTTTTTGCTAATATTGAACCAAAAGGAATAGATCCTATTAGGTATGCTGCTAAAAAAAATAAAATGTTTGTATTTGTGAAAAAATCCATCTATTGCCTTTTATAATGCTCCTTATTTAAAGGAACTCAAATTGTTAATTTTGCTTAATTAAATGAGATTATAACTAAAATTTTGTTATATTCTCATTTAATAAAAATTTGAAGGCTTATTTTGAATTTAAAAAATGAAATAATAAAATTAAAAGAAGAATTAGATGTAACTTTAGTTGCTCATTTCTATCAAAGAGATGAAGTATTCGAGTTAGCAGATATCACAGGTGACTCACTTGAACTTGCAAAAAGAGTAATGCTTACAGACTCAAAATATGTTGTATTTTGTGGTGTTGGTTTTATGGGAGAGAGTGTAAAAGTTATGAGTCCTGAAAAAACTGTTCTTATGCCAAAAATTGCTTGTTGTGCAATGGCAAGAATGATTGATGAAGGATATTTTGAACAAAATTTAAAGAAAATAAATGAAGCTGGCATTCCAAATGAAAATATTTTACCAATAACATATATAAACTCAAGTGCAGCTGTTAAAGCAAAAGTTGGGCAAATGGGTGGAATGGTTTGTACTTCATCAAATGCATATAAGATTATTGAAAAAGGTTTAAAATCAGGGAAAAAAATATTTTTTGTTCCTGATAGATGTTTAGGTCAAAACTTTGCAAAATCATTAAATCTAAAATCTGCAATTGTTGGTGATGGAACAGATTTAAAGCAGGCTGATATTATATGTTATAATGGATTTTGTTCAGTTCATCAACAATTTGCTGTTGAAGATATAGAATTTTATAGGGAAAAATATCCAGATATTTTAATTGCTGTTCATCCAGAATGTGATCCAAGCGTTTGTGATGCAGCTGATTTTGTAGGTTCAACTTCACAGTTAATAACATATATAAAAGAATTAGATCCAGAGCAAAAAATTGCAGTTGGAACTGAGTTTAATATGGTAAATAGATTAAGAGATAAAAATACATATATTTTAAGCTCAACAAAACCTGAATGTCCAACAATGAATGAAACAACTTTACAAGATGTTTATAACACTTTAAAATCTATAAAGGATAATAATATCTCAAAAGAAAATGAAATCGTAGTATCACAAGATACGGCAAAATGGGCTAAAGTTGCATTAGAAAGGATGTTTGAAGTATGATTAATATTAAAAAGTTTGTAAAAAACGCCATTATTGAAGATAATGGTAGAGGGGATTTATTCTTCGATGTTGCTCCAAAAGGAAGATTTACTGCACGAGCAATTTGTAAATCAGATGGAATATTAGCAGGTGTTCAATACGCAAAAGTATTAGCAAGAACTGAAAAGTTTGATTGTAAATTCCTGAAAAATGATGGAGATGAAATTAAAGAGGGTGATGTTATTGCTGAACTTGAAGGTAAGGCATCTATTTTATTATCATCTGAGCGAACATTTTTAAATATGCTTCAACACGCAAGTGGAATTGCAACTATGGCAAATAAATATGCAAAACTAATAGAAGGTACAGGTGTTGTTTTACTTGATACTAGAAAAACAAGACCTCAATTAAGAGATTTTGAGAAATACGCTTCAAGAGTTGGAGGGGCTATTAATCATAGACTTGGACTTGATGATTGTTTAATGCTTAAAGATACTCACTTAAAAACTATTGACAATCTTGAAGAGTTTGTAAAAAAAGCAAGAAAAAGAATTTCATGGGTTACAAAAATAGAAATCGAATGTGAAACATTTGAGCAAGTAAAAGAAGCTATGCATGCAGGTGGCGATATTATTATGTGTGATAATATGACAACTGAACAAATAAAAGAAGTTGTAGCTTTTAGAAATATTAACTACCCTTATATTTTATTAGAAGCTAGTGGAAATATTAATCTTGACACTATTAAAACATACGCTTCAACAGGTGTTGATGCAATTAGTAGTGGTAGTATTATCCATCAAGCAACATGGCTTGATTTTTCTATGAAGTTTGATTAGGAACTATTTTGAAAAAAGATTTTATAATAAGCAATAAAGTTGATATGGCAGAACATACAAAAGCATTAGGTCTTATTGAAAAAAGTAGATATATATTAATTGTTACCCATGTAAATCCAGATCCAGACTCTATTGGTTCGGCTTTGGCTTTATCGAATTTATTCCATGAAAATAAGATAAAACATAAGGTATTTAATATAAGTGATGATTTACCACAAAATCTTGATTTTATACCAAGATTTGATAAAATAACAGATCAGTTACCAGCTTTTTTTGATTTGATTATTTCTGTGGATTGTGGAACTTTTAGAAGATTGGGATTTACACCTGATCCTTCAATTCCTATTATAAATTTTGATCATCATAAATCAAATAATCATTTTGGAGTAGTGAATATTGTAGATCCTATGAAAAGTTCTACAGCTGAATTGGTATTTGAGTTTTTTAAACATAATGGACTATATATTACAAAAGATTCAGCAACTGCACTTTATGTGGGAATTTATGATGATACTTTAGCCTTTTCATTGGGAAGATGTGATGAGTTGACTTTTGAAAAAACTAACTTTTTAGTTGAATGTGGTGCTAGTCCTTCTGATATTGCAAATAAGCTTTTAAGAAGAGACTCTTTAGCTAAATACAGAATTATTCCAAAAGTTTTAAATAGTTTAGAGCTTTTTAAAGAGGGTGAAGTAGCTTCAATATTTGCAAAAGAAGAGTGGTTTAAACAAACAGGTGCTCATAATAGGGATTGCGAAGATGCCTTAGATATGATTATGAGTATTGCCATAGTTAAAATTGCTTTTTTTGTAAGAGTAGTAAATGGAGTTTCAAGGGTGTCGTTAAGATCAAAGGGAAAAATCGATGTTGCTAAGATTGCAGGTGAATTTGATGGCGGTGGTCATTATAATGCAGCTGGATGTACCTTAGATATGATAGATGTAGAAAAAGCAAAAGAAATAGTATTAAAGGAAATTTTTGAAGTATACAAATAATAAATACAGTATTAAAGGTTTAGGAATATATATAGGCCTTATCATTTTTTTATCAGCAGTTGTGTTTTTGTTATTCTCTAATATGTTTGAGAGAAATGCACCACAAATTAAAGTGCAAAATGAAATTTATTGGAATTTTCAAAAGCCTATAAATGTTGCAATTGCAGATGATACGCAAATAAAATCTTATGATATCTTTTTTGTAGATGGTGAAAAAAAGATAAAACTAGAAACTAAAGTTGTGAAAAATGAAAATGGAATAATTGAATTAGACGTTATGCCTCCTGCTTCTGATGAATTTTACAAACCTAAAGAAGCTAATTTGCAAGTAGAAGTGTATGATACAAGTAAATGGAACTTTTTTAAAGGAAATCATGCTGTTAGTAATTCTAAAATAATTATTGATAAAAAAAGTCCAGTTGCAAATGTAATAACAAATTCATACTTGCTAAGACAAGGTGGAAGTGGAGTTATTATTGTAGAGATTAATGATGAGAATATTAAAGATTACTATATTTCATTTAATGATGAAGAAGTATTTGAATTATTTCCTTTTTATAAGAAAAACTACTATATTTCTGTAATTACTTGGCCTATTGATATAAAAGAATTTAAAAGAGTAAATGTAGTTGCTGTGGATTTAGCTGGAAATAGAACAGAAGCAAAAGTTCCTTTTTATATTAAAAACTTTAAAGAAAAAATTGATGATATTAAAATCTCAGATGATTTTGTAAACAATGTAAGTAAACATGTTTTAGAAAATAGTGAAATGAGTGTTCCTAATAATGTAGTTGAAACTTTTGTTAAAACAAATAAAGAGCTAAGAGAAAAAAATGTTAAAACAATAAGAGAAGTTGCAAGAAAAAATCTTATGAATAATAATAATACATCTTTTGATATCAAACCTTTTATTAGATTACCAAATGCAGCAACTTTTGCTAAATTTGGTGAAAGAAGACACTATTTTTATAATGATATAAAAATTGATGAAGCTTGGCATTTAGGTATGGACTGGGCAAGTGTTAAAAGAGCAGATATCTTTACAACAAATCCTGGAAAAGTTATATTTAAAGGGTATTTAGGAATTTATGGAGATGCTGTTATTATTGACCATGGTTATGGAATTGGTTCTTTATATGCACATACAAGTAGTATTAATGTAGAAGTTAATGATGAAGTAAGTGCGGGTCAAAAAATAGGAAACACAGGTTCAACGGGAGCTGTATTTGGAGATCATTTACATTTTGGTATGTTAGTTCAAGGAATTGAAGTAAATCCAAATGAATGGCTTGATTTTGATTGGATGAAAACAAACGTAACAAAAACTATAAATGATGCTGTGAAAATTATAAATGGAAGCAGTGCAACACCTGCTAATGGAAATGCAAAATGAAACAAAGAACAATAGCAAAAAGTATAGAAATAGTAGGTATTGGATTACATAAGGGTGTTCCTGTAAAAATGAGACTTGAACCACTTGATAGTGATATGGGAATAATCTTCTATAGACTTGATGCAGGTGTTACAATTCCACTAAAAAGAGAAAATGTAGTTGATACAAAAATGGCAACAGTAATTGGAAAAGATGGAGTTGTAATATCTACAATTGAGCATCTTTTATCAGCTGTTTATGCTTATGGAATTGATAATTTAAGAGTTGTAATTGATAATGATGAAGTTCCTGTTCTTGATGGAAGTTCAGCTGGATATTGTATGTTAATTGAAGAAGCTGGAATAAAAGAGCTTGATAAATCAAAAAAAGCAATAAAAATCAAAAAACAAGTTGATGTTACTACTCCTGAGGGTAAAAGAGTTACTTTAAAACCTTCTAATAGAATTGTATATGATTTTGAAATTACATTTGATCATCCTGCTATTGGAAAACAAAATTTTCATTTTGATTACTCAATTGCAGAGTATAAAGAAAATATTAGTCGAGCAAGAACATTTGGGTTTTTACATGAAGTTCAATACTTACGAAGTATTGGTTTAGCTCAAGGTGGAAGCATGGAAAATGCAATTGTTCTTGATCAATCAAAGGTTTTAAATCCTGAAGGTTTAAGATATGATGATGAATTCGTAAGACATAAAATTTTAGATGCAATTGGTGATATGGCACTTTTAGAGTACACATTAGTTGGTGAATATGACGCAGTCGCAGGAAGTCATCATTTAAATCATTTACTTACAAAAAAACTTTATGAAGATGAATCAAACTATGAAATAATTGATTTAGAAGAAGCTACTTCTGAAGCTGTTGTATTTGAAATGGCATATTCAAAAGTTGAGAATTAAGGTTTAATCATTTGATAGAAATTTTAGCTATAACTATTTCAAATCCCTTATTAATAGGGATTTATGAAAACAAGAAATTGATAGTTGAGCATAAACTTGATGGTAAAACATCGGATTTATTGCCAAACTTATTTACTAAACTTTTAAGTGAATATGATATTAAAACAATTACTTACGTTAATTCTCCTGGCTCTTTTATGGCAATAAAGGTTGCTTATATATTTTTAAAAACAATATGTATAACTAAAAAAATTGAATTTAAAGCTATTGATGGTTTTGAATTCAATGAAAATTCTCCTATTAAAGCCCTTGGTAAAAAGTATTTTATAAAACAAGATAATGAAATTAAAGTAGATTTTTTAGAAAAAGATAGTATAATTCGCGACTTTAAATTACCTATGTGTATAGAAAAATATAATTTTAACGAAGAAACACTGCCAATATATAATTTACCAGCTGTTTAAGAAGAAGGAAATAGATGAAAGTAAGCGTTCCCGCTACAAGTGCAAATTTAGGCCCAGGTTTTGATTGCTTAGGTTTAGCAATATCTATGAAAAACCAAGTAATAATCAGACCATCAAAATTTCATAGTGTATCTTTAAAAGGTGAGGGTGCTAATAATCCTGCTTTAAAAGATAACAATATGTTTATATCAATATTTAATGATTTTTATCATAATTTATCATATAAAAAAAGACACTTTAGATTTGAATTTCAAAATGAAATTCCATTATCAAGAGGATTAGGTAGTTCATCTGCAGTTATAGTTTCAGCAATTGCCAGTGCATACGCAATTGAAGGAATAAAACTAGAAAAAGATAAATTATTAAATTTAGCTTTAGCATATGAAAATCATCCTGATAATATAACACCTGCTGTTATGGGTGGATTTAATGTGGCTTGCGTTCAAGAAAATGAAGTAAGATACATAAATAAAGCAATTCCAAAGAATTTAAAAGCAGTAATTGTAGTACCTAATAGAGCAATTTCTACTCAATTGTCTAGAAAAACATTACCTTTTAAGTATTCAAAAGAAGATGCAGTATTTAATATTTCACATTCTTCTTTATTAACAGCTGCATTTATGGCTGAAGATTGGGAGATGTTAAAGCATGCTTCATTTGATCAAATTCACCAAAAATATAGAATGAAGCAAATGCCAGAACTTTTTGATGTACAAAAAACATCATTAAAAGAGGGTGCTTTAATGAGTACCTTATCAGGTTCAGGGTCAACTCTTTTTTCTATGTCATATGCAGATGATAGTAAAAATTTGGAAAAAGCATTAAAGCTAAGATTTCCTCATTTTAAAGTCTTTACTGCTGATTTTGATAATGTCGGTGTGAGAATAGAAATTTGATTATTTTTGATATTAAGTATATTTTAGGTATAATGCTTGGCTAATTCAAAAATGATCTTAAGAACCTGTGTCGTTTGCAAAGGCAAATTTGAACAAAAAGAGTTACTAAGACTAAAATGTGAAGAAAAAAAATTATTGTTTTACAATAATTACGGTAGAAGTTTTTATATTTGTAGTGATTGTGAGAAGATGTTACAATCAGATATAAATGGAAAAGATTTTAAAAAAATTGAAAAATCACTTTGTAAAGAGTGTAAAAATAAAGATAAGTATGTCACACAACTTAAGGAGATGCTAACAGATGTCAGATAAAGTAAGAGTTTATGAGATTGCAGAAGAAGCGGGAGCAACTAGTGCAGAAGTAATTGCAAAGGCTAAAGATTTAAAAATAGAACTTAAATCACCCCAAAGTGCAGTATCATTTGAAGATGCTGAGGAAATAACTAATTATATAATGACTGGAAAAAGTTCAAAATTAGAAGTTAAATCAGTAGCTAAGCCTAAAAAAGTTGTTCAAAAAACAACTGAAAATAAAACAGAAGATATGGAAGATAAAACTGCTGAAGTTAAAAAAGAAATAGTTGCTGAAACAAAAGTTGAAACTATTGAAAACAAAGATACTGAAGTTAGAAAAAAACCAGAATTAAAAAAAGTTGTAATTTCAAAGCCAAATATAAAGCCTGCACCTTCTAAATCTCAAGAAGAACTTGATAAACCTGATGTTAATCCTGATAATGTTAATAAAATAGTGCCTAAGAGAAGAGGTTTAGTTATTATCAAGAAGAAAAAACCAAAAGTAGAAGCACCTGTTGCTAAAGCTTTTGAGTCTGAAGCGCAACCTAAAAAACAAATGAAATCTTTAAGTGAAATTCTTGGTGGAAATGAAGAAGATTCAGTTACTGAAAACTTAAAGAATAACTTTGATGATATGAAAAAGTTAAGACCTAAAAAAGAGAAAAAGAAAACTATTGTTAAAGCTCAAGATCATGGTAAAAAACTAGATAGAACATATAGTGATGAATTTTCAAGTTCTGATGATTCATTATTAGGTGAAGAAGTTGTTTTACTTGATATGGGATTAAATGATAATCTTAAAATCTTTGATGAGCCAAAACCTCAAAATCCTGCTAAACAATCAAGAAGCTCAAGACCAGCTGCTTTTGGAAATGCACCTCAAGGTTTAAAAAGAGGGAAAAGAAAGAAAAGAATTGCTAGAACTCAAGAAATAATTGATATTACAGAAGTTACAATTCCTGAAGATATTAGAGTTTACGAATTTGCAGAAGCTTGTGGTAAATCACCAGCTGAAGTTATTACTGTTTTATTCTCTTTAGGAATGATGGTTACTAAAAATGACTTCTTAAAACAAGATGAGTTAGAGATTCTTGGTGAAGAGTTTGGAATTGAAGTAACTGTAAGAGATGCTTTAGAAGATGTAAATTATGTTGGTGATTATAATGATGGTGAAGAAGATATTGATGATTCTGAATTTATTACAAGACCTCCTGTTGTTACAATTATGGGACACGTTGATCATGGTAAAACATCATTATTAGATAAAATCAGATCTTCAAAAGTTGCATCAGGTGAAGCTGGTGGAATTACACAACATATTTCTTCTTATACAGTAGAAAAAAATGGACAAAAAATTACTTTTGTTGATACTCCAGGACATGCTGCTTTCTCTGCTATGAGATCAAGAGGAACTGCAATTACAGATATCGTAATTATAGTTGTTGCTGCTGATGATGGTGTTAAACCACAAACTGAAGAAGTTATTGCTCATGCAAAAGCTAGTGGTTGTCCAATTATTATTGCTATGAATAAAATTGATAAAGAAACAGCAAATATTGATATGGTAAAATCTCAAATGGCTGAAAAAGGTATGACACCTGTTGACTGGGGTGGAAATACTGAATTTATTGGAGTATCTGCAAAAACAGGTGCTGGTATTGAAGATTTATTAGAAAATATTTTAATTCAAGCAGAATTATTAGAATTAAAAGCTGATCCAAATGCAAAAGCAAAAGCTGCTGTTATTGAATCTTCACTTGAAAAAGGAAGAGGACCAGTTGCTACTATTATCGTTCAAAATGGTACATTAAAAATCGGTGATAACATTGTTTGTGATACTACTTTTGGTAGAGTTAAAGCAATTACTGATGATAATGGAAATCCAGTTAAAGAACTAGGACTTTCTGAAACAGGAACTGTTTTAGGTCTTAACGATGTTCCAACAACTGGTACTGTTATGGTTGTTATGGATTCTGATAAAGAAGCTAGAGATATTGCAACTACTAGAGCTGAGCATGCAAGAGCTAAAGAATTATCAAAATCTACAAAAGTTTCTTTAGAAGAGATGAGTGGATTAATTGCTGAAGGTAAAATCAAACAACTTCCTGTAATTATTAAAACAGATGTTGGTGGATCTTTAGAAGCTATTAAAGGTTCATTAGAGCAAATTGCAAATGATGAAGTAAAAGTAAAAGTAATTCATGCAGCAGTTGGAGGAATTACTGAATCTGATTTAATTCTTGCAAGTGCATCTGAGGGTTGTATTATCTTAGGATTTAACGTAAGACCAACAGGTTCTGTTAAAGCAAAAGCAAAAGCAGATGGTGTTGCTATTAATACTTACTCTATTATTTATGACTTAATTGATGATGTTAAAGATGCATTATCAGGTATGATGAGTGCTGTAATTAGAGAAGAAAACACAGGTCAAGCTGAAGTTAGAGATACATTCGTTGTTCCTAAAGTTGGAACAGTTGCAGGATGTTTAGTAACAGATGGTAAAGTAATTAGAGGTGGTCATGCTAGAATTATTAGAGATGGTGTTGTTACATATACAGGTAAAATTTCATCATTAAAAAGATTTAAAGACGATGCTAAAGAAGTTGCTAACGGTTATGAGTGTGGTATTATGTTTGATAAATTCAATGATATTAAAGTTGGAGATTTCATTGAAACATTTATTCAAATTGAAGAGAAAGTATCAGTAGATAAGTAATAATGAAAAGTATAAATTTACAAAGAACAGAATCATTACTTATGGAGTTAATTCCAGAAGCTTTATCAAACTTGGTTGATAGCAGAATTAACTCTTTGCCAATTACTGCAGTTAACTGTAAAAATGGTAAGTATGACGCTATTGTATATTTTGATGGTTCTGATTATGATAAAAATGAGATTAAAGATATTATTTCATTGTTAAATAAAGCAAATGGAAGATTAAAAACACATATACTTGCTAGTACAGGTTGGTATAAGTGTCCTAACTTTACATTTCTAAATGATACATCATTAGAAAAATCAAAAAATATTGAAGCATTATTTGCTCAAATAAGAAAAACAAAAAGTGAAGAAGAATGAGTTTAGAACAATCAATTAAATTAGCAGTAGAAAGTTTAGGTGCTAATCTTTATGATATCGTTAGCACAAAAGCACACGATAGAAATATATTTAGAGTTTTAGTAACAGCAGAAGGTGGAATTAGTCTAGATAAATGTGCTGAAATTTCAAGAATGATTTCACCTATATTAGATGTTGATGAGCCTATGAATGGTGAATATACTTTAGAAGTTAGCTCACCTGGAATTGAAAGAAAATTAAGAACAAAAGAACATTTCAAAGCATCTGTAGGTGAAAAAGTTAAAATCAAAGATTTTGCAACTGAAACTTATAAAGGTGAATTAATTTTCGCTGATGATCAAAAAATAATAGTAAAAACTGAATTTGCAGATGAAGAAATCACTTATGATTCAATTCTTGCAGCTGCTACTTATTTCGAGTGGTAAAATAAATTAATAGAGATTCTCTATTAATTTTACTACGCATTAACACTACTTCTTATATACTACCTCCCAAATAATTTTTAAATAAAAGCGACAAACAATGAAAATAGATGATAATTTTTATATGAAATTAGCTATTGATGAAGCATGGAAATATCAGCTTTTAACATATCCAAATCCAGCAGTTGGTTGTGTTATTGTAAAAGATGGTAAGTTATTATCAATAGAAGCTCATAAAGAGGCTGGAATGCCCCATGCAGAAGTAAATGCACTAAAAGCTGCATACTTACTTGAATATCCAAATTCAATATTAAAAATGAAAAATAGTTCTTTAGATATTCATACATTTCTTTTAGAAAATCATAATGGATATTACAATGATTGTGAGATTTTTGTAACACTTGAACCTTGTAATCATATAGGTAAAACTCCATCTTGTGCCAATTTATTAAAAGAGTTAAAACCAAAACGAGTTATTATTGCCCATGAAGATATAAATAAACTTGCCTCAGGTGGTATAGAAACGTTAAAAAGCGTTAATATAGATATAAAGCTAGAATGTATGAAAAAAGAGGCTTACAACCTTTTATATCCATTTATTAAGTGGAGTAGTGGAACATTTATCTTTTATAAAATGGCACAAACTTTAAACGGCTGTATTGATGGAGCTGTATCTTCTAAAATGAGTCAATTATATGTTCACACATTAAGAGATAAAGTTGATTTAATGTTAATAGGTGGAAATACAGTAAGAGTTGATAAACCAACCTTAGATGCCAGATATATAGCAGGACGAGCACCTAAAATTATGATATATAGTAAAAACAAAATATTTGATAATAATATTCCACTATTTAAAGTACCAAATAGAGAAGTTATAATAAGTGATGATTTATTTAAACTACTTGATCATAAGCTTGTAATGGTTGAGGGTGTTTATAATTTACTGAATATTTTAAAAGAAAGAATTGATTATATTGTATTAATAGTAAGTCCAAAAATTAGAAATGGAATTAATGTTCTAAATGAAATAAATATGGATTTTGAAATTGTACATGAGAATTATATTGGAGAAGAAAAAATCATGTATTTAAAAAGAAAAGTTTAATTTATATTATTTTAAATCTTGGTAAAAGTTTAAGATTTATCGATGAAATCAAGATAGAGTTTTATTTGAGGAAGGAGCTGACTGTAGTCAGTGACTGAAGAAAAGAAAGCTTTATCGCAGAATTTCCGCGATAAAGCTTAATCTTTTACTTTACTTTTTCTAGGTATTCACCTGTTCTTGTGTCACATTTAATAATGTCACCTTCAAGAATATGGAAAGGAATTTGTACAACTGCACCTGATTCTAAAGTAGCAGGTTTTCTACCACCTTGAGAATCACCTTTAAAGTTAGGTGGTGTTTCTACAATTTTTAATTCTACAACCATTGGTGGTTCTACTGTGATAGCTTTACCATTATAGTACATCATATCGCAAGTCATACCATCAATAATCCAATCAAATGCTTCACCTACTTGATCGTAAGTTAAACCTTCTTGTTCATAAGTTGCATTATCCATAAATTGTAACATTTCACCATCATCATATAAAAATTGCATTTGTTTTTGTTGTAAGTTTGGAACTTCACATTTATCACCTGCATGGAAAGTTCTTTCGATTACTTTTCCATTTAAAAATGATTTAATTTTACATCTAACAAATGCAGCACCTTTTCCAGGTTTTACATGTTGATACTCAGTAATTTTATAAGGAACGCCATCAACTTCGATTTTTAATCCCTTTTTTAATTCACTCATACCAATTGCCATATTTTCTCCTTAAATTTCTGCGTAAGCAACTGCAATTGCAGCTTCTAAACTATCAAGTTTTTTTAATACATCTGAACAAGCTTTTTCATCAATTAGAATAACAGCTAATGCACCATCTTTTCCCCTTGATAATCTAAAGTCAGCAATATTAATATTATTGTTACCTAAAATCTTTCCTACTTCACCAATTACACCTGGAACGTCATGATTTCTCATAATGATCATTTTACCTTTTGGTTCAATGTCAAGTGGGAATCCATTTATTTCAACGATTCTTTGTACATCTTCGTTAAATACAGTTCCAGAAATTGTTTTTACTCCTGTTGGAGTAGTGATGTTAATTGAAACTTTATTTTGATATCCACTATGATTAGAGAATTCAGAAGTTGTAAGTTCAATTCCTTTTTCTTTTGCAATAAAATTAGCATTAACATAGTTAACTTCATCACCAGAACTAACTGCTAATACACCAACAGTTGCAAAAGTTTGTAATGAATCTAAATACTCTGATATTTCACCTTCAGCTGTAATGTTAATTGATCTAATTTCACTTTTACTTAATTGAGCAAGTAAGAATGCCATTTTTTGAGTAAGTTCAATATATGGTTTTACAAAATGAGGGATTTTACTCTCATCAATTGGTAAATTTAAAGCATTTGGATATGATATTCCACGTGCAGATTCAATAGCATTATTTGCAGCTTGAACTGAAATTTCTCTTTGAGATTCTTTTGTATTTGCACCTAAATGAGCAGTTACAGTTACGTTTGGTAAATCTAATAATGGATGGTCAGTTGCAGGTTCTTTTATAAAAACATCAATACCAGCCATTGCAACTTTACCAGATTTTAGGTTTTCGTATAATGCATCTTCGTTATATAATCCACCTCTAGCACAGTTAATTAAAACTACACCATCTTTCATTCTCGCAATTTCTTCAAAACCAATCATATTGATAGTTTCTTTATTTTTTGGAGTATGAATAGTTATAATATCGCAAGATAAAATATCTTCAAAATTAGTTGTATACTTGATACCTAAATCAGTTGCTTTAGTTGAAGGAATATATGGGTCGTAAGTCATTACGTCCATTTCAAATGATTTAGCTCTAAGTGCTACTCTATGACCAATATTTCCAAAACCAATAACACCTAGTTTTTTCCCATAAAGTTCATTTCCATACCAATCTTCTCTTTTCCAAACTCTATCAATTTTTAATTGATTATGAGCGTATGGAAATTTTCTCATACAAGAAAGCATGTGAGTCATTGTTAATTCAACAGCTGCTATAGTGTTTGCAGTAGGAACATTCATTGCGATTATTCCTCTTTTACTACAACCTTCCATATCAACATTGTCATAACCAACACCAGCTCTAATAACAGCTTTTAAGTTTACTGCTGCATTTAAAAATTTCTCATCAACATCTGTTGAAGATCTTGTAATTGCTACTTGAGCATCTTTAATAATATTTAAAAGTTCTGTTTTATCTACATCTGCTGCATATACGTAGTTTACATCTTCAGTATTTTGAAGAATTTGTAAACCAGCGTCATGTATATGATCGCAAACTACAATTGTATGTTTACTCATTTAAATAAATCCTATTATTTCATTTGATCTTTTATAATGTCACCTAAAGTCATAGATGAATCATCATTTACAGATTTTAAAACTTCTCTTTCTTGTTGTTGCTCTAATCTTCTTACAGATAATCTAACTCTATTTTTCTTAGTGTCAATATTTACAACAACAGCTTCGATTTCGTCACCATTTTTTACTTCATCAGCTTTTAATGGACCAAAATCTTCATTTCTAATTAAACCATCAAGATTATTTTCTAATTTAATAAAAATTCCGAAATCTTTTGCGTCTTTAACAGTTCCTTTTACGATGTCACCAATTTTGTAAGCATCTTGGAATTTTTTAGCAGGAGAATCAGCAATTTCTTTAATAGATAATGAGATATTTTCTTTTTCTCTATCAATTTTAATTATTTTAACTTCTACTTCATCACCTTTTTTGAATAATGCTTTACATTTTGCATTTGGCTCCCATGAAGCTTCTTCATTATGTAATAAACCATCAACATCACCAATGCTAACGAAAGCACCAAAATCAGTTAATGTAGCAATTTTACCAGTGATTATGTCACCAACTTTATGATCGTTAGTAAATTTAGTAAAAGGTTTTTCTTGTAGATTTTTTAAAGATACTCTTAATCTTTTTTGTTCAATATTTAATTCAATAACTTCAACATTGATTTCTTCACCAATTGTTAAAAGTTCTTTTGGATTTTTTAAGTTTTTATTCCATGAAATTTCAGAAATATGTAATAAACCTTCAATATCATTTCCTAAATCAACAAATGCACCATAAGATTCAAAATTAGAAACTGTAACAGTAATTGTATCACCAACTTCTAATTCGTCTTTAATCTCTTCCCAAGGATTAGATAAAGCAGCTTTAATTGATAAAGATAAATGTTGTTTTGTTTTGTCATAAGATAATACTACAACAGATACAGCATCACCTTCGTTGTAATAATTTGCAGGATTTACAGGACCTTTGTAAGAGATTTCATTGTAGTTTACTAAACCATCAATTCCACCTAAATCAACAAACATTCCATAAGAAGTAATTTTTTTGATTGTTCCAATAACTGGTTCTTTATTTTCTAAAATTTCAGTTACTTTATTATCTTTTACAGCTTTTGATTCTTCAATTAATTTTTTTCTTGAAACAATAATTGAATTTTGAGCTTTGTTTACTTTGATAACTTTTGCTTTTACAGTTTTACCAACTGCACCAATAGTTTTTAAGTAAGATTGTGCCATAGGCATGAAATATTCACAACCATCAGCATCTTCGATTATAAATCCACCTCTTTGTTTTACAGAAATGATTTTACCTTCGATTGTTACATCTTCGAAGTCTTCACCATGAGCTTTTTCAAAAGCATCAAATTTTTCTTTTTGTAAAACTTTTTTATGTGAAATACTTGGTCTTTCACCTCTGCTTCCCATTAACATAACAGGAATTGTGTCACCAACTTTATATTTTACTTCACCACCAATTGTAATTTCAGAAATATTTAACTGACCTTCTATTTTTTGACCAACGTCAACTAGAACTCTTTCACTATTAATTTCAACAATTACACCATCAACCACAGAATTATTTTCCGCATTCTCAAAAGACTCATTAAGCATTTGCTCAAAATCAAAGTCTTCACCTAAATCAATATCTTCGATACCCATTTTATTCCTTCATATTTACCAGTTTTATTAAATAGGACGATTATACAAAAAAAAGGCTTAAAAAGAGTTAGTTTTGAGACTCTACTTTCTCTACAACTTGTTGAATAATCCAGTCAGGAGTCGATGCACCTGCTGTTATTCCACATAATTTTTTATTTAAAAACCATGAATTTTCTAATTCAGTTTCATTTTCAATTAGGTAAGAATCAGCACAATTCTCTAAACAAATAGAGTGTAATTGTTTTGTATTTGATGAATTTTTACCACCAATTACAATCATTACATCAACTTCTTTTGATAGATCTCTTGCAGCATCTTGATTCTCAAATGTTGCATCACAAATTGTATTAAATACTCTTACTTCTTTGTTTTTTAATATCAAAGCATTTACAATTTCAAGATATTTTTCTTTCTTTTTTGTAGTTTGTGCAACGGTAGCAATTTTATTATTTTTAAATACTAAATTTTCAATATCACTTGGTTCTAATATAATATGTACATCATTTTGATCTTCACCATATGATTGAACACCTTTTACTTCTGGATGATCAGCATCACCAAAAATTAAAATAGAATAGCCTTCTTTTGACATTTTTTTAACTATTTGTTGTGGTGTTGTTACAAATGGGCATGTTGCATTTATTATTTTTGCTTTTTGAGCTCTTAGATTTTTTAGATCATCTTTTGGAATACCATGGGTTCTAATAATAACTGTATCATTATCTTTTACATCACTAAGATTTGTATATAAACCTACATTAAAATCATTTCTTAATCTATTTATTTCATCTTGATTATGAATTAATGGTCCCATTGTTGAAGAATTTTTATAATCTTCTGCTATTTTTATAGCTCTTTTAACTCCAAAACAAAATCCATAATTAGATGCTAATTTTACTTTCATTCGATTTACCTTTATTTAAATAAAGAGTCCAATATCTCTTTAAAATTAGGAAATGAAGTTTCAATACATTGAATATCTTCTATATCCATATCACAATTTAATCCAGCAATTGCAAAACTCATTGCAATTCTGTGATCTCCATGTGAATTAATTGTAGCTTTACTTATTGAGCCACCCGTTATTTCATATCCATCTTCAAATTCTGTATATTCTACTCCGCAAAGTTTTAGATTATTTACAACGCTTGAGATTCTATCTGATTCTTTTACTCTTAATTCTTTTGCATTTGAAACTTTTGATTTCCCATTTGCTAAACTCATAGCTATTGATAATGCTGGTAACTCATCAATTAGCCAAGATATATTTTCACTAACAACTACACCATTTAGTTCATTGTTTATTACTTCAATATCACCAATTGGTTCATAAACATTTTCTTTTTCAATAAAATTAACAATTACACCCATTTTTTTAAGAACTTGATATGCTTCAATTCTTGTAGGATTTAAAGTTACATTTTTTATTAAAACCCTAGCTTTTGGAGTAATAGCAGCTGCAAGTGCAAAGAAAAATGCAGAAGAAGGATCTGTTGGAACTGTTATATTTAAAGGTTTTAAATGACCTGTTAATGGATGAATATTTATAAATCCATCACTATCATTTTCAAGCTTTGCTCCCATACCTTTTAACATTCGTTCTGTATGATCTCTTGTTAATTCGTTTTCTTTATATTTCGATACTCCATTAGCTCTTAAAGCTGCTAGAATCATTGCAGATTTTACTTGTGCTGAATCAACTGGTGAATGATAAGTAAAAGGTTGAAGCTCTTTTACTCCTCTAATAAATAAAGGAGCTTTATTTCCATGCTCTCTTCCATCAATTAGTGCACCTATACTTCTTAAGGGATCAGCTACTCTTTTCATTGGTCTATTTCTTAGGTATTTATCACCTGTTAAAGTAAATGCACCATCAACAGAAGCTAATAATCCACAAAAAAGTCTCATAGCAGTTCCTGAGTTTCCACAATCAAGTACATCAGAAGGCTCAGTTAAAGTAGCTGTTGGAGTTATTTCAACACTGCTTCCATCTCTTTTGATAATCGCACCTAGTTGTTCAACAATACTTAATGTATTTAAAGTATCTTCAGCTGTTAAATAGTTTTTAATATATGAAGTTTCATTAGAAAAAAGTGAAAACATAGCACATCTATGAGATATTGATTTATCACTTGCAATTGAGTCTATTTCTATATCAAATGCTTTTGTTAATTTTTTTATTGCAAATTTTTCCACTTTTTCCCTTTAAATTATTGTCTTAAGCCAATAGATAATTTTTCATTTAATACATTTAGAATTGAAGTCATTGTACTAGTAATATCTTCATCTTCCATTGTTTTTTCATCATTTTGTAAAACAAATCTAATTGTTAAACTTTCACTGTCACCTAATTTCTCATCATTATAAATATCAATTAAATTAAATTGTTTAATATTCGTATTATTTAAAGAATTTATTGCATTTTTAATCTCTTTGTATTCCATAGATTTTGGAGTAATAATAGTTAAATCTTTTTTTGATGACTGAAATTTAGAATATGCATTTGTTTTTATAATATCATTAGATATTGCTTCAAAATCAACTTGAGCAATAAATGTATCATTTAAATCAAAATCAGCACAAACACTTGGATGTAACTTACAAATATAACCAACTATGTTCCCATCAATAATTATATTTGCATTTTGGAAAGGATGAATAAATGAATTATCTATTTGACTCATTGCTTCTAAATCAAATTTTCCAATTGTATTTAATATTTTTTTAGAAAATGTAAAGAAATCAATATTCTTAGGTTTACCCGCATTTGAAACATCTTCAGATTCTGCAAATCCTGTTTGAATAAATGATATTTTTTTACTTTCATTTCTATTTTCATCAAAAATAGTTCCAATTTCAAAAAAGGCTGTTGATCTTGCTCCTACTTTAAAATTATTAGCACATGCTTCAACTAAATTTAAAAGCATAGTAGTTCTATATGTATTTAATTCTTTTACAATTGGATTAATAAGTTCTAACTCATCTTTAACAGTTTTAAATCCATATTTTTGTAAGTTTTCTTTTGATGAAAAAACATAAGTTAAAGTTTCATAAAAACCATTTTCAATAGCTTTGAATCTTAATTTATTTTTTTTGATTAAATCATTTGATGTTTTATTTACTCTATTTACTTCATCTATTTGTAAAGGTTTTGCAATAATATTATCTATTCCGATTATTCTTACAATTTCCTCAGTTATATCAGCAATATTTTTTATATCATGTCTATAATATGGAATTTTAATTACTAATACATTATCAATAGTATCTTTAACTTCAAATCCTAAAGATGTAAGTATTTTTTCAATATCAATTTTAGGAATTTCTTGCCCGATTATTGCATTAATTTTTTTTACACTAACATCTAAAGTTAATTTTTCACTATCTTCGATAAATGATTCACTTCCTCTATAAATTGAAGCTCCATATTTTGAAACAAAATTAGAAAAATAATTTGCTCCAAATTCAATATCAGGTTCGCTTCCTCTAGAAGCTTTATAATAAACTTCTCCTGTTTTTACTTTTGTTTCAAAAACTTTTTTTGATATATATTCAGGATTTATATAAGAAGCTTCAAGAATAAAATTTGTATCATTTGGATTAATATCTTTGTGCTCAACACAGATTTTACTTAATTGTTCAATTCCATAAACATTATCAAAACCTTGTTCATCTTTTTTGATTTTTAAAATACTTAAATTATTCCCTTGAATTGTTTTTTCTTTTGAATAAGCATTTAAAATAACGCCAATTGAATGAGTAGCATATGTTAAAACATTTTTTACATCATTTCCTTCTTGATATTTACCTAAAATTGAAGTTCTTAATTTATGTAGAACAGGAAATTTAAAATCAGTGAAATCTACAGCTTTAAATAGTAAAGAAGAGTTAATATTACTATCAGCCTCAATTTCAAGAACTTGACCAATCCCAAAATCATTGTGTTTTAATTGTTTTTCACATTCAATTAGTGGAATACTATAATAAGCACTTAATTCCCTTGCAATTCCATAAATACTTAGGCAATCTCCCCTATTGGCAGTTAATTCAACTTCAATAATTTCATCACTTAGCTTTGAATATTCACTTAATTCTTTTCCAAGAACTAATTTCCCAATAGAGTTATCAAGTTCTAAAATTCCATCATTTAATTTAGCAAGTCCAAGTTCTGTTGATGAACAAATCATTCCATTTGATTCAACACCTCTTAATTTTGCAGCTTTAATTATAAAATCATTTCCTAAATCACATCCAACAACAGCAACAGGAACAAACTGACCTGCATCAACATTTTTAGCACCACAAACAATTTGAACAGTTTGCTCACCAATATCAACTTGACAAATATTTAATTTATCAGCATCTGGATGTTTAACTTTTTCTAAAACTTTTCCAATAACAACTTTTGATGCAATTGATAATTTTTCAACGCTATCAACTTCAAGACCGATTGAGTTTAATGTTTTACAAATTTCTTCTGTTGAAATTTTTGAAATATCAATAAATTCTTCTAACCAAGTTCTAGTAATTATCATTTGAATTGTCCTAATAGTCTTGTATCACTTTCAAATAGTGATCTTAAATCTCCAATATTGTGAATAAGCATTGCAAATCTTTCAACACCTAATCCAAAAGCATATCCTGATTTGTTTTCATAACCAACAGCTTTAAATACATTTTCATCAACAATACCACAACCTAAAACTTCAAGCCATCCTGTTTGTGAACAAACTCTACATCCATCACCTTTACAAAATACGCAAGAAATATCAACTTCAGCAGATGGTTCTGTGAATGGGAAAAATGAAGGTCTAAATCTAACTTCAACATCTCCAAACATATGTTGTAAAAACTCAACTAAAACATGCTTTAAATTTGCAAATGAAACTTTATCAGCTTCGTCCACAACTAATGCTTCAATTTGATGAAACATTGGAGTATGAGTAATATCAAAATCTCTTCTAAAAACAGTACCTGGAGCTATCATTCGTATAGGAGTTTTTTGACTTAACATTGTTCTTATTTGAACAGGAGAAGTATGCGTTCTTAATAATGTATAATCTTTATTGTAAAAAGTATCTTGCATATCCCTTGCAGGGTGATATTTAGGAAGATTTAATGCTTCAAAGTTATGAAAATCATCTTCAACTAATGGACCCTCTTCAACTGCAAAATTAAGATTTTGAAAATATCTAATAATTCTATCCATTGTTTCAACAACAGGATGTGTTGCTCCACAAGACATTTCATTATTAAATCTAGTTACGTCAATTTTTTCAGCTTCTAATTTTTTATTTAAAGCTTCTTTTTCTAAAATCACTTTTTTAGTTTCAATTGCATCTGTAATTAATGTTTTTTGTTCATTTAGATTTTCAGCAAATGCTTTCTTTTCTTCATTTGGAACACTTTTCATTTTTGCAAATTCTAAAGTTAAAACACCTTTTTTACCTAAAGTATCAATTCTTAAGTTTTCTAACTCTTCAAGTGATGCTGCATTGGTTATTTTTTCAATCCACTGTGTCACTTTTTTCTCCCTAAATTTTTCTATAATTATTTTTAATAGATTATTTTAAATGTGTATTTTTGGGATTATACTTAAAGATTTATTAGAGTTTGGTTATAATATTTTACTATTTAATTTCAAGGAAAAATTATGTGTATATTCTGTAAAATTGTAAAAGGTGAAATTCCAAATCAAACTATTTTAGAAGATGAAAACTTTTTAGCATTTAATGATATTAATCCAACAAGAAAAATCCATGTTTTAATTATCCCAAAAGAGCATTATGATTCATTTGATGTGATGCCACCAAAAGTAATGGCTTCTATGACGGAGTTTATTCAAAAAACAGCATCAAAACTTGGTGTAAAACAAAGTGGGTATAGATTAATTACAAATATTGGTGATGATGGTGGACAAGAAGTACATCATTTACATTTTCATTTAATCGGTGGAGAACCAGTTGGAAGATTAGTTAGATAAGAAGAAGTTTTTAACTTCTTTCTTACTAATTAAAAGTGAGATTCATTTTTCTAAAAAAGAACCTAAATTCATAATTTTTTCGTATTTTTTTTCATATCTTTGTGCAGGAGTTAATTTTTTTAATTCATCTAAAGATGTTAAGAAATAATCTTTTAATGCTCTAATTGCTTCATCTTTTTTTCTATGTGCGCCAATCAAGGGCTCATTTATTACATCATCAATTAGTTTTAACTCTTTTAAGTTTTCAGCTGTAATTTTTAGTGCATTAGCTGCTGTTTCAACTTTAGTTGGGTCATTCCATAAAATTGCACTACATCCCTCAGGTGAAATAACTGCATATACAGAGTATCTCATCATTGCTAATTTATCAGCAACTGAAATGGCAAGTGCTCCACCTGAACCACCTTCTCCAATAACAATAGAAACTGTTGGAGTTGTTAAGTCAGCAAATTCATATAAATTTCTTGCAATTGCTTCAGATTGGTTTCTTTCTTCAGCTCCAATTCCAGGATATGCACCCGGAGTGTCCACAAGCATCAAAATAGGAATTTGGAATTTATCAGCCATTTTTGCAGCTCTTAATGCTTTTCTATATCCCTCAGGACTTGGCATTCCAAAGTTTCTATAAAGTTTGTCTTTTGTCCCTCTACCTTTTTGTTCACCAATTACTAATACTTTTTGAGTACCAATAAATCCTAAGTAGCAAACTATTGCATGGTCATCAACATAGTGTCTATCACCATGAATTTCATATGCATTTGTAAGTAAGCCATTTATATAGTCTAATGCGTAAGGTCTATCTGGATGACGTGCAAGTTGAAGTTTTTGATAATCACTTAAATTTTTAAAAGTTTTTTCAACTTCTTTTTCAAGTTTTTTTTCTAAAATTTCAACAGCATGTTCATCTGCTTTAGTTTTAGCAATTATAATATCATCTTCAATTTTTTTGATTTTATCTTCGAATTCTAAGTAAGCTGCCAATGTATTTCCCTTTTAAAAAAAAAGAGCCAATAATATATTAGCTCTTTTATCTTAGGTTTATTTTTTAATTATTTTGTATATTTTCTGAATATTACAGAACCGTTAGTTCCACCAAAACCAAAATTATTACTCATAACTGTAGTTAATTCAGCTTTTCTTGCAACATTTGCAACATAGTCTAAATCACATTCTGGATCTTGATTTTCTATATTAATTGTTGGAGGAATAATTCCTTCATTTAGTGCTTTAATTGCAAAAATTGCTTCAATAGCACCAGCTGCACCTAAACAGTGTCCAATTTGACCTTTAGTAGAAGATACTAATGGAACATCTTTACCTTCAAATAGTGCTTTAATAGCTTTTGTTTCATTTTTATCACCAACTGGAGTTGATGTACCATGTGCATTGATATAATCAATTTTTGGATATTCACCAGTTATATTTTTTGCCATTTCAAATGCAGCTTGCATAGCTCTTAATGGACCATCCATTACAGGTGCAGTAATATGATTTGCATCACCTGATTCACCAAATCCAATGATTTCTGCATAGATTTTAGCTCCACGTGCAAGTGCTAATTCTAAATCTTCAACAACAAGTGCTCCTGCACCTTCTCCCATAACAAATCCATCTCTATCTATATCAAATGGTCTTGAAGATTTTTTTGGATCGTCATTTCTTGTAGATAAGGCTTTCATCGCTGCAAATCCTGCAACTCCTGCTCCACAAATTGCTGATTCTGCACCAACAACTAAAATTCTATCTGCTCCACCAATTAAAATAGTTTTAACTGCATCATTTAAAGCATGAGTTGATGCTGCACATGCCGTTACGTGTGCTAATGAAGGACCTCTTAAATTATGTTCAATAGAAATAAATCCACTTAACATATTTGCTAATGATGAAGGAATAAAGAAAGGAGAAACTTTTCTTGAACCTTTTGTTTCACAAACAACAGAATTTCTTTCAATAGTAGATAGACCACCAATTCCTGAACCTGAAATAATTCCAAATCTATCAGCAATTGATGCATCAACTTTTTTATCATCAGCAGTTACATAACCTGAATCTATCATAGCTTCAAGTGCTGCTTTGATACCTAACTGAATAAATCTATCAGCTTTTTTAACTTCTTTTTTATCCATAACAGTTGTAGGATCAAAATCTTTTACTTCACCAGCAATTTTTACAGAAAATTCACTTGCATCAAATAGTGTTATAGTATCAATACCACAAACACCATTTACAACAGCTTCAAAAGAATCTTTTACGTTATGTCCTGTAGAATTAATAGTACCAATACCCGTTACAACAACTCTTCTCATTAAATATGCTCCATGTTTTTATTATTTGAATTATTCAATTTTTGTATAAAAAAACTCAATAGTTGAAATTAATAAATAGAAGAAATTATTCTTCTATTTAATTTTATAAATTACGCGTTATTTTCAATATAGTTAATAGCGTCTGCAACTGTTAAGATTTTTTCTGCATCTTCATCAGGGATTTCGATATCAAATTTTTCTTCTAAAGCCATAACTAATTCAACTACGTCTAAAGAGTCTGCACCTAAATCTTCAATGAATTTTGAATCTTCTTTTACTTCTGCTGGATCACAATCTAATTGCTCAATAACAACTTCTTTTACATCATCTAATAATGCCATATTTATTTCCTTTTATAAAATTATTCTTGTATTATAACAAAAAAGTTTTTAAAAACTCTTTTAAATTTAATTTTTTAATTTCAATTAAGAAATTAAACGTACAGACCACCATTAACTTTTAATATTTCACCTGTAATATATGAAGCATGATCACTTAATAAAAATGCTACTGCATCGGCTATCTCTGAAGGATTTCCGAATCTTGAAAGGGGGATATTTTTTTCATATTCAGCTTTTACTTCTGCTTTTAATTCATGTGTCATATCTGTTTGAATGAATCCAGGAGTTACTGCGTTATATCTAATTCCTCTTGAAGCTGCTTCTTTTGCGAATGATTTTGTCATTGCATTTAAGCCACCTTTAGAAGCTGAATAGTTAGTTTGACCTGCATTTCCCATTTCTCCAACAATTGAAGATATATTTACAACAGAACCAAATCTTTTTTTACTCATTACTTTTAATGCTTCTTTACAACCAATAAATCCAGATGTTAAGTTTGCATTAATAACATCGTTAAAATCAGCAACACTCATTCTTAAAGCTAATTTATCTTTAGTAATTCCAGCATTGTTAACTAAATAAGCTAATTCTCCATCTGCATCTACAATTGTTTTAATAGCAGCTGCGAACTCTTCTTCGTTTGTAACATCAGCTTTAATAATTGCAGCTTTTCCACCAGCTACTTCAATTTCTTCTTTTATTTTTTCTGCAGCATCTGCGCCACTTCTATAATTTATCCAAACTTTTAATCCAAATCCTGCAAGAGTCTTTGCAATTTCTGCTCCGATTCCTCTACTTGCACCTGTAACTAATACATTAGAACCTGTAAATTTCATTTTAATCCTTTTAATTGTACATTAATTGTTTATTATATCAACACTTTAATAAAAAATATCAATATTATTAAACGCCTCTTTTATTATCCCAAACTCTTATATGTAATCTATCACAATATTTAAAGCCATTTTCAATGGCCATATTTATTACATCTTCACAATTTTTATTTATTTGTTCAGCAGTATCACCAAGTGGCATAAGATAAACATCACATTTTGGAATTAATAAAAGTATTTCATTAATCTCTTTTTTTGCTTCATTTAAAAAGTCTTTT
>CBFHMY010000027.1:0-26212 GCA_965657055.1 uncultured Aliarcobacter sp. | reverse complement strand
TATCCTCTTCTTTGGGGCACGTTACCTATATATTACTCACCCGTGCGCCACTTAGCTGACAATTATAGCAAGCTATAAGCCGTTCTCGTTCGACTTGCATGTGTTAAGCACGCCGCCCGCGTTCACTCTGAGCCAGGATCAAACTCTCCATAAATTGAAGCTTTTGAACTTGACTTTTTCTGTATTATTTTACTAATTACAAAATTATCACTCATAAGTTAATAGACAAGTTTAATATGTTTAACCATATTGTTCTTGTTTTATATATTTAACATTATTCTTATTTTTAATCTGAATAATTTGACAGATTTAAACAACAAGAATTACATATTCGGTTTACAAAGATTACTTTATAAACGTTATAATTTATTTTAAAGATCATCCACATTCAAGCAAGCTCGTTACCATCACACTTTCGTTTGATGCGTTCCAGTCAAATTGGACGGGAATTATAATAGATTCTTTTCACTTTGTCAATACCTTAGCGCTTAAATTTGGCTTAAATTTTTGGATTTATCGTTTTTATTAGGTTTTAGTGGTAATTTACTTATTTTTTATAGTAATTTAATGAATATTGTTTAGTTTTTAATCAATTCTATTAATCATCTATTTACTTTTTTCATCTATTATTCCTATTAGAGTGTAATATATGTGTTATTTAAAGATATTATTAAGTCTAACTATATAGAATTGCACAATTAAAATATAAAAAGGAAATTACTATGTATAATAGAGATTATTTATCAAATCAATCTAGCCAATATACTCAAGAATCTTCTCAAGCTCAGCTAATGAGTTTCTTGAAAGCTACATATCAACTATTTGCTGGTTCATTATTAGCAGCAACTGCTGGTGCTTATATTGGATTAGGAATTGTTTCAATACTAATGGGACCTGTTAAATGGGTTTTATTTGCTGTTGAATTAGCATTAATCTTCTTTGTTATCCCAAGAGTTAAACATACTCCAGGTGTTAACTTAGCTGTATTATTTGCTTTTACGTTTATTACAGGTTTAACAATTGCTCCTTTATTAACAGCAATTTTTGCAATGCCTAGTGGTGCTGCAATTGTAGGTCAAGCATTTTTAATGACTTCTGTTGCTTTTGGTGGGATTTCAATGTTTGCAATGACAACAAAAAGAGATTTCTCTTCTATGGGTAAATTTTTATTCATTGCTTTAATTATTATGATTGTTGCTGGTATTTCAAATATCTTTATTCAATCTTCAATGATGCAATTAGCAATCGCTAGTGCTGGTGCTTTATTATTCTCTGCTTTCATATTATATGATACGCAACAAATAATTAAAGGGAATTATGATTCTCCTATCGAAGCTGCACTATCTTTATATTTAGATTTCTTTAATTTGTTTATTTCTTTATTACAAATTTTAGGAATTATGAATAGTGATGACAAATAATAAAACTAACTCTTTTTAGAGTTAGTTTTTGACTACTATAATGAATGAAAACTACTTAAGACTTATTGATGCAAATCTAAATAGACTACGTGAAGGAATTCGTGTTGTTGAAGACATTTTTAGATATGTATATAACGATAAGCAAACTGCCCTTAAACTAAAAGAACTTAGACATAAAGCTAGAACAAACAACTACATAGAATTATTAGAAACAAGAGATGTTAAAAATGATGTCTTAAGAGCTTCAATTAAAAGTGAACAAAATAGAAGTGATATAAACTCAATATTAATTGCAAACTTTAAAAGAGCACAAGAAAGTTCAAGAGTTTTAGAAGAGTTTTGTAAACTAATATCTATAGAAGATAGTGAGAACTTTAAATATATTAGATACGAGCTTTATAACTTAGAAATTGTTTTAACAAAAATTACTTCAAATTCTAAATAATTTAAATTATACTCTTTATATAATTTCTTTGCATTTTTAAACTCTAATGATGCATTAGCACCACTTACACCTGATTTTTTTATGTAATCAAATAAATCTTTTTTATTATCGAACTCTAACTTATACATTATAGTTTCAAATTCACATTCAAAATATTTACAAAAAGCTTCTTTGATTGATAATTCATCTAGTATTGGAGATTTTGTTTTTGTAATTTCTTGTATGGTTTTAAATGTATTTGATGTAAATAAAACTGCATTTATTTCTGGTGCAATAAGTGATAATTGTTTTATAATTTTTGCTAAATCTTTTGACCATTGTAAAGCAGATGAAGATAATATTATGTCGTATGAATCATTTTTAATTTCATCTAAAAACTCTTGTGTATCAAAATCAAAACATTTTACTTCAATATTTTCACCCTTTGGATGAAGTTCACACATTGAAGCTGAGAAATCAATTGCCTTATAAAATTCAATATCCCATGAAATATGTTTATAAACTTGTCCTGAACCACAACCTAGTTCTAGAACTCTTTTTGGTTTTGTTTTAAGTTCTCTAACCAATGATTTCGCAACAATTTGTTGAATAATATTATGATTTTTGTATTGGTTTGCAT
Organism: uncultured Aliarcobacter sp.; assembly: GCA_965657055.1. Classification (GTDB taxonomy): domain Bacteria; phylum Campylobacterota; class Campylobacteria; order Campylobacterales; family Arcobacteraceae; genus Aliarcobacter. The sequence continues at coordinate 23,727 of CBFHMY010000027.1, read as the reverse complement.
ATTTTGAAAATTGATTTTTAACTGACAAGTTTACTCTTTATAAATGGCTTAAAATAAGGTTTAACATTTATTTTAACTTATTTTTAATAAGTTTTAGATAAAATAGCTACCATTTTTTAAAAAGGAAATAGATAATGACATCTACACTTTTAATCGTTCAGTTTGCTTTAGCAATAACACTTACAATAATCATCTTACTTCAAAAAAGTTCAAGCATAGGTCTTGGAGCTTACAGTGGAAGTAATGATTCTTTATTTGGTGCTAAAGGTCCAGCAAACTTCTTAACAAAAGCTACAATGGCTTTAGGATTAGTGTTTGTAATAAACACTGTTGCACTTGGTTATTTATATAATGAACAAAGAAATAAAAGTGCTGTTGATTCAATAAAAACAGACTCTTTAATTCCAGCAACTCCTATTACTCAAACTGAACCTGCTGCTCCTGCTGCTCCAACAGCTATTCCAGTTCCAGTAGTTCCTGAAAATAAATAAGAAACAAAAGAGTAAGAAAACATGAAGTATTTCTTACTTCTTTGTCTTAGCTATTTTTATGTTCATGCTAATGCACATATTTTTGTATATCATCGTTTTGGAGATGAAAAACATCACAGTACCAACACAACTTTAAAAGAGTTAGAAAAAGAGTTTGAATACTTTAAGTCTAATAACTACAAAGTTGTAACTGTTTCGCAAATTGCTCAAAAGCTAAAAAATGGTGAAACAATCCCTGATAATTGGATTGCTTTTAGTATTGATGATGCATATAAAAGTTTTTATACTAATGCTATTGAAATATTCAAAAAATATAACTACCCCTTTACTCTTTATGTTTATGTTGAAGCTTCTGAAAAAAAATATTCAGATTTTATGACATGGGAACAAATAAAAGATGCCTCTAAATATGGAGAGATTTCTTTGCACTCTTATGGGCATGAACATTTAACAAAATTATCAGATGATGAAATTTTTGATGAAACAAAAAAAGCTTATGATATTTTTGTACAAAATGTAGGGTTTGAACCTAAGGGATATACTTATCCTTATGGTGAATATGATGAGAGAGTAAAAGAAGTAATCAAAAAGTTTAATTTTGAATATATTGCAAATCAAAATAATGGTTCTGTAAATAACAAAAGTGATATTTTTAATTTAAATAGAATTGCACTTGTTGGTGATGTTAATTTAAAAGAAAAGTTAAAATACAATACATTAGAAGCTACTTGGATAGAACCCAAAGTTTATCCAAAAGATGGAAGACTAAAACATGTGAAAGTACAAGTTGATCCTAGTATAAAAAATGCAAAATTATTTATATCAAGCTATGGGTGGCAGAATATCAAAGTTAAAAATGGTATAATTGACATCAAATTAGATAAAAAACTAAATTTAAATAGAAATAGAGTGGCTATTAGCACTGATTACTATACTATTTCAAATAAACTATTAATCAAATAAAGGAGAATGAATGTTAGAAGAAATATATGCTCAAACTAAAGAACATATGGAAAAATCTATTGATGCACTAAAAAAGGATTATAAATCTTTAAGAACGGGAAAAGTTAATCCTAATATCTTAGATGGGGTTAGAGTTGATTATTATGGAACACCAACTGAATTAAGTCAAGTAGGTTCTGTTTTATCTCCTGATGCAACTACAATTGTAATTAATCCATGGGAAAAAAATCTTTTAGGTCCTATTGATAAAGCTCTTCAAGCTGCAAATATTGGTGTTAATCCAAATAATGATGGTGAAGTAATCAAATTATTTTTCCCTCCAATGACAGTTGATCAAAGAAAAGAAACTGCAAAACAAGCAAAAGTTATGACTGATAATGCAAAAGTTGCAATTAGAAATATTAGACAAAACTCTAATACAAAAGTAAAAAATCTTTTAAAAGATAAAGCAATTACTGATGATGAGAGTAAAAAAGCTCAAGATGAAATCCAAAAGATAACTGATTCTTATGTTGTTAAAGCTGATGAAACTTTAAAAGCAAAAGAAAAAGACATTTTAACGGTTTGATGATGAACGTAGCACAAATATATAAAGATGCTCAAGCATTATTAGAAGGTCACTTCAAACTAAGTAGTGGAAATCATTCTAGTTTTTATTTACAATCAGCAAAAGTTTTAGAAGATCCTAAAACTGCTAAATTATTAGCTGAAGCCCTAGCTGCTCAAATCAAAGAAGCAGGTATTAAAGTTGATGCTGTTTGTTCACCTGCTCTTGGTGGATTAATAGCTGGATTTGCACTTGCTACTGCACTTGATGTAAGATTTATTTTTGCAGAACGTGTTGAAGGTGAAATGTCAATTAGAAGAGGATTTGAAGTTAAAGATGGTGAAAACTATATTATCTGTGAAGATATTATTACAACAGGTGGAAGCGCTTTAGAAGCTGCGAAACAAGTTGAAAATGCTGGTGGAAACATCGTAGCATATGCCGCACTTGCAAACAGAGGATTTTGTTCAAGAGTTGGAAGTGATATTGAAGCAAAAGATAATTGTAAATTACCTCTTAATAAACCACTTTTTGCACTTGATGATTTTACATTTGAAATGTATGCACCTGAAGATTGTCCTATGTGCAAAGAAGGAAGTATCGCTTACAAACCTGGAAGTAGAGGAAACTAATGTCTAAATGGAGAGATGTAAAACAAAATAGAGTACAAAACAAGAAAGTTAATGACTCTAAAATAAAATCACAAAAAAGTGATTTAGCATCTCTTGGTTCTAGATTAAAAGCTTTTCTTACGGATACTTTTTTAATCACCACTCCTATACTTTATATAGTTATTTATTTAATTATGGGAAGTGGTGAAGACTTTGCTCAAAATAGAAGTCTAGGTTGGGGAATTATTTTCGCTGTTCATGCAATTATAATTTTAATTTTTTGGTTAAAAAATGGACAAACTCCAGGACTTAGAGCCTATGATATTAAACTAGTAGATAATATTACTAAACAAAGAGTATCTGTTATTCAAGTTTTAATTAGATATATAACTACTTTATTTGCAGTTATTTCTATTTTTCTATTATTTTTACCTTTTTTTAATAAAGACAAAAAAACTATACAAGATATATTTTCAAACACAATTATCATCAATGATAAATGATGCTTTTCTTTAATCTCTCAGCCTTTTATTTTTTTTACTTTGCAGCAGTTGGTGTTTATATAATATTTTTACCAAAGGTACTTCACGATATTGGTTATAGTACTTTTGATATAGGTATTGTTTTTGCTCTTGCCCCACTTATGAGATTTATAACTCCATTTTTATTTCTAAAACATGTTAAGCTTGATCAAAATATGTTTAAATCTGCCCTATTTCTATCGGTGATTTCATCTGCATTATTTTATTTAACAATTGATAATTTTTATTTATTTGTAATTAATAATGCATTATTAGGAGTTTGTTTATCATTGATTTTGCCATATCTTGAAGTAACTGCAATTTCTACTTTAGGAAAAGAAAAATATGGAAAATCTAGACTTTACGGTTCAATTGGATTTATGTTCATTTCTTTGGTTTTAGCTAAATTCTTATCAGAACCACATATTGCAATTCACTATTATTTAGTCTTAAATATTGCAACTGTGATTTTTGCCTTGCTTTTATTAAGATTTGATGTGGAGCATAAAATAACAAAGGAAGAAGAATCTTTTTCATTTTTTAAATATTGGCCTTTTTGGTTAAGTTTATTTTTTATGCAAATGAGTTTTGGAGGTTTTTATAATTTCTTTACCATATATGAAACATCACATGGTATAAGCCTTGAAATGACTTCTTATCTTTGGTCATTTGGAGTTATTTGTGAAATATTAGTTTTTTATTTCCAAGCACCACTTCTAAAGAATAATCTTCTAACAATAATAAAATTCTGTGTGGGAATTACAGTATTTAGATGGCTTTTATTGTATTTATATCCTGATTCACTAACTCTTACATTTTTCACTCAATCACTGCATGCATTTTCATTTGGACTCTATCATAGTTCTGTAGTTATTTATCTATATACTTTATATGAAAATAAAAAATTAGCACAACAATTTATGTATGGAGTTGCCTATGGATTAGGTGGTTTTGTTGGAGCTTTAATTGCAGGTGCTGTTTATGGAGAATACTTATTCTTATATAGTGCATTGTTTTCTTTCATTTCTTTAATTACTTTATTTTTTGTAAGGAAAAATCAAATATTGTAGTATAATTCCCAAAATTTATACAATTAAAAAGGATGCCAGCAATTGCCAGCAAAACATTATTCTTCAATATTTAAAGAGATTAATAGTTGTAGATTCCTAAAAATACAATCCCTTACTTTATTTATAATAACTTATGTTGATTGGACTTTAATTCCTTTTGTAACTAAATTTGAGGGAACTTATTTGCCTGTATTTATGATTAGTTTTTATATGCTAGTTGGAGCACTTGATGGTTTTATTCAACCATTATTTAAAAATATAAAAATTCACAATATTTATTTATTTGCAATATTTTTAGATATTTTTCAGATTTTTTCCTATTTAGTTTTTTCTATTTCAGCTATTGCCTTTACCTATGTAATATTAACTGTATTTACTATACAAGGAATTACTTTTGAAATAGCCAGAATTCATACAGTTGATTTTATGCAAGATGAAAAAGTTGAGTTAAAAGATTATTTAATGATTAGATCATTAATGATTTCAGCGGCCATTGTAGCAGGTAGTATAAGCTCTATGATATTTGATTATATAGGTATTAACTTAAATTATTTATTTATATTCTTATCAATTATTGGTCTTATAGGAATATATTATCAAATAATTTTGTACAAGAAATTCAAAAAGAGAATAAATACATCGGAAATTATTGTAGAAATTGATAAAAAAGAACTTTTTGAAAAATTTAGAGTTTAACTAAATTTTTTATAATATATAAAAAAGGAAAACAAATGAAATTAATATTTTTAATACTATTCTTAATTACAAACTCTTTTTCAATTGCAATTGATAAAAGTTGGTATGAAGATACAAATGAGAATCTAACAAAAATTTATGATGATCAAGCGAAAAGAATTAGCTTGATTAAAAACAATGCAGTAAATGAAGAAAAAGAACAAATTGATTATCAATTATTACTTTTAAAAAAACTGCAAACGCTTATAAAACAAGATGATAACTTTGCTTTTCCAGAAACTATAGAAATAGATTCAATAGATTCATATATAAAGAAAGTAAAAGAATATACAAAAATTGATTTAGAATATACAAATAAACAAAATGAGTTTAATGATATATCAAAGAAAATTGAAATATTAGTTGAGCAAATAAATAAATTTACTGACAAAAATGAAGTCCAATCAATAAATGCTCAACTACTTTTTGCTTTTTATACTTTAAAGAATAAAAGCAATAAAACTGCAATTGATGCATATATTGAATATCAAAAAAGATTTAAGAAAAGATTATTAGAAAGTATTGATAGTTTAAAAAGTGAGCCAAATGAAGAATTAATAGCAAAAATTCAAAAAGCTCAAAACAATTATGACCAAATAATAAAAGATGAAAAAAAAGTATTATTAGCTTTAGATAAGGCAACAATTAGTGAAAATACATATAAAATTGAATCTTTAAATAATGATATTATTCAATTAAAAAATGACAAAAGTAAACTAGTTGAAAATTTAATTTATTTAAAAATTGAAGAATTATTACTTCCTTTAAAAAATAAAAAATCACAATATTTTGATTTAAGTAAGAATCTACAAACTTTTAATATAGAAAATGGTTCTAATTATGACTCTTTAATTGAATTATTTAAATATTTATCAAGAGAGCGTATAGGTGTTGCAAAAACAACATTTGCAGATACAAAAGAGAGTTTCTTAGATATTCTAAGATACAGTTGGACTGAAATTAATAATCCTATAATTCCTATTGGTGATGGTGTATCAATTTTAGCTGTTATTAAATTTTTCTTGATATTCATTTTTGGTTTTACTGTTGCCATGTTCTATAAAAGAAAAATATCTAATGCATCAGGATATTTGAAAAATAGTTCACCTGCTACAAAAACTATGCTTGCAAATTTGGGATATTATTTCTTAGTTATATTAACTTTTGTTTTTGCATTAAATTCCGTTGGAATAGATTTATCTTCTCTTACAATTTTAGTTGGAGCATTATCAGTAGGTATTGGGTTTGGTTTACAAAATATAGTATCAAACTTTATTTCTGGAATTATTCTTATTTTTGAAAAATCTATTCAAGTTGGTAATATTATAGAAATAAGTGATCAATTTAGAGGAAGAGTAACTCAAATAAACATGAGAAGTAGTGTTATTAATACCTTTGATAATATTGATATTATTATTCCAAACTCTACATTAATGCAAAACAATGTTATAAATCTGACTTTTTCTGATGATATTAGAAGATTACATGTGCCATTTGGTGTGGCATATGGCACAAGTTCAGATTTAGTAATTGAAGTTATATTAGATGCATTAGAAAAATCTGATTTAGTTTATATAAAAGATGATGAAAGTAAACAGCCAAAAGTTTGGATGACTGGAATGGGAGCTTCTAGTGTTGATTTTAAACTATTAGTTTGGATAAATGCAAATACTAATAAGCTAGGTGTAGATTCATCAAATATGTCTGATTTTTTAATTTTTATTTATAAAACATTGCAAAAAAATAATATAGAAATACCATTCCCTCAACTTGATTTAAATATAAAGAAACCATTAGCTGAAATACTTTGAAATATTTCACCTACTCTTTTTTTATTACTTTTATAGCCTTAGGATATATGGTATTCTTAGGCTATAAACAAGGCGGTTTTTCCTTATCTTTAGATTACTTATGGCTAACAATTGTTTTAATACTTATGGAAATTTCTCTTTCTTTTGATAATGCAATAGTAAATGCATCCATATTAAAACATTGGAATGCTTTTTGGAAAAAAATATTTCTAACTGTAGGTATATTTATTGCAGTATTTGGAATGAGGCTTTTATTTCCATTATTAATAGTAGCCTTTACTACAAATTTATCTATATTTGAAGTTTGGACACTTGCTTTAAATGATCCTTTACAATATTCACAAAAGTTAATTTCTCATCATGTTGAAGTTTCAGCATTTGGTAGTATGTTTTTACTTCTTGTATTTTTAAACTTTTTATTTGATAGTGAAAGGAAAGTTTATTGGATTGGTAGATTTGAACAAAAACTATCAACCTTTGGTAAAACAAAATTTATCTCATATATTGTTTCTTTAATTTCATTATTTTCTTTTTCTTTTATTGTTGAAGATGAAAAAATGATAGATTTTGTAATTGCTGGACTTTGGGGAATAGGAGTTTATTTATCAATTCATATTATGACTCATTTTCTAGAAAACAGTGGAGAAGAGGTTAAGGATCTTATAAAATCAGGGAGTGTTGCTGGATTTATATACCTAGAAATTCTTGATGCATCTTTCTCTTTTGATGGAGTAATTGGAGCTTTTGCTATTACTAAAGACATTATCATAATAATGGTTGGTCTAGGAGTTGGAGCTATGTTTGTAAGATCTATGACTATTTATTTAGTTGAAAAAGAGACTTTAAATCAATATGTTTTTTTAGAACATGGAGCACATTATGCAATAGGTATTTTAGCTTTTATCATGCTTTTAAATATAAAATATCATATTCCAGAAGCAATAACTGGACTTATAGGAATTTCATTCATTTTATTATCACTATACTCTTCAATAAAATATAATAAGAGATAAACTCTCTTATTATAATAAAATTATTGTTGCAAGTCCTAAAAAACTAAAGAATCCAACAACATCTGTAACCGTTGTTAAAATTACAGTTGAACCAATAGCTGGATCGATACCCTTCTTTTGTAAAACAATAGGAATAACAGCGCCAAAGAACCCTGCACTAAATAGATTTATAATCATAGATATTGCTATTACTACACCTAATAAAGGTATGTTAAACCAAAGATAGGCAACTACTCCTATTACTGCTGCAAACAACAATCCATTAACAACAGATATCATAACTTCTTTATATATAATTTTTTTTGCATCTTGATAATCTATTTCACCTAAAGCCATCTGTCGCACTGTTACTGTTAGTGTTTGAGTTCCTGCATTTCCACCCATTGATGCCACTATTGGCATTAAAACAGCAAGGGCTACAAAAGACTGAATAGTTGCATCAAACAAACCAATAACTAAAGAAGCTAAAACTGCCGTAATTAGATTTATTCCAAGCCAAATGGCTCTATTCTTACCAATTAAATAAATACTTTCTTCATGCTCGGCATCATCACTAACCCCTGCAAGGCTATACAATTGTTTTGTATCTATTTGTTGAATAATATCATGTATATCATCATGAGTTATTCTTCCTAGTAGTTTATTATTACTATCAACAACGGCTAAGGCACTTAAATTATAGTTTGTAAACATATCAACTGCATCTTCAATATCTTCTTTATCATTCAAGCTATAATTTGTGAATTTCTCTTCAGGAAGATCTGCATATTTTAAAGTGTAATCAAATAAAATAAGTTCTTCAAGACCAATTGAGCCTATATATTCATTATCAATTGTTACTATGTGTGCATGAAAAATATTATCTAAAATATCCTCTTCTTTTAACTGCTTTAATCTTTTTAAAGAATCTCCAATATTTTCATCTAAAGAAACTTTAAAAAGCTCATTTTGCATATATGCACCAGCTTCATCATCTTCATATGAATTTAGGTGTTTTATTGTTTTCTTATCTTCTTCATTTAATTGAGAAAGAATAGTTTCTGCTGCTGCTTCATCGTTTTGTGAGATATTGTAAATAAGCATACTTGCATCATCACTATCCATTTTTGAAGTAATATTTGCAATTTTCTTATCACTTAAAACATCTGAAATTTCTTCTTGCACATAGTTTGGCATCTCACATAAAATTTCAGCAAGCAATTCACTTGGCATTCTTTTACAGATGTACTCATAGTCATCTTCATTGGTTTCTCTTAACTCAACAAGTTCTTGAGCTAAATCATAAGGATGCCCTTCAAATTCATCATTTTTAAAATCTGCTATTATTCCTAAGAAATATTCTTTTGTTATCATTTTTTCTTCTGTATTTATCATATTTAAATCCATTTCTTCTTTTTAAATATCCAATATTGGAAACTAACAATCGCTACTAATATTAGTGAAAAAATATTAAAAGCATTTTGGTCTTGGGCACCTGGTATTCCACCTATATTTATTCCTAAAAGTCCCGTCAAAAAACTTAATGGTAAAAATATAGCTGAAATTATAGAAAGTACATACATCTTTTTATTCATTTGGTCGCTTAACATATTTGATAACTCTTCTTGAATTAAAGCTACTTTATCTCTTATTGTATCTAATTCCTCAATGTGCCTCATAAGTTGGTCGTTTGTTTCTCTTAATTGTAATCTTTCATATTCATTTATCCATGTGATTTTGTCATGGTATAGTTTATTCATAGCCTCTTTTTGGGGGAAAAGATATCTTCTCAAGATAATAGCTTCTCTTCTAATTGCTAATATCTCATTTCTAAATTTTATATCACTTGAATCTATTATATTCTCTTCTAAAAAATCTGCTCTATCTTCTATTTGATCAATTATCTCTTCCATTCTATCAGTAATTCTATAAGTTAAATCTATTAAAAATTCAGATGCACTTTTAGGACCTGTTCCTTTTTTCAAACTTTCTATTAATTCACCTATTGATAAAAGATTTCTTCTTCTTGTACTAATTATCAAAGTTGCAGAAACAAATAATATAATATAAACCATATCTTCAGGTTTAGAATTAGGATTTAAATTCACACCCCTTAAAGCAATTAATAAGGCATCCCCTAATATAGTTGTTCTAGGTCTTGTTTCTTCTGTTAAAAGAGCATCTACAGCAATAGTATCTATACAACTTCTATTTGTAATCCAATCTATTGCTTCAGGGCTTGTATAATCAAAATGTAACCATAAAATTTTATCTGATTTATCTACTGTATCGATTTCCTCATAAGTTAATTCTTCTGCTTTTCCTTGCTTATCAAGTAAATAAGCTTGAACAGGATTGCGTGTTTGCATATTATCTGGCATCTTGTTCTTCCTTTAAATTATTGAATAAACTATTTCAGTTTTATTTTTTTGTTTTTTAATCTCTTCAATTTTTAAATTAGGAATTTGCATATTCATTAATTCATCTACTGTTTTTATATTATTAACAGCAAGAAGTTTTAAAATAACTCCTCTGTATGCTTTTGCCCAATGACTTACAACCTTTCCATCTTTTATAAATTTCATTGTAGTATATGGTTTATTTATTTTATAGAATTTTTCATAGAATCCAGCTCTTAAATCAATAATATCCTCATCTTTTAAAGTTTCATCTAAAATTGATGAGAAATTATCATTATAAAATTTCTCTATTTTTAGATTATCAAAAGTTTCACCTTGTTTTAATTTATAATCAGGAATATGATCTCCTGAATTAATAGGTCCAAATAAATTTGAAAATATCAATACATTATTATCAATATAAGATTGTTCAACACTATTTAATTTTGAATACTCTAAATAATCAAAAGCAACCCCATCATATCTATTAATAGCCTTCATTGTAAGACTATCAAATAAATTCTTTGAATATTGTTCTATTATATTTTCTTTTTTAGTTCCAAATAATTTAATTAACTGTTCACTTGAAGCATTTGAAATGTACTTTTGATAGTGCTTCACAATTTCCATTCTTTTTTCGAATAATTCAGGAAATAAAAAACTATCTTTATTAATAGAAGGATTAGTACCTCCTGAAATTTTTGTTTCACTTGGGGAAAATAATATTTTCATTTTTATCCTTAATCTATAAATTGACCATCAACATAAAGCCATTTTCCATTTTCTTTTAAGAATCTACTTTTTTCTGTAAAAGAGATATCTTTATTATATTGTTTCAAAGTAGCTTTAAAAGTAACAAAGCTTTCTATGTCTTCAATATTTTCTTCTAAGAAATCTAAAATTTCTAATTTTTCAAAATTAGTATTTTTTGAAAAACTCAAAATATCTTCTTTCCAAGATTTAAAATCACTTGTAAAATCAGGATTGTTTTTATGTGTTGTAAAGATTATATAATCAGCATTTTCTACTGCAAATGCACTAAATCTTGATTTCATTAACTCAAGAGCTGTTTTTGGAAATTTTATTTTATCATGAAAAACTTTACAACATTTTTTATATTTTTGTAAAGAGCCGCAAGGACAAGTGTTATTAACGGGAAGTTTCAAATTAGTCCTTAAAATTTTTAAGGGATTCTATCATAATTGAGTAAAAAATTAAAGTAAGGAGAATCCTTACTTTAACTTATTTTTTTTGTGAGTTGTTTTCTATTTTCTTTTCCATCTTTTTTTCTACTTTTTCTTTTGTATCCATATTACTTTTTTTAACACTTGATACAATACTATCTCCAAAACCTTTAATATTTTTCAAATCCTCAGGCTCATTTATCTTATTTGTTTTTCTGTATTCAATTATAGAATCGGCCTTTTTGTCACCGATACCTTTAATACTCATCAACTCTTCTTTTGTAGCAGTTTGCAAATTAATAGCAGCAAACATAAAAGATACACATAACATTAGTAATGCAACAATTTTTTTCATTTTGACTCCTTTTTAGTAATGTTTTTAATTATATATAAATAAACTTAATTATTATTTATATATAATTTAAAATTCTCAATCTTTTTTAAATAAACTCTTTTATATAATAATAACAATCTTAAAATATAAAAGGAGAAATATGGACAATCTTCCAATACAATTTGCATCGAATTTTATTTCTATCATATTAGTTGGTGTTTTAATTTACAGCTTTTTAAAACATAAAAAAGGGATGGATGTTATAGTAAAACTAGGTGAATTAAAAGATCAAAATCTTTTAACTCAAGATGATATTAATTATATCAGCGAAAATGAAAAAGAATACAAAGCGAAATCTGAGAAAGCCGATGCCTTAGCAAAGCTCTTGATGCCTATATTTATCTTAATTGTTGGAGTTTTATTTATATATCTACCCACTAGTGAAGCAATGATTCATTTAAATGCTTTTGTTGTTGCATTTATATTAGTTCAACTTAATAAAATCAATAAAAAGAATACATATACTCTTTTAAAAGATTTAAAAAAATCTACAAAAAAAGAAGAGAAGTAATTCTTTTCTTTTAATATTTAATCTACAATATAAGATTTTAATTTATCGTAATCTAATATTTTTATATAGCCTTTTTCATTTTGTATAATTTTTTCTTTTTTTAACTTTGCTAATTTTCTTGAAAATGTTTCAGGAGTAATATTTAATATCTGTGCAATTTTTACTTGCTTTAGATTTATAAGTATTGATTCATTATCAAATAAGAATTTTGCAATTTTTTCTAAACTATTTGAACTAATATTGTAGTTTATGAAACTCTCCAAAGCTTTTATCTTTTTTGTTAAAGACTTAATAAAGAATATTGCAATTTCTGGTTTTAATAAAAACTCTTTTTTAAACTTCTCATAATCAATTAATAAAACCTCTGCCTTTGTTTCAAAAGAGCAATTTGCAGGAAATTTTGATTCTTCATAGTTTACAATTTCTGCTATTAATGATGGTGCCATTAAATTATGAATTACTACTTCATTATCTTTATGATCATAAGTATATAACTTAGCTATTCCTTTGATTAATAGGTGTAAATATTTTGCTTCATCTCCCTTATAAAAAAGTATCTCATCTTTATTAAAATATTTTTTAACTGAAATTTCTTTTAATCTTACTAATTCTTCTTGTTTTAAAAAGCTAAAGAAATAAAAATCTTCTAATCCTGTTTTTTCCATTTATTCTCTTTTTTGTTGATTGTTGTCAATGTCTATTTTCGTATTTTATGCAATTATATTGAAATTAAAGTTAAATAGGACAATAATAGGCCTAATTAAAAATAAAAGTAAGAAAATGACAAGCGAAAAATTTGAAATTGAAATAAAAACCTTAAAATCTTTTTTTGAAGTTTATTGTAAAGATAAACATGAAGACCAAGAAAATAAAAATGTTAAATTAGAATACAAAAACAAAACTTTTGAAGTAGAGTTATGTTTATGTAAAGAGTGCCAAGAAGCTATAAGCTATTCATTTGATAGACTTTTACAGTGTCCACATGAAATAAAGCCAAGATGTAGAAAATGCCCAACTCCATGTTATGAAAAACCTCGATGGAAACATGTTGCAAAAGTGATGATACATTCAGCAGTTAAATTATCTCTATCTAAAATGAAATCAAGAGTTAAAAATATTTTTTCTTAAAATATTTTTACCACTTTATCTGTTTTTTTCCTAGATTCTTTAAAATTTCATTTGTTTTAGAAAAGTGTTTACAGCCAAAAAAACCTCTATATGCAGATAATGGACTTGGATGAACACCTGTTAATATATGATGTTTTGATTTATCTATTATTTTCTCTTTTTTAATGGCACTACTTCCCCAAAGAATAAAAACTACATCTTTACAATTTTTAGAAATAAACTTAATTAAATTATCTGTAAACATTTCCCATCCTAATTTATGGTGAGATTTTGGTTTTGATTCTTCTACTGTTAAAATTGCATTTATAAGTAATACTCCATCTTCTGCCCATGATGTTAAATCTCCATTTTGACAAAAAGAACTTCCAATATCATCATTTATCTCTTTTAACATATTTTTCATAGAGGGAGGATTTGTAATATGTGAAGGTGTAGAAAAAGCTAAACCTTGTGCTTGTCCTGCTCCATGATATGGATCTTGTCCTAATATCACTACTTTTAAATTTGTAAGTGAAGTTAAAGTAAAAGCATAAAATATTTTATCTTTAGAGGGAAATACAATAGAGTTTTCATAAGCTTTATTAACTTCATTCATCAATTTTTGATAATACTCTTTCCCCTGCTCTTCTTTAAAAAAATCATCCCAAGTCATTAATGTATCCTTATATTTTAGAAATAAAAAAAGCTAAGGCTTTAAAACCTTAGCTTTTGAAAAAATCTTTTGTTTTATAATTATAAAACAGGTGATTTGATAACCATCATTTTTTCATTTGAGCACTCTTCCATTGAATGGTGAATTCCACCAAGTCCAAGTCCAGAAGCTTTAGCTCCTCCAAATGGCATCCAGTCAACTCTAAATGCAGTATGGTCATTTACCATTACAGCAGTACCATTTAATCTTTTTACAGCTCTTAAAGCAGTATCAAGATTTTTTGTAAATACAGCTGCTTGGAAAGATACATCTAAAGCATTTGCTCTATCAAATGCATCTTCAATATCTGTGTATGAATAAATACAAACAACTGGTCCAAATACTTCTTTAGTAGACACTAAAGCATCATCAGCTGGATTTACAATAACAGTTGGTTCATAACAAGAATCAGAAATTCTTTTTCCACCAACTAAAATTTTTCCGCCTTTTGTAACTGCTTCATTAACCCACTCTTCAACTCTATTTACTTCGTTATGGTTAATAAGTGGCCCAACTTCAGTTTTAGGGTCTAATTGATTACCTACAACTAATTTAGATGCATAATCTGCAAGTTTACTAGCTACTTCATCAACGATTGATTCATGAACAAATACTCTTTGAACAGAAACACAAACTTGACCTGCATGGTAGAAACCACCTTTACCAATTGAAGGAATTAACTCATCAATATTAGCATCAGCTTCAACAATAACGGGTGCCACTCCACCATGCTCTAGAGCAACTCTAGTTCCAGGAGCAACTTTTGAATTTAAATACCAACCTACAGAGCCAGAACCAATAAATGTTAAAGCATTTACTTTAGCAGAAGTAGCTAATAATTCTCCTCCTTGTCTATCACAAACAACAGCTTGTGCCCAACCTTTAGGAAGTCCAGCTTCTTCTAAAATCTCAACTACTCTAATAGCTGACATTGGAGTTTGAGTTGCAGGTTTTATAATAACAGAACAACCAACAGCAATTGCAGGAATTACTTGATGAATTGCCAAGTTTAATGGGTGATTAAATGCAGAAATTGCAGCAACAACACCAATAGGTTCTTTAAAAGTATAAGCCATTCTATTTGCTGAACTTGCAGTATGACCCATAGCTATTTGTTTACCTTCTCTAGTTCCTAAAGCTTCGATAGCAAGTTTTACACCATTTATTGCTCTATGAACTTCAACTTGCGAATCAATCCAAGGTTTTCCACCTTCACTTGCACATAGTTTTGTTAATTCATCAATTTGAGAAGACATAATTTTTACTACATTTTCTAAAATTTCTACTCTTTTATATGTTGGTAATGCATTTTTATGGTCATCAAAAGTATTTCTAGCTAATTCTAATGCTGCTTCTACTTCTGACACTGATCCATAAGGAACTTTTCCAACTACACTTCCGTCAAATGGTGATGTTACGTCTATTGTACTCATATTTTTCCTTTCAAAATTTTATTATATTAAACACTGTTTTTTAGCTAATAAATCATTTAAAATTGCATGATTTAAAGAGTAATCAACTGCTAAATCAATTAAATGAACACCTTTTGAATTTACACATTCTTCTAATGTTTTTTCGAATTCTTCAACAGAAGTTGGTCTATGTCCGCTTGCACCATAAGATTCAGCATATTTTACGAAATCAGGATTTCCTAGATCTAAACCAAATGTTTCAAATCCCATTCCTGTTTGTTTCCATTTAATCATTCCGTATGCATTGTCATTTAAAATAATTACAGTTAAGTCAAGACCTAATCTAACAGCCGTTTCTAACTCTTGTGAATTCATCATAAATCCACCATCTCCACAAACAGAAACAACTTTTTTATCAGGATTTATCATTTTAGCTGCCATTCCAGATGGAAGTCCAGCACCCATAGTTGCTAATGCATTATCTAGTAATAATGTATTTGGTTGAGCACATCTATAGTTTCTTGCAAACCAGATTTTATAAACACCATTATCAAGTGTTACAATATCTTCATCATCTAAAATTTGTCTAATACTTCTTACTGCTCTTTGAGGTAAAATTGGGAATCTATTATCACCAAAATATTTATTTAAATGTGTTTTAATCTCAACAACCATTCTTTTATAATATTCAAAATCCCAATGGTCTTGAGAAGAAATCGCAGTTGCTAAACTATTAATATTTGAAGCAATATCACCGACAACATCAAGTTGAGGGAAATATGTATCATCAACTTCACTTGGGAAGAAATTAACATGAATTACTTTTGTAGCATCTGGCGTATTTTCCATAAAAAATGGTGGTTTTTCAATAACATCATGTCCTACATTGATAATTAAATCCGCTCTTTCAATTGCGCAGTGAATAAAGTCATCTTTTGAAAGTGCTGCTGTACTTAAACATAATTTATGATTTTCATCAATTACACCTTTTCCCATTTGAGTTGAGAAAAATGGAATTCCAGTTTCATTTACAAAATCTGTTAATGCATTTCCAATTCTAGTTCTATTTGCACCAGCTCCTATTAATAATAAAGGTCTTTTTGCTTTTTCAATCATTTTAACTGCATCTGTAATTGCATCTTTTCCAGCTTTTGGATATTTGAAATCTCTAACTGGATAAATGTTAAATTCTACTTCTTCAGCAGCAATATCTTCAGGTAATTCAATATGAACAGCACCTGGTCTTTCAGTTGTTGCTATTTTAAATGCTTCTCTTACCATTGATGGAATGTTATTTCCATTTACAACTTGTTTAGCATATTTTGTCATTGGTTTCATCATTCCAACGATATCTATGATTTGGAATCTACCTTGTTTTGATTTTTTGATTGGTTTTTGTCCTGTAATCATCATCATTGGCATTCCACCTAATTGTGCATAAGCTGCACTTGTAGCGAAATTTGTAGCTCCAGGGCCTAAAGTTGATAAACAAACTCCAACTTTTCCTGTTAATCTTCCATAAGTTGCTGCCATAAATCCAGCTGCTTGCTCATGTCTTGTTAAAATTAGTTTAATATTTGATGTTCTAAGTGCTTCAAGAAAATCTAGATTTTCTTCACCTGGAATTCCAAAAATATATTCAACACCTTCGTTTTCTAAAGCTTTTACAAATAGTTCTGATGCATTCATTTTATATACTCCGTTTATGTTATTAAAAATTATTGATAATCATATTTAATACTTATTAAAATTTAGCCTTTTTTTATACTGATTATCAAAAAGATACCAAATGTGTAAGAATTTACACAAAAAGGATTATAGTTTATTCCTCCTTATATAATAGTCACTTTTTATAATGATTTATAGCTTCTTAATAATATTTTCTATACTATTAATAAATTTATAAAAAGGTTATTAATGAAGAAAATCCTAATAATAGTAATATTAGCAATTATTGTTCCTTTGGTTTATTTAATATTTTCAAACTACAATAATATTCCAAAACTTGATGAAAATGTAAAAGAAAAATGGTCACAAGTTCAAAATCAATACAAAAGAAGAGCTGATTTAATACCAAATTTAGTAGCAACGGTTAAGGGTTATGCTGAACATGAGAAAAATACTTTTGTAGAAGTTACAGAAGCTAGAAGTAAAGTTTCACAAATGAATATAAATGCAGATACCCTTAATAATCCCGCAGCGATGCAACAGTTTGCAGATGCACAAGCTGGACTTTCAAGTGCTTTATCTAAACTTATGCTTGTTGTTGAAAAGTATCCTGAACTTAAAGCAAATGAAAATTTTATGGCACTTCAATCTCAACTTGAAGGAACAGAAAATAGAATTACAGTAGCTAGACGTGACTTTATTGAAGCAGTAAAATTATATAACTTGGAACTGCGAACAATGCCTGGAAAACTTGTTGCTGCTATTGTTCATCCAAGTGCACAAGTAAAAGAAACATTTAAAGCAAGTGAAGCTGAACAAGAAGCTCCAAAGGTTCAGTTTTAATGACACTAAGTAGTGATGAAAAAGAGCTGATTTCAAAAGAAATAGAAAATCTCGAGAAATTAAGTTCTTGCGAACTTGTAGCAGTTTTAACAAAAAGAAGTGATTCATATAAACTAGCTGCTGCAATGGTTGCCATTTTTAATCTTTTTTGTATTTCAGTTTTTTTTGTATTTTTTAGTGAGAAAGCAATTTTCCAAATATTACAAATTCAATTTCTTGTATTTATTGGTTCTTATCTTTTATTAAATAAATTTAAAAAAGTTTTTCTAAAAATTCTTCCAAAAAGTTATAAGTATCAAATATCTTCTGAAAATGCAAATAGACAATTTTATAATTTACAATTAGACAAAACAAAAACAAAACATGCAATTATGTTTTTTGTGAGTTTTGATGAGAAATATGTTGAAATAATTACAGATAAAGTTATTTCAAAAGAAATACCAAATAGTCATTGGCAACTAATTGTCGATGAATTTATCGATGATATAAAACAAAATCAACTCTTTAATGGTTATATAAAAGCAATTAAAGCTTGTAATGCAATTTTAATTGAGAAATTTCCAATAAAAAAAGATGATATAAATGAACTTTCAAATGATGTGATTGAGTTAAAATGAAAAAAATACTATTAACTCTATTTTTAATTGTAAGTTTTTTAAAAGCGGATATGACAGAATACTTCCCAAAGCTTGATGGAAGAATTGTTGACCAAGTTAATTTAATATCAAGTCCTGTAAAAAAGGATATTAATTCTATTTTAGAAAAACATGAAAAAGAAACATCTAATCAAATAGTAGTAGTTATCTTAGATTCTTTACATGATTATCAAATTGAAGATTATTCTTATCAACTTGGACGTTTTTGGGGAGTTGGACAAAAAGATAAGAACAATGGTATTTTACTTGTAATTGCCATGAAAGAAAAGAAAATTAGAATTGAAGTTGGATATGGTTTAGAAGGTGCATTAACAGATAAAATTGCTTATGAAATCATAAACTATACTATCAAACCTAATTTTAAAGCATCACAATATGAACTAGGTATTCTAAAAGCAATTAATGAAATTATACTTGCAATAAAAGGTGAATATACAGCAAAAATTGTTGATGATGAATTTGATGCAAAATCCAATGAATTTATATCTTTAGCATATTTTGGAGTAATATTCTTTTCAATATTTATCCATGGAATCTCAAGAAGATTAAGAAGTCAGTTTATATATAAAACTACAAAAGCTTCGTTATTTTCATCATTTTTTGGTTTTTTCTCATTTGTTATGGCTCAATCATTTACTAATCAATATCTAATTATCTCGATTATCGTATTTGCCGTGGTATTTATTTTTAATTTTATAACTAGTAAGAAAGTAGATTTTGACAAGCTTCCAAAAAACAATAGTAATAATTCGAATAATTCAGGTGGCTTTGGTGGTTTTGGTTCTTCAAGTAATGGTGGATTTTCAAGTTCAGGTGGTGGCTTCTCAGGCGGTGGCGGTGGATTTGGTGGAGGTGGAGCAAGTGGAGGATGGTAATTTTCTTCAATTTTTTTTTAAACTGCGAAATTTTTTCTTTAAAAAATTTTACTCTAATGATAAATTAACTAAAATCCTTTTAAAGGATTAATATGAATAATAAAGCAATTATATTTGATTTAGATGGAACACTAATAGACTCTTTGGAAGATATTGCTGTTTGTATGAATCAAGTTTTAGAAGAACTAAATTTACCATCTCATAAAATAGAAGATTATAAATATTTTGTTGGTGGTGGAATATCTATCTTAGTTGATAATGCACTTGATAAAAATACGAATGATGAAATAAAAGCAAAAGTTACAAATAGATTTAAAATAGTTTATGATCAAAAATTACACGAAAAAACAAAACCCTATAATGGTATTTATGAGCTTTTAGATGAGCTTCAAAAACTTAATTTCAAAATAGGAATTTTGTCAAATAAGCCACATGAGTTTACAATTGAATATGCAAAAAATCTATTTTCAAAATATGATATGAAAGAAGTTCATGGACAAAAATCACATATTGCAAAAAAACCTGATCCAATTGCAGCTATTCAAATAGCACAAAGTTTTGAAGTACCTTGCGAAGAGGTATATTTTGTAGGTGACACAATGGTTGATATGCAAACAGCAGTTAACGCAAAAATGATTGGAATTGGTGTTCTTTGGGGTTTTAGAGATGAAGAAGAACTTATGTCAAATGGTGCTACTTATGTGGTAAAACACCCTTTAGATATTTTAGAAATAATAAATAAAAAGTAGATTTTTCTACTTCTTATTATACTTTTTAATCTGCTTTTTTAAAGCCTAATTTTTCTAAAACATCAGAAGGACTTAAATCCTTACTTTCAACTACATCTTTAAACTTATCATCTTCATGTGCTTCAAGATCCAAAGCTTTTAATTTAGAAATAAAATCATCTGAATTTAGACCTAAAGTTTGTGCAACTTCTTTTATAGATTTTTTGCCAAGACCTGAAAGTGGAACTGTTTTTTGTTCATCTTTTTCAAAATTTTTTCTCAATATATCATAAATGAATTTTGGACTTACACCATTTATCTTTGCAATTTGGGATAAACTTTGTTCTTCTTCATATGTAATATTATTTGAAGTTAATATATTTTTCGATATTTCTAAATCATAGTTTAATTTATTTGTAAAACTTTTTAAAGAAGATAATTCAGCATGAGAATAAGGTGAAGTTCCGTACTCTTTTTCCCATGAGTTTTTTATTTCATCTCCAAAGTTTAAAAAATTTGAAAAAGGACTAACTTCATAAATAGTTCCAAATAAAAATATCAAAAATAAAATACTAGCAATTATCATATCTTTAGTAAACAAAATAAATTGTCTTGCTTCATTTTTCATATAACTAATCAAAGGCTTCCAATTATAATAAATATGTAAAATAGTAGCTACTATAAACAAAACCATGAAACTTGAATGTATTTGTCCATATAATTCTTTTGAAATACCAAATAGCTCCCAATTTGCCCAGTTTGCAACTCTTCCAGGAGGTGTTATAAAAAGTATTATTCCTGTGAATGTCATAGTAAACATTGCTAAAAGCATCGTTAGTGAAGTGATTTTTTTAAGATTCATATTAACTCCTTATTCTTCGTATTCTATCATCTTTATAGTAACTATACATTAACAATATTTAATAAAATAGTATAATGGCATTCTATACCAATTATAGGATTTCAAATGGCAAATAAATATCAAACTGTAAGTTGTCATTTTTATGATGAACTTGAAGCTTTAGCTGTAAAAAAAATACTTTCAAATATTACATATTTAGAAAATGAAAATGAAATAAATGTAGAAGATTTAATAGTTGATTTTAGAACAAAAAACAAAGAAGAGTTTTTAATATTAAAAAATGGAACTCAAATAAGATTAGATAAAATAATAAAAATAAATGAAATAAATACATCAAATCTTAAATGCTAAGCTTTTAATTTTAAAAAGCTTCTATATTAAGATAGTTAAATATTAAATAAAAGGATATTAATTAAATGAAAACCTTTAAATGCGATTGTGAAAATCATCAGATACTATTTTTTGAAAGTAAAAGTTGTGTTGCTTGTGAGAGAGTAGTTGGAGTTGATGATAGATTTAATAAAGTAGAAACATATAACTTAGATGAAAATAGTGGATACTATTTTAAAACAAAGCAACCAGAAGTTCATTATCAAAAATGTGATAATAATGCTAACTATGGAGTTTGCAATGGTATGGTTAATATGAATACATTTGAACCCGTACCTAACAAAGATGAAGTTTTATGTTATGCTTGCCGTTTTAATGAAATTATTCCTGATTTATCAATTGTTGAACATATTCCTTTATGGAGAAAAATGGAAATTGCAAAACGTCGTGCTATTTATACACTTAAAGCATTATCACTTCCCTTACAAAATATTAGACAAAATCCAAAGAGTGGTTTGAGTTTTGATTTTACAACAGACCGTGATGTAAATGATCATTTTTTAACTAAATTAGATGATCAAGAAACAATATTTACAGGTCACGATAGTGGTCATATAACTATTAATTTAGCTGAAGCTGATGAAGTTGCTCGTTCTCACACAAAACTTGCAATGGGTGAACAATATCGTACATTACTTGGTCATTTCAGACATGAATTAGGTCATTACTATTTCGAAAAATTAATTGTTGGGTCTCCTAAAAAGCACGAGTTATGTAAAAAATATTTTGGTGATGATGAGTTAGATTATCAAGAAGCTCTTAAACAACATTATGAAAATGGTGCACCAGAAAACTGGAGTGATAATTTTATAAGTGAATATGCTACTATGCATCCATATGAAGACTGGGCTGAAACGTGGGCACATTATATGCATATTATGGATACTTTAGAAACAGCAAAAAATTTTAATATAACAGGATCAGTGAGAGATGCAGAAGATATAGAAAAAGTAGGTGATTTGAAATTACCCCAAAGTTCTTACTTTTTTTCTTCTCAAACTTCTATAACTAGTATTTTAGATACATGGATGGATTTTGCAGTAATTCTTAATTCTTTAAATCGTAGTATGGGAATGAATGATGCTTATCCTTTTGTATTAACACAGTCAGTAAGGACAAAACTTTCATTTATTCATCATGCAATTCATGATAAACTAGATCGTATGCCCAAATTAAATAATGAACCAAAGGAAACATTAATCTAAATAAATAGCCCTTCGGGGCAGTAGAAGGCCTTTTAATCTTTTCAAAAGGTTGTATATGCAACTATTGCATATACAATTAAAGGATTAATATGGCTTATGACCTAGAAACTTCCATTGGTTTTAAAATAAATCAAAGTGCAAATAAAATAAACAATAAATTCAATACCCTACTTCAAAAATATGATATTGCACCTGAACAAAGAGCAACCCTTGAGATTATAAAATATGAAAAAGAAGTAACCCAAACAAAAATAGCAAATATTCTTGCAAAAGATAAAACCACAATAAGTAGAACATTAGCAACCTTAGAAAAAAAAGGTTTAATTCTAAAAAAACAGATTGATAAAAGAACAAATCTTATTGAGCTTACACTTGAAGGTGAAAAGATATTAGAAGAAAGTGCACTTACAGTAAAAGAATTTCGAGAAAAAGTATCTTCAAATCTTAATGAAAATGAAATAAATAA
Source organism: uncultured Aliarcobacter sp. (assembly GCA_965657055.1). Taxonomy (GTDB): domain Bacteria; phylum Campylobacterota; class Campylobacteria; order Campylobacterales; family Arcobacteraceae; genus Aliarcobacter. Next base: position 574 of record CBFHMY010000027.1, on the reverse strand, counting down.
AATTGTTGAATTACTTGAAAAAGTGGCTTTAAGTATGGAAGGTTAATTATGAAAAAATCAATAAATCATATATATTTAATCATTTTATTATCTGTATTATCTTCAGTTGCACCAATGGGAGTAGATACTTACTTACCTTCTATTCCTGATATTGCAAAATCATTTGATGTTAGTATTCACAAAATTGAACTTTCATTATCAATATTTTTAATTGGTTTTTCTATTGGGCAAGTATTTGGAGGACCAATTTCTGATAGATATGGAAGAAAAAATAGTTCTATATTTGGACTTTTAGGTTATGCCTTATTCAGTTTTATTATTATCTTTAGTTCTACTATTTATGAATTATGGGTTTATAGATTCTTTGAAGCATTTTTTGGAGGAATTGTTGTAGTAAATGCAGCCGCTGCTGTAAGGGATAGGTTTCATGGTGCAGAAGCGGCAAAAGTATTTTCACTTATTGGAATGGTAAGAAGTTTAGCTCCCCTTTTAGCTCCTGCTATTGGAGCTTTTATTATTCACTTTTTTACATGGGAAGCTGTATTTATATTTTTAACTATTTATGCTTTAATTG
>CBFHMY010000026.1:0-26225 GCA_965657055.1 uncultured Aliarcobacter sp. | reverse complement strand
CAAAAGTGATTATTCAAAAAGTTTAGTTGATATGAATTTTATTAACTCATACTTTTCAAGAGAAAGAGAACGTATGTATGATAAGTAAACAAAGAAGATTTATTAAAATCTTCTTTGTTTTATTTAATAAATTATTCTTTGTGCTTTCCAATAATATTTATTAAAATAAACATTGTCTAAATAAGAGATAGTTACTCCTACACTAGTTGAAGCATGCATAAACTTACCATCTTCTAAATAAATTCCCACATGATTTGAACTTGAACTTGTTTTAAAGAAAACTAAATCACCCATTTCAAGTTGTGATTTGTCTATTTCTATTCCTATACTAGCTTGTGAGTCTGTTGTTCGAGGTAGTGCTATATCAAAGTTATCTTCATAAGCTATTTGTATAAATGAAGAACAGTCAATACCATTTCTAGAATTACCTCCATATTCATATTTTACACCAGACCAATTTTTATAAAATTCTATTAATGCGTTATTTAAATCTTTTTGTTGAGCTGTATTAAAATCTATATATCTTTTATTTAAAACATAGTTATTGTTTTTTAGCATATTTAAATATCTCTTTTGAAGAGTATTTTGAGTGTTATTATTTCTATAGTCAATATTTTGATCTTCATATTTCTGAGAACAACCTGTAAAAATGATAATTGAAAAAATAAATGTAAGTAAAATTCTAAAATACATAGTTTTAAGTCCTCATATTAAAGTATATCTATTATAATAAGAAAAAATAACAATTATGTCAAGTAAGAAAGTTTGTATCTTAAATAAAGATTTATATAAAATAAATCTTTATTAAAATCCTCTAAGTGTTATTCCTAAGAATATAGCAACTAATCCTAAGATTATATTTGCTGGTATATAATAAGTTGCAATTGGAAGTAAGTTATTTTTGGCATTTGGGAAATCGCCATTATTAAAAGCTTTTTGTGCTTTATTTCTCTTTATATATATAGTTATAAAAATAACAGTCATTATTGACCATATAACTTCTTTCATAATTACTATACTATAAAGTTCAGTACCTTTAAATCCAAGGGCTATTATCATTATAATAGCTGTAATTAAAAGAATTAAAATTGCAGGAATTACCATATTAAAAAATCTTCGTAAATTTTCTAGAGTTCTTCCTAATTTTATCTTAGGTTCTTCAATCTCTTGAATAGAGTAATGAACAGCAAATCTAATTGCTATCATTCCTCCTACCCAAATTACAGCTGATATTACGTGTAAAAATACTATTAAAGATGAAAAGTTGTTAAATAATTCGCTCAAGGTTTTTTCCTACAAATTTTCTTTAGCATATGCTAGGGCTGCAATTTTTGCATCTTCAACTTTTGTTACATCTTTCCCACCAGCTTGTGCGAAGTCAGGTCTTCCACCTCCACCTCCACCTACGATTGGAGCAATATTTTTAATCCAATCACCAGCTTTGATTTTTGTGTTTTTACTTCCTGCCACAATTAATACTTTATCATCTTTAGCTTGAAGTAATAAAATTGCTAGTTTTTCATTTGCATTTTTCATATCATCAACAATTTTCTTTAAATCACCATTTTCAACAACAGCCACTACAACTTTAGTATCACCTATTAATTCTTCATTAATTGGAGCTGTTGTTTGACTTTGAGCAGTCTCAAGCTCTTTTTTTAGATCTTTGATTTGATCTTTTAATTTTTTAATACCTGTTATTACATCATTGTTTTTAATTTCAGATTTTATTTCATTCATTGAATTAATAATTTCTTTTGTATAAGCAATTGCAGCTGCTCCACAAACAGCTTCGATTCTTCTAACTCCTGCACTTACTCCTGATTCTTTTACTATGTAAAAACTTCCAATGTCAGCAGTATTTTTTACATGTGTACCACCACAAAATTCAACAGAAACATCTGAGAAACTAACAACTCTTACCATATCACCATATTTTTCACCAAACATAGCAATAGCACCTTTTCCCTTAGCTTGTTCAATTGGTAATTCTTCAATATTTCCAGAAATTCCTCTTGCAATCATAGAGTTAACTAAATCTTCAACTTCATCAATTTGCTCATTTGTCATAGCTTTTGGATATGTAAAGTCAAATCTTAATCTTGAAGCATCATTTAATGACCCAGCTTGAGATACAGTTTCCCCTAAAACCATTTTTAATGCACTTTGTAAAAGGTGAGTTGCACTATGATGTTTTGCAACTTCATATCTATTTACAACAACAGCTTCAACTTCTTCGCCTTGGTTTATATTTGAATGTTCAATTTTTACTTTTGAAAGATTTAAACCATGGAACTTTGAAGTATCTTCAATAATTGCAATATGTTTATTATCTTCTAATGCTCCAACGTCACCATTTTGTCCACCACTTGTAGCATAAAATGGAGTTTTATCTAACATTACCCAACCAGATTTTCCTTTTTCTAAAGTTTTAACTTCTTTAAAATTCTCATCTAAAAGTGCTAGGATTTTTGATTTATAAGTTACATTATCATAACCTACAAATTCATTAATTCCATATTTCTCAATTAATTGTTTAAAGTCACCATCATTTGAAGCATCCCCACTACCTTTCCAAGCAGCTTTTGCCATTGCTTTTTGTGCACTCATAAGTTCATCAAATTTTGCTATATCAACTTTAAGACCTTTATCTTTTAACATGTCTTCTGTTAAATCTAAAGGGAAGCCATAAGTATCATATAGTTTAAATGCAATTTCTCCTGAGAAAACTTCTTTAGTATTTGCTAGTTCTTCATTAAATAAAGACATTCCTAAATCAATAGTTTTGAAGAATCTATCTTCTTCTAGTGTTAATTGCTCTTTTATGAAATTTCTATTTTCTACTAATTCTGTATAGTGTCCACCTAAAATAGAAATTAATGTATCAAGAAGTTTTCCCATAAATGGTTTTCTAAATCCTAATAAATATCCATGTCTAACTGCACGTCTTAGAATTCTTCTTAATACGTAAGGTCTTCCTTCATTTCCAAATAAAATACCTTGAGATAACATAAATGATGTTGCTCGTAGGTGGTCAGCAATTACTCTATATGAACCAATTGTGTTTTTTTCAGCTTTTTTACCTGCTAATTCTTCTATTTTTTCAATTATTGGTTTGAAGTTTGATGAATCAAAATTATTAAATACACCTTCTTTTATAGCAATAACCCTTTCAAGACCCATTCCTGTATCAATTGAAGGTTTTGGTAATGGATTTAATTTTCCATCTGAAGTTCTTTCATATTGCATGAAAACTAAATTCCATATTTCTAAGAATCTATCTCCGTCTCCACCCATTTTATCTTCAGGTGTATTAAAATGTTCAGCACCTTGATCATAGAATATTTCACTACAAGGACCACAAGCGCCTGTATCACCCATTGACCAGAAATTATCTTTATCTCCAAATCTAACAATTCTTGAAGAATCAATATATTTTGTCCATATATTAAACGCTTCATCATCATTATCATGAACTGTAACCCACAATTTATCAATAGGAAGTGCTAAATTAACAGTTATAAATTCCCAAGCATATGCAATTGCATCTTCTTTGAAATAATCACCAAAAGAAAAATTACCTAACATCTCAAATAAAGTATGATGACGCGCTGTATAACCAACATTCTCTAAGTCATTGTGTTTTCCACCAGCTCTAATACAAAGTTGGCAAGAAGTTGCAGTTGGGTTTGCAGGTTTTGGTACTGCACCTGTAAATATATCTTTAAATTGAACCATTCCTGCGTTTGTAAACATTAAACTAGGATCATCTGGAACTAGTGGCATTGATGAAATTACATCATGACCTTTACTTTTAAAAAACTCTAAATATTCTTTTCTGATATCCATAAAATTATCCATATTAAATTAAATTCTCTTATTCTAACAAAATAATTATTTAGGATTGATTAGTAAAAAGTTAAATAATGTAAAACTAAATTTAAGTTTTTACAAGTTATAATGATTTAGTTTAATTATATATAAGTATATTAAATAAAAAATGACGAAAATAAAAATTAATAATAAGGAAATAAAATGGGAAAATATGTTGAATTAACTCCAGCAAACTTTGAAGAAGTTACAAAAGAAGGCGTATCTATGGTAGATTTCTGGGCTCCTTGGTGTGGACCTTGTAGAATGATTGCTCCAGTTATTGAAGAATTAGCTGCAGATTTCGAAGGAAAAGCAAACATTTGTAAAGTAAATACAGATGAAGAGCAAGATTTAGCTGTAAAATATGGAATTAGATCTATTCCTACTATTTTATTTATGAAAAATGGTGAAGTTGTTGATCAAATGGTTGGAGCTTCTTCTAAACAAGCATTTACTGATAAAATTAACTCTTTATTATAAAAAATATAAATACAATATAAGAAAAAGGGAGAAGTATTTTACTTCTCCCTTTTTTATTTCTAAATTTTTTCAGATAATATTTTTAATTATAATACAATTAAGGTTTATATAAATTATTAAATGATAATATTTATCCTCAATCTTTAGGGTTTATTTAACCTAAAACTTACAAATATTTTAGTACTATTGTGGTTTTAAAAATGCTATAGATTATTCAATTTATTAAAGTAAGGATTTTATATGTTAGACTTAGCGATTATTGGTGGAGGACCTGCTGGATTAACAGCTGGTTTATATGCTACTAGAGGTGGATTAAAAAATGTTGTAATGTTTGAAATGGGTATGCCTGGAGGTCAAATTACAGGTTCTTCAGAAATTGAAAATTATCCAGGACAAGCTGAAATTGTATCAGGTATGGATTTAATGGCAAATTGGCCTGAGCAATGTCAAAGATTTGGTTTAAAACATGAGATGAATCAAATTACTTCTATTACAAAAGATAATGATATTTTTAACATTACAGGTGTTGATGGTAAAACATATGAAGCAAAATCTGTATTAATGGCAACAGGTTCAGTTCCTAGACGAGCTGGATTTAAAGGTGAAAATGAATTTTTCGGAAGAGGAATTTCAACTTGTGCAACATGTGATGGTTTTTTCTATAAAGGAAAAGAAGTTGCTGTTGTAGGTGGTGGAGACTCTGCTATTGAAGAAGCTGTTTATTTAGCAAAACTTTGTTCAAAAGTTTATTTAGTTCACAGACGAGATACATATAGAGCAGCTCCAAGTACAATTGAACATATGAAACATACTGAAAATATTGAAGAAGTTACAAATGTAACTGTAGAAGAAGTATTTGGAGATAACAGTGGTGTTCTAGGTCTTAGAGTAAAACATAAAGATTCAGGAGAAATGAGAGATCTACCAACTCCAGGTGTTTTTGTATTTGTTGGACGTGATGTATTAAATACTCCTTTAAAACAAGAAGATGGGTCTTTTTTATGTGATACAAATGAAGCTGGTGAAGTTATTGTTGATTTAAAAATGAGAACATCAGTAAAAGGTCTTTATGCTGCAGGTGATATTAGAATTGATGCATCAAAACAAGTAGTTTGTGCAGCAGGTGATGGTGCAACAGCAGCTGTTAATATTATAGAATATTTAGGATAAGGAAAAATTATTTATGATTAAAGTAGGTATATTAGGTAGTACGGGAAGAGTTGGTTCTTTATTAATTGATGACTTAGAAAATGATGAGCAAGCTAGAGTAGCAGCTGTTCATGTTTTTGATAAATTATCAAGACAAGTACCTGAGGGCACTATTGTAACAAATGATATGAAAGTATTACTAGATTCTAGTGATGTTGTTATTGATTTTTCTGCACCTGCTGCTACTGAAGCACTTCTTACTCAAGTTGTTGAAAATGGTCAAGGTAAACCCTTAGTTATTGCAACAACTGGATTTAACAAGCATCAACAAAATTTATTAATTGAAGCTAGTAAAATTGTGCCTATTTTATATGCTACTAACATGAGTTTAGGTGTTGCTGTTTTAAATAAACTAGTGGCACTTGCATCAAAAACATTAAGTGATTTTGATATAGAGATTGTGGAACAACACCATAGACATAAAGTTGATTCTCCATCTGGAACAGCATTAACACTTGCAGAACATGCAGCAAATGCTAGAGATTTAGATTTAGATGAAGTTAGAATTTCAGGACGTGATGGACAAATTGGTGCTAGAACTAAAAATGAAATTGCAGTTATGGCATTAAGAGGTGGAGATATTGTTGGTCGTCATACAGTTGGTCTATATAACGACGGTGAGTTTTTAGAATTAAATCACACAGCAACAGCTAGAAATACTTTTTCAAAAGGTGCAATAAAAGTTGCTAAGTGGATTATAGGTAAAGATCCAAAATTATACTCAATCAATGACGCTTTAGGTCTATAAGGAAAATTAAATATGTGCGCAATAGTTGGAATTTATGGTAATGATAATGCTGCAAGATTAGCTTCAATAGCTTTATTTGCAATGCAACACAGAGGTCAAGAAGCTACAGGTATATCATCATCGTGTAATGGTAAAATTCATACAATCAAAAATAGAGGTTTAGTTTCTGAAGTTTTTAATGAAACTGCTTTAAAAATATTAGTTGGGAATATGGCAATTGGTCATAATAGATATTCAACAGCAGGTGGCGACTCTATTTTAGATGCTCAACCTGTATTTGCTAAGTATAAACTTGGTGAAATATCAATTGTACATAATGGAAATTTAATTAATAAAGATGAAGTTAGACAAGATTTGATTGATAAAGGTGCAATTTTCCAAACAGGAATGGATACTGAAAATTTAATTCATCTAATTGCAAAAAATACAAAAGATAGATTAAGAGATAGAATTAAAGAAGCATTAGATAGAACTATTGGTGCATATTGTTTTATTGTTCAAAGTAGATCTAAACAATTCGTTATAAGAGATAGATATGGTATTAGACCATTATCTTTAGGAAAATTAAAAAGCGGTGGATATATAGTTGCAAGTGAAACTTGTGCCTTTGATTTAGTAGATGCTGAATTTATTAGAGATGTAAATCCAGGTGAGATGTTAATTTTTAGTGAAGACTATGAAGAACCAGAATCAATTCAATTATTTGAACCTCAATATAGACCATGTGCTTTTGAATATGTATATTTCGCACGTCCTGATTCTGTAATAGATGGGAAAAGTGTATATAGATCTAGAGAAAATATGGGAAGAGCATTAGCTAAAAATGATGCAAATCAAAGCATTAAAGCTGATATGGTAATCCCAGTTCCTGATTCAGGTGTTCCAGCAGCTCTTGGATATGCAGCTGAAAGTGGAATTCCTTTTGAATATGGAATTATTAGAAATCACTATATTGGTAGAACATTTATTGAACCAACGCAGGAAATGAGAGATTTAAAAGTAAAAATGAAATTAAGTCCGATGAAATCATTAATTGCAGGTAAATCTTTACTTGTAATAGATGATTCAATTGTAAGAGGTACAACCTCTAAAAGAATCGTTAAAATATTAAAAGAAGCAGGAGCTAAAGAAGTACATTTTAGAGTTGCAAGTCCTGAAATCAAATTCCCTTGTTATTATGGTATTGATACACCACATAAAGAGGAATTAATCTCAAATAATATGACTAAAGAAGAAGTTTGTAAATACATTGAAGCTGATTCTTTAGAGTATTTATCAGTAGATGATTTAGTTAATGCAATAGGAAATGATAGAAAATATGCACTTGAAAGTTTTGACGGAGATTATTTCGTAAAAGAGTAGAATGAATGAATTAAAAAATGTATTAACAATTGGTCGATATTTAAAAAATAAGTTTGGTGAAAAAGTTTACAAAGTTCCAATTTCAATATCAGGATTTACATGTCCAAATATTGATGGAACTGTAGCAAAGGGTGGATGTTCATTTTGTGAAAATGACTCATTTAGCCCTAATTTACAAGAGAAAAAAACTAAGTTTAAATTAAATCCTAGAATAAATGAGAATCCATATTTAGATAATCAGTTAAAACAATTAGAAATGCAATTTAATGCAACTAAACAAAGATTACAAAATAAGTTTGGAACTAAAAAGTTTATAGTGTATTTTCAATCTTTTACAAATACTTATGCACCTTTTGCAACACTGAAAGCTTTGTATGAAAAAGCACTTAGTTTTGATAATGTAATAGGTCTTAGTATTGGTACAAGAACAGATTGTGTTACTGATGAAATACTTGATTATTTAGTTGAATTATCAAAAGATAAAGAAATCTGGATAGAGTTTGGAATTCAGTCTTTTTATGATGAGACTCTTGTAGATATCAATCGTGGAGATACGGCTGATAATATGAGATATTGGATTAGTAGAAGTAAAGAAAAAGGTCTAAATGTTTGTGGTCATTTAATTTATGGCTTACCAAAAGAGACTCAAGAGATGATGCTTGAGACTTTTAGACAAACAGTTGAATTAAAAGTTGATTCTATTAAATTTCATCCTTTATACGTGGTAAAAAACACACTTTTAACCAATGAGTTTAGAAAAGGTAGATTTACACCTATAACTGAAGAATTGTATATAGATACTGTTGTTAAATCAATAAAAAACTTGCCGGATAATATTTCTATTCAAAGAATAACTGCAGGAATTGATGATAGTACTTTATTATCACCTGATTGGTGTAGAGATAAACATACACAAATGAAAAATATTAGATTGGCTTTGGAAAAAGAGGGATTTAATTATTAAGAGATAAAAAACTAGAGTTTAACTCTAGTTTTTATTTTTTTAATTCTATTTCGTAAATATCAGTTCTTCTATCTTTTAGATTAGTAACACTTCCAACATTATGTAATTCTTTTAATAGCTCTAAATCAACATCAGCAACTAAAATCATTTCAGTATTTGGAGTAGATTCAGCTTTTATACCATTAGGTGGGAATGCAAAATCACAAGGTGTAAATACAGCTGATTGAGCATATTGAATATCCATATTCTCAACTTGAGGAAGATTACCAACACAACCTGCAATTGCTACATAACACTCATTTTCAATAGCTCTAGCTTGAGCACAAATTTTTACTCTTGAGTAACCATTTTGTGTATCTGTTAAGAATGGAACAAAAAGTATATTCATACCCTCTTTTGCTAAGATTCTTCCTAATTCTGGAAATTCACTATCATAACAAATAAGTACACCAATTTTTCCACAGTCTGTATCAATTGTTTTAATATTATTAGAACCTGTTAATCCCCAAACTTTTTTCTCATCAGGAGTTACATGCATTTTTTCATATTTTTCAACTGAACCATCTCTTTTACATACAAAACCAACATTATATAAATGACCATCAACAAGTTCTGGCATACTTCCTGTAATAATATTAATATTATAAGCAATTGCAAGTCTTGAGAATTCTTCTTTAAATTTAGGTGTAAATTTAGCTAGTTCTCTAATAGCTTCTGCTTCACCCAAATGATTAAAAGCAGCCATTAATGGAGCATTAAAAAATTCAGGGAATAGTGCAAAATCACTTCTATAGTTTGATACAGCATCTACAAAGTATTCAGCTTGTTCTAATACTTCTTCTATGTTTTTATATGGTCTTACTTGCCATTGAATTAATCCTAATCTAATAACAGTTTTTTCAGACATAGGTTTTTTTGAAGGCTTAGAGTAATAAATATTGTCCCACGCTAATAAAGAAGCATATTCACAACTTTCTACATCACCTTCAAGATAATTCTTTAAAACCCTTTTTACATAAAAATCATTTGAAAGTTGAAAGTTTAACACAGGGTCATAAATTTCTCTATCTCTAACTTTTGAAATATACTCTTTTGGTGTTAAAGTATCAGAATATTTTTTATAGTTTGGAAGTCTTCCACCAAAAATAATACCTTTTAAATTTAGCTCTTCACAAAGTTCTTGTCTAAATTCATAAAGTCTTCTTCCAAGTCTTAGTCCTCTATATTTTTTACTAACAAAAACATCAACACCATAAAGACTATCTCCATTGTCATCATGTGTACTAAATGTATAATCTCCAGTAATTTCTTTATAAGTATGAGAATCATCAAATTTATTATAATCAACAACAATACTTAGGGCAAAACCTGCTAATTCTCCATTGATTTTAATTCCAACTTGACCTTTTGGAAATTTTCCAAGTAAAGTTGAAAACTCATCATAAGTCCAAGAAGAATCATCTAAATGTTTATATTCATCGTTCATTAAATTAACGATATCTTTATGATCTTCTAATTGAAGATAGGTAAGTTCAATCTTATCTATAGTACTCATTATTTTCCTTTTTTAAGATTATTTGATTTTTAAAAGATAATCAACTACATTTTCAACAAATGCATCATGTTTTCTATCTTTTCTATAAGCAATATATAGTTTTCTAGTCATTTTTTGATTATTAATTCTTGATTCATAAAGTGCGCCTGCTTTTAAAAGCGATTCAATTGCATTTCTTGATACAATAGATACAGTTGGTATTGAGTTTTTGTCAGAGTGTAAAACTGTTTGAACAATAGTTGTAGCACTAGTAACTTCACTTGTAACATTAAATGTATCACAATCAGGATAATTAGCTTTTTCAAGATTTTCTTTAAAAATAAGTCTTGTATTTGATTCAGGATTTCTACATACCCATTTATATGATAGTAAATCTTCTGCTTTTGCACGAGCAGGTAATTTTTGATTAGAAAAAATTACAATTTCATCTTCCATCCATTCCCTATAAACAATATCGTCATTTGCAACATAATTCTCAACCAATGCTATATCAATTTTTTTATCTAATAAATCTTCAATTGCTTCATGAGAAACTGATACATTTATTGAAACATCATTGTGAATATTCTCTTTTAAATTATTTAAAAATCTAGGTAATATATAATTTCCTATAATAAAAGATGCTCCAAAAATAAAAGTAACATTTTTATTCATAATTTTCAATAACTCTTTTTCCGCATTTCCTACACACTTTTCAATTTTTAAAGCGATAGCATGTAGCATTTGACCTTCTTTTGTTAGCCTAATACCATTTTTCTTTCTATCAACGATTTGAACATCTAAGTAATCTTCAATAAATTTCATTTGTTGTGTAACTGCTGGTTGCGAAATGCCAAGTTTTGCTGAAGCTTTTGAAAAAGATTTTTCTCTTACCACTGTAAGAAAAGTTTCTAGTTTTGCAAAATCTGTAAGCATTATAACCTCCGTAAAATAAATTATGATTATCATAACATTTATTTATATATAAAATAATTAAGAGCAATAATGAATTTATATAATATATGATATAATAATTTAATATTGGAGAAAATATGTCTGAAAATTTATTATCATCATTAAACGAATCACAAAAATTAGCAGCCCAGCATATAGATGGACCGCTATTAATTCTTGCAGGTGCAGGCTCTGGTAAAACAAAAACAATTACTACAAGACTTGCATATTTAATATCAATTGGTATTGATCCACGATCAATTTTGACGCTAACTTTTACAAATAAAGCAGCAACTCAAATGAGAGAACGGGCATTTAATATGATTGATCCTTCTATGATAAATACTCCACCTTTATTATGTACTTTTCATAAATTTGGTTTATTATTTTTAAAATTCCATATGTCTGAATTAAATAGGAAAAACAATTTCATAATAATAGATACGGATGACAAAAAAAGAATAATAAAATCAATTGATAAAGATATTACAACAGCATTGTTAGTATCTGAAATATCAAAATATAAAAATTCACTATTAACTCCAAGTGAAGCAATAAAAGCAGCTCAATTAAAGCTTTATCAACAAATAGCAGAAGTATATGAAAAATATGAAGCTTACTTAGAAAAAAACAATCTTGTAGATTTTGATGATTTACTTTTACTTCCATATAAAATATTAAAAAACAATGCTAAATTAGCGGAAGAAATAAGTCAAAAATACCAATATATAATGGTAGACGAGTACCAAGATACAAATGAACTTCAGTATAGACTTTTAAGGCTTTTATGTACAAGTCACAATAATCTTTGTGTTGTTGGTGATGATGACCAATCTATTTATGGTTGGCGTGGTGCAACTATTAAAAATATTTTAAATTTTTCTGAACATTTTGAAAATACAATTGTAGTAAAACTTGAAGAAAATTATAGATCAACAGATACTATTTTAAATCATGCAAATCAACTAATTGAACACAATAGAGATAGATTAGGTAAAAAATTAGTAGGAACTAGAATGAAAGGTGATTCTATAAAAGTTTATGAATCACATGATGAAAATGAAGAAACAAGAAAAATCGTAGAAGATATAAAACAATTAGTTGATGAAGGAATTAGTCCTAAAGACATAGCAATTTTATTTAGAGTAAATGCACTTTCAAGATCTCTTGAAGAAGGATTTAATAAAGCTGGACTTCATTATAAACTTGTTGGTGGTATGAAGTTTTACGAAAGAGCTGAAATAAAAGATTTAATTGCTTATTTTAGAATATTAACAAACTCAAATGATAATTTTTCAATAAAAAGAATTATTAATAAACCAAAACGTGGAATTGGTAAAACAACAATTGATAAACTTGAAGCTAAATCAATAGAAACAGAACGATCAATTTTTGATTTAATTCAAAATTTGGATTCAAATGAAATAACTTCAATAGTTGGTAAAAAGAATTCAAGAACACTAAAAGTATTTGAAGCTTCTATTTTAGATTTAAAAGAATTACTTAGTGAATCAAAAATGAAATTTTTAGATAGTTTTGAAGAGACATTTGATTATAGGGCTTCTTATGATAATTTACCCGATGGTTTTGAAAGACAGGCAAATATTGATGAGTTCTATGGATATTTAAGAGATTATTTTATCCAAAATCCACACTTAGATCTAAAAGATTTTTTAAATGAAATTGCATTAGATAGTGAAAATGATGATTATTATGGTGAATCAGTTTCTATGATGAGTATTCATGCTTCAAAAGGTTTAGAATTTAAAAAACTATTTATAATAGGTTTTGAAGAAGGATTCTTTCCAATTACAGGTGATGGTAGTGATTTAGAAGAAGAAAGAAGATTAGGATATGTAGCAATTACTAGAGCTATGGATAATTTAACTTTATCTTTTGTTCATTCAAGATTTTATAAAGGGAAAAGAGCAAGCCTTACAAAAAGTAGATTTTTAAGTGAGAGTGGCTTAATAAAAGGTTGCTTAACTATTGAAAAACAATCTGGCTTTAAAAAAGGTGATTTAGTTCAGCATAAAATTTTTGGAATGGGTAGAGTTCTAAAAGCCACAAATGCAGGTAAAGATTATAAACTATCAATTAATTTTGGCGGAACACATAGAGATATTTTATCTTCATTTGTTCAAAAAGCATAACTGGAAATAATATTGCAAAAAAGATTTTATGACAAAGAATCAATAAATAAGTTGATAGTGGTTAACAAACCAATTTTTATGAGTTCTAATTTTTATTTAACAAGAATTAAAAAGAAATATAAAAATAAAAAAGCAGGTTTTTCTGGAACGCTAGATCCATTTGCAAAAGGATGTTTAATTGTAGCTTTTGGTCAATATTCAAAACTTTTTAAGTATTTAGCAAAAACTCCAAAAACATATAGAGCGGTTGTTTGGCTTGGAACTCAATCGGAATCTTTAGATATTGAGCAAATAAAAAATATAGAAATAGTTGATAAAGTTGAGACTAATTTAATAAAAAATGAGCTTGATTTACTAAAAGGTGATATTGAATATACTCCACCAAAATTTTCTGCAAAAAAAATTGATGGCAAAAGAGCTTATGAATTAGCTAGAAATGGCGAAGAAGTTCTTATGAAAAAATCAACAATGCATGTATATGAAACAAAATTTATTTCATATAGACACCCTTTTATAACTATTGATGTAACAGTTAGTGAAGGCTCTTATATTCGTTCTTATGCTCAAATATTACTTGAAAAACTAAATAGAGTAGGAACTTTATCTTATTTGGAAAGACTAAATGAAGGAAAATTCTTTTTTGATAATGAAAAAGATTTAGATCCTTTAGATTATATTGATTTACCTATAAATAATTATACAGGTTCATATGAGTGGTTAAATACAGGAAGAAAGATATCAATTGATTATTTAGAAAAAAAAGATGATGGAAAATATGTAATTATCTTAGAAGACTTTTTTTCAATTATAGAGATAAAAGATGCTGAAGTATCATATTTATTAAATAAGGTAAATAAATTATGCTAGAAATGTGTGAAAAATCTTATGCAAAAGTAAATATATTTTTAAAAATATCTGATAAAAGAGATAATTATCATGAACTCGTATCAAGATTTGTACGAGTTCACAATTTATACGATATTGTATCTTTTATTAAAACTAGTAGGAGAGGTATTGATATTATAGGTGATTTTGGTTGTAAAATGGAATCAAATACTGTATATAAAGCATACAAACTAATAGAAGATTATAAAAATGTAAAAGATTTTTTTGAAAATCATAGTATAAAAATAGAAAAAAATATACCTGAGTTTGCAGGACTTGGGGGCGGAAGTTCAAATGCAGCTACTTTTTTAATAATGGCAAATAAATATTGTAATTTAAATTTATCAAAAGATGAGTTATGTGAAATTGCAGTTAAAATAGGTGCTGATGTTCCATTCTTTGTTTATGAGTATGATAGTGCAAATGTTACAGGAATTGGTGAAATAGTAAAAAAATTTGATGAAGAAATTTTAAATATAGATACAATTACACCAAAAATAAAATGTAACACAGGTGAAATATTTAAAATATTTAGAGAAAAGTTTTATAAACAAATTTCAAAAGAAGAATCAAATAGATTACTAAATATGAAATCTTTGGATATATTAAAAGAATTTGATATTAAAAAAGCAAATGATTTGTACGAACCAGCTCTTAGTTTATATTCTGATTTAGAAAATTATAGTAAGCAAGATTGGTATTTTAGTGGAAGTGGAAGTTCATTTTTTAAGGTTAACAATGGCAAATAAAAAAGATACAAAAAAAAATTTAGTTTTTAAAAATAGAAAAGCATTTCATGATTTTACTATTTTAGAAACAATAGAAGCTGGAATTGTGCTTGAAGGTAGTGAAGTAAAAGCTATAAGAGATGGAAGAGTTAATTTAAAAGACTCATTTGTAAGAATTATTAAAGGTGAAGTATTTTTATTAAATATGCATATTTCACATTTAAGTACAACCCATACAACTTATAGACCAGATGAAAGAAAAGATAGAAAATTACTTTTACACTCAAAACAAATAGATAAAATGTACACAAAAGTCACAAAAGATGGTATCACTTTAGTTGCATTAAAATTATACTTCAATGATAAAAATATGCTCAAAGTTCAAATAGCAACAGCTGAGGGTAAAAAATTACATGATAAACGTGAAGACCTAAAGAAAAAAACGATGTTAAGGGAAACCCAACAAGTTTTAAAAAATTATAAATAAGATAAAAAGTGTCCTAATTTATAAGTAAAAATTATAATTAAAATTAGTTTTTATTGTTAATTTTTTGTTAATTTTTTTGTATATTTTAAGTTTCTCTTAGCTATGATTACCCCAATGAGTGACATTTTTGTGACTTGTATATAAAATTAGTAGGAGGAGATTGATGCAAAACGGTGCACAAATTGAGTACGATTACTCAGTTGCAAAAGCGTTTACATTTGCAACAATTCTGTTTGGTATCATAGGTATGACTATTGGTGTTGTACTTGCGTTGCAATTGGCGTTTCCACAGTTAAATCATTTAGCTGGAGAGTATGGTACTTTCAGTAGATTAAGACCTTTACACACTAATGGTGTTGCTTTTGGTTTTACATTAAGTGGTGTTTTTGCTGCTTGGTATTATATTGGACAAAGGGTATTAAAAGTTTCATTAAAAGAGTCACCTTTTTTAATGGCTATCGCAAAATTACACTTTGTATTATATTTTATCACTATTCTTTTAGCTGTTGTTACTCTTTTCATGGGTTATACAACTTCAAAAGAGTATGCGGAATTAGAGTGGCCATTAGACATTTTAGTTGTTTTATGGTGGGTTTTATGGGGTGTTTCTATTTTCGGATTAATCGGAATTAGAAGAGAAAGAACTCTATATATTTCTTTATGGTATTTCATTGCTACTTTTATTGCAGTTGCTATGTTATATTTATTCAATAATATGGAAGTTCCAACAGCTTTAGTTTCAGGTCATGGTTCATGGTTACACTCTGTATCTATGTATGCAGGAACTAATGATGCATTAGTACAATGGTGGTATGGACATAATGCTGTTGCATTCGTTTTCACAACTCCAATTATTGCATTAATTTATTACTTTTTACCAAAAGAATCTGGACAAAATGTTTATTCTTATAAACTTTCTATTTTAGCATTCTGGGGATTAATGTTTGTATATTTATGGGCTGGTGGACACCACTTATTATATTCAACTGTTCCAGACTGGATGCAAACTATGGGTTCTGTAATGTCTGTTGTTTTAATTTTACCATCATGGGGATCAGCTATTAATATGCTTTTAACAATGAAGGGTGAGTGGCAACAATTACAATCAAATACACTAATTAAATTTATGGTATTAGCTTCAACTTTCTATATGTTATCAACTATTGAAGGACCAATTCAAGCTATTAAATCTGTAAATGCTATTGCACACTTTACTGACTGGATTCCAGGACACGTACATGATGGTGTATTAGGATGGGTTGTATTTATGATTATGGCTGCATTATTCCATATGGTTCCAAGAATGTACAAAAGAGAAATTTACTCTAAATCATTAATGGATACACAATTCTGGTTACAAACTACAGGTATCGTTTTATACTTTACTTCTATGTGGATTGCTGGAATTACACAAGGTATGATGTGGAGAGCATACGATGAATATGGTTCATTAGTTTACTCATTCATTGATACAGTTACTGTATTACATCCATATTATACAATCAGAGCTGTTGGTGGATTATTATACCTAATCGGATTCTTTATGTTTGCATTTAATATTTATAAAACTATTACATGTGGAAGAGTACTTGATAAAGAACCTGTTAATGCTACACCAGTAGCTGCATAAGAGAAGGAGAAATTATGTTTCATTGGTTTGAACAAAGACCGTTTTTCTTTGCGGTACTAGTATTTTTATTTGTTGCATTTGCGGGTATTATTGAAACTATTCCTGATTTTGCAAAACAATCACGACCAACTGTTGGTACAAAACCATACAGTGTTTTAGAATTAGCTGGTAGACAAGTTTATATTAAAGATTCTTGTAATGCTTGTCACTCACAGTTAATTAGACCTTTTAAAGCTGAAACTGATAGATACGGTATGTATTCTTTATCAGGTGAGTATGCTTATGATAGACCATTTTTATGGGGATCAAAAAGAACTGGACCAGATTTAATGAGAGTTGGTAATTATAGAACTACTGACTGGCATGAAAATCATATGATGGAACCATCTGCGGTTGTTCCTGGAAGTATTATGCCAGCATATAAACATCAATTTACAAATATTGCTGATTTAGATACTGCATATGCAGAAGCTTATACAGTTAAAACAGTATTCGCAACTCCATATGATCAAGATTTAAATGGTGATGGAAAAGTTGATGTTGAGTTAGGTGAATATGAAACTGCAATTGCAAAAGCTAAAGAAGATGCTGTAGCGATTGCTGCTGATATGAAAAATCAGGCGATAAAAGATGCTGTTGCAAATGGTCAAATTCCTGAAATAGTTGCATTAATTGCATATTTAAATTCTTTAAAATAGAGGTTGTTTATGGATTATGAAACACTTTTAACAGTGCAAGGTTATGCTAAATTCTTTTTGATTTTAGTTGTTTTTGTAGTATTTTACTCATATGCTTATTCCATATATAAAAGGGATAAATCAGGTGAAAGAGACTTCGAAAAATACTCTAACCTTGTTCACGATGATTCAAGTGTTTCGACTCCTCTTGAAGAAAGAAAGAAAGATAAAGATATAGATAATAAGGAGAAATAAGATGAAGTCTATGGTTATAGGTGGAATAATTCTTATCATCGCTTTATTAGCAGGAACTTACTTTGTAGCAGGTGATGCTTTTAACGGGGATGATTATATTAACAGTTTAACATTGTTAGGTGCAACAGCAATTATTACAATTACTGTATTTGTATCACTAAAATATGTTAATCAAATGAAAAATGATACAGCAAGTGGTGAACTAGCTGAAGAGAGATGGGATGGTATTGGTGAGTATAGAAATCCAGTTCCAACTGGTTGGGCAATAGCATTTATTGGTACTATTCTTTGGATGTTCTGGTATTTTACTATTGGTTATCCAATTAATAGCTTTTCACAAGTTGGTCAATGGAATGAAGAGACATTAGATTATAATGCTAAGTTTGAGAAAAAATGGGAAAATCCATCTGAAGAAACTTTAAAGGCAATGGGTGAATCAACATTTTTAGTTCAATGTGCGCCTTGTCATGGTATTGATGCAGAAGGTATTGGTGGTAAAGCACATAATTTAACAAAAAGAATGTCTAAAGAACAAGTTGTTTATGTTATTAAAAATGGTGCAAATAATTTAAAAACTGATTATCCAGCGGGAATGCCTCCAATGATGTTAACAGAAGATGCAGATATTGATGCAGTTGCTACTTATGTAGCTGGTGGATTTAAGGGTGAAGAGCCTGCGATGTTTGCAACTTGTGCTGGATGTCATGGTGCGGATGGTAAAGGTATGGCTTATGTTGCTCCAAACATTAGAGAATATGATGATGCATTAGTTATGGCTGTGTTAAAAGATGGTAAAAAAGCTTCAATTGGTTCTATGCCAAGTTTTGCTGGAAGACTAAATGAGACACAAGAAAAAGCTTTAGCTGCTTATATCAGAAGTTTAGGAGAGTAAGATGGCTGGAAATACACAAATGAACGAAAACGAAAGAGGTATCTTTAAGTTAAATGGTATTACTGGAATGTTAATAGCAACTGTGTTGTTATTAAGTATTCTAGTATTTTTAACAGTTAATGCTATTAAAGTTCAACAAAATGAATCTGTTAATTTTTATAAAGTTAATCAAGATTTAAATGGATTAACTTCTGGAAGTGTTTTTTCTGATAAAAAACAAAATACTTCTGAAGAACAAAATAAAAATTATATTCTAGTTAAATAAGGGGACTAAAATGGAAAAAGTTATAGGTATATTACTTGTAGTATCTGCAGTTATGACATTATATTTTAGCTTCTTTAATTCTGCTAAGATATTCATAGGTTAATATGAAAAAAATTAATTTTTTGAAAGTAGGGGTGATTTTTTCACTTCTGCTTTTTTTATGCTCAAATTTAAGCGCTCAACAATTTATCTTAAATGATGATAAATTAATAGATGATAGAGCCGCAATTAAAATCAATGAAATTGGTGCTGAAGTTAAGTCTAAATTAGGTGTTAATATCTATGTGTATGCAAAATCTAATTTAGGTTTAGGCGAAAATGTTAAAACAAAAGATAAAATTGACTTTATCAAGAATAGTGAAAATCAAATAGTTTCAACTTTAGAAGCACCTTATGTTTTATTAACTATTGCTGTTGAAGAAACTCACGTAAATTTACTTTTCTCAGATGACTTAAAAGAAATTATCGATAAAAATGATATTTTAGATGGATATATTGTTCCATTATTAGCTTCAAATGATAAGAATACTTTATTTGCAAAAGTAAGTGCTGCTACATTAAATGGATATGCAGCAATTGCTGATACAATTGCTGAAGCAAATCAAATTACACTAGAGTCAAGTATTGGAAATGCTGGAAAAGTTTCAAGTACAATATGGCGTGTTCTTATGTATACGTTGGTTGTTTTAGGATTATTAGCATATACTTACGCAATTTTAAGAAAAAGAAAATAAAAATATGAAAAGAAATTACTGGCCTTTATTGTTTATTGGGATTTTTAGTTTTACATTAGGTATGATTATTTGGACTATTAAAAGTGCAATTGCTGTACCTGTTATAGAAGATCATAGCTTTATGAAAAAATATCAAGATGTTGAAGAGCATTATAATGAGATGATGGATTCAAATGATTTATTTAAATCAAAATATAATTTTGATCTTTTTATCAATGACAAACAATTTGCTTTGACAACTGAAGATATTAGATATTCACAAAGAGTAATTGAGAAGTTTTCTACAAATAAGAACTTATTGAAAGTTGGAAAAAATAGTTTAAAACTTATTGTTACTGATAAAATTACAAATGAAAAAAGAGATGTTAAAATCGATTTGACTCTTAGTAAAACTATTTCAAATGATAGTGACAAGTTATTAACTAATAATGATTTTATTGTAAATGATAAAACTTACACTTCTGATTTTGAAATTAAAGAAGCAAATAACTGGATTATCACAGGAAGTTTTGTTGTTGATGGAATAACTGGATATCTTTATATTAAAACAAATGCAATTTAAAAAAAAACTTTTAGTTTTCCCAACATCAAGGTCAATTAGAAATTTTATTTCAACACAAAAGAGTAGCAATACTCTTTTGCCTTTTACCCTAACAATAGATGAACTTTTCAAAAAATCAATCAATCTTAATAATATGAAATATTGTGAAGAAGAACAAAGAGTTCTTTTTTTAAGTGAAGCAATAAAAAATACAAATATCCAAAAACTTGGAATTTCAGATAATTTTACAAAATTTTTAAAACAAAGCGATTATATTTATAGATTCTTTTTAGAACTAGCAAGTGAAAAAGTAGAAATCAAAGATATTCAAAATGTAGATACTTATGATTTTTATTTAGAACACTTGCAAATTCTTGAAACTATAAAAACTAACTATATAAATATTCTAGAAAGAAACTCTTATGTTGATAGAATAAATTTAGATAATTACTATAAAATAAATGAAAATTTTTTAAAGAAATTTGAAGAGATAGAGTTACATTTTGAAGGATACTTTACAAAAGTAGAATTTGAAATAGTAGAAAAAATATCAAAATTTATCAATGTAAAAATTCATTTCTATTCAAATACATATAATCAAAGATCATTAGAAGTTTTTAAAAAACTAAATATTGATTTAAAAATAGATTTTAACTATAAAATAGATTTAACAAATAAAATAGTTTTAGAAGAAGGAAAAAATGAGAAAAATCTTCAATCTTTAGAAATAAAAGGTTTTTCTTCAAGATTAAATCAAATTGCATATATAAAAGACTCAATTGTAAAATCGGTTCAAAAAGGTGTAAATCCTTCAGATATTGCGCTTGTATTACCTGATGAGACTTTTGCCTCATATATACAGTTATTTGACACAGAGAAGTACTTTAATTACGCAATGGGTAAAACTATTAAATATACAAATCTCTATCAAGTTGCCTATGCTATATATTCATATTTAAGTGAAGATGATATGAAGCATATTTCAAATCTTGATTTTTTAAAATTAGATAAAAACTTTATTGATAAAAATATAAAATCAATTTGGAATAAAAGAGCAACAAAAGAGAGTTTTGAGTTTATTTCTGAATTTATAAAATCAAAAGAAGATAGTACTGAGTTATTAGAAAAATATGATGAACTTCTTTATAAACTAAATATTATAGTTTTTTCAAACGATAATGTAATTTTATTAAAAGATGTCTACAAAATTTTTTTACAAAAATTAGTAAAACTTACCCTTGATGATGTTAATTCAGGAAAAGTTACAGTTCTTGGACTGTTGGAAACTAGAGCAGTTGAGTTTGATACTGTTATTATTTGTGATTTTAATGAATCATTTAT
This sequence comes from uncultured Aliarcobacter sp., assembly GCA_965657055.1. Lineage (GTDB taxonomy): Bacteria > Campylobacterota > Campylobacteria > Campylobacterales > Arcobacteraceae > Aliarcobacter. The sequence goes on along the minus strand of CBFHMY010000026.1, from coordinate 4,513 downwards.
TCCAAAAATTTCTGTAAAAGATAAATTTCTATCAACAAAACTAAAACAACTATCAAATCTTCCAACGCAATTTGATAGGGAATCATTACAAAAATACTATTATAAAAGATTAATTGATTCTTCAAAAAATGTTTTTGTAACTTATGTGAACTCTGATACAAATCAAATATCAAGATTTGCAAATGAACTTTTTGATAAGCATATAAAAACAGATACAAATGACAACGCATATAAGCATATACTTTATGATAATCATAAAATTAAGCATATTGAAGAAGATATTATTGCAAAAATAGATTTATCAATGTTTACATGGTCAGCAACGTCATTTAAAACCTATTTACAGTGCAAAAGAAAGTTTTATCTACAGTATGTATTAAAACTCAAAGAACACACCATATCGCTTAAGCCTAAGGCTTATGAACTAGGTGATATTATTCACTCTATTTTAGAAGATTATTATACTTTAGATGAAAATAGTACTGAGTTTAGTTTTGAAAAAATTGAGTCTTTATTTAATAAGTACAAAAGTACAAATCCATTTTTAATTTTGGATTTAGAAATTTGGAAGAAAAAGTTATACGAGTTTTATTTACTTGATAAACAAAGACTAAAAGACAGAAAAATTATAGCCTTAGAAAAATCATTTTCATGCGAATTTGAAGGAATAAAAATCAAAGGTGTAATTGATAGAATTGATTCTTTTGAAGACAGCTATGAAGTTATTGATTATAAAACATCTGCATCTTTAAGTGTTGATACTTTAAAAAACTATGATAAAACAGATGATTTCCAATTAGAATTTTATTATCTTGCCATGAGTGAAATGTATAACACAGATAAAATAGAAGCTTATTATTACGATTTAAATAATACTCAACTTATAAATGAAATTGCACTTGATAAAAAACTTGAATTGTTATGTGAAAAGTTTAATGAATTAAAAGAGATCTCAAAAAATGAAATCTCATTTTCTAAATGTGAAGATAAAAGTAATTGTATGTATTGTGCTTATACTATTATTTGTAATAGGGAACAATAGTTTTAAATTTTTTTATTTAAATAAAATTCTTCAAAATCTTTTGCATTTAAAGGTTTTGAACAAAAGTAACCTTGATATTGATCACATTTAATTCTCTTTAGATATTCAACTTGTTCTTTTTCTTCAACCCCTTCTGCTATGATTTTCATATTTAAAGTTTGTCCTAATTTTACTATTGTTTCTACAAAAGATGCGCCTTCTTTGGTATTATAATCATCTAAAAAACTTTTATCAATTTTTAAATATGTAATAGGAAATTTTTTAAGATATGATAAAGATGAATATCCTGTTCCAAAATCATCCAATGATATACTTATTCCATAATCATGCAATTTTTGCAAATTTGAATTTGTTTCATTAGAGTTTTGAATAAAAATATATTCAGTAATTTCAATATCAATTTTAGAGGCGTCAATTTTATTCATTTTAAGTTTTGAAATTAATTTTTCTGAAAAATTAGATTTAAGTAATTGTTTTGCAGAGATATTAATTGAAATTGCTATATCTATATTTTTCTTTCTCCATTGAATATATTGTCTTATTACTTCATCTATTATCCATTCACCTAATTCTAGTATGAAATTATTCTCTTCAGCAAGGGGAATAAACTTATCTGGAGTAATTATTTTATTTTTAGGACTTATCCATCTAATTAGCGCTTCTACACCTATAATTTGTGAACTTTCTAAGTCGATTTTTGCTTGATAAAAAAGTTGATATTCATTGTTTTTTAAAGCTAGTTTCATGTTTTTGTCTAAAGATATTGTTTTTTGAACTGTTTGATTTAATTTTTCTGTAAAGAAGTGATATTGATTTCTTCCAAGTTTTTTTGCTTCATACATAGCAATATCAGCATTTTTCATTAAATCTATTTGACTCTCACCATCTTTTGGATAAAAAGAGATACCAATACTACAAGAGATATTTATTGGGTTAGTTTTTATGGTCCAACTTTTTGAAAGTTCTTTTTGTATTCTGTCAATAATATTTGATAAATCTAAATATGAGTCATAATCTTGAATTATTATTACAAACTCATCACCACCAATTCTTGCTATAAAATCACTTGGTCTTAATATATTTTTAAAAAGTATAGAGATACTTTGCAGTAATTCATCTCCAATATTATGTCCTAATGAATCATTAATACTTTTAAAGTGATCAATATCTAAATATAAAAATGCAAACTCTTTTTTTACTCTTTTTGATGTTAATATTAATCTTTCTAGATATTCATCTAATGAGTTTCTATTTGACAAACCACTTAATGAATCGGTTCTAGCCATTAGATATAACTCTTTTTTTTCTGTATCTAATCTTGAAAATGTATCTACCATTGAGTATCTAATTGCTTCTAATTCACTTACTTTAAAAGTTTTTGGAACTATATTATTATAGTATGCATATTGCCTTAATTTTTCCAGAGGTTTTGATATATAATTTCTTATTAGTATATACATTAGAATAAATATAATAATTGGAGGAATACCAAAGTAGGTTAGATAATCTATTCTATTTTTAATAAAGTGTGCATATAACTCATCATGCTCTAAAAAATAAACAAGCTTTAATTTTTTTAGATTTTTTCCTTCATAGAATTTAAATTCATTTTCTATATATTGCTTATTTAGTAATTCCATATAAAAGTCTTTATTTTTTCTATTAACAGGGAAATTAATTGTTTTATAACTAGGATCAGTTGTAAGTAAAAGTTTATTATTATCAAAAATAGCAATGGCTGCAATAAAATCATCATTTGCAGAATTTCTATCTAATTGTGCTTTAAATGAAAATATATCATCTTGAGATTTAATTGTTTTTGACATTATATAACTTGTTTCTATAATATTATTATTTAAAGTTTTTAAAATAACACTTGCTAGTTTATTTTCTTGTGCATAAAAATAGTAAGAAAAAATAGAATACAAAGAGATTAGTATAAAGAAGAAAAACATTAAAATAAGTCTTTTGATATTAATTTTCATTTAATTAAATCTTTAGTATTAAAATTAGAATTATAAAGTTTATTTAACACATCTTTTGGAACATCTTTATTAAACCAAATTATATCATTTAATGAAGCTAAAAACTCCTCATAGTTTGTATCTATTAAATATGGTTTTACTGTTTCATAGAACTCTTGGGGATTATTTTGTAAATTTATAATTGCTTTATCTATTAGCTTTTTCAATTTTATAAAAGTTTCTTTATTTTCATAGTAAAAATCTTCTTTTGTGTACATTGCATCAATAACTAGTAAGTTATCATTATTTCTGGTTGATGTTAATTCAACAAAGGAGTTATTCTCTAAGATATTATTATATGGTGCATATGTAACTATAATTGTTGGATTTTCCATATCAACAGCTTTTAGTCTTGATATATTTAACTGATCATCATTTATATAATTTATTTTTCTATTTTCTAAGTGATTACTTTTTAAAAAATCATCAAGGATAATAGAGTTTATTGAATCAATTTCCAAATAAACATCAATAGTTTTATTTGTTTTTGATAATTGCTCAATAGATAGATTTGATAATATTACATCTCCTCCATTTGATTTATCAAAAATCATTATGGGAGTAAGAGTTTTATCTTCTTTATATAAGGAATTATATTCATATTGTGTTCCAACATATACATGAGAATTCCCAGCTTTATATAAATACATATTTTCACTTAGGGAAACTACATTTAATAGTTTTATATCAAGTGGCTCTAACCATTTTTTTTCTTTTGCATAAAATAAGGGAGTGTATCCAATCCATGTTGTAGTAGAAATTTTTATTTTTTTACTATTATCAAGACCACATGAAGTGAATAATATCACTACAAATAAAAGAAACACAAAGCTTTTGATCATTAAATACCTACTTATATTATTTGTAATGATAAATAAAAAAGAGAAATGTAATATTTCTCTTTTTTTAACTATTTTGCAGTTGCTATTAAAACATCTTCTATGATTTTTGTAATATCACCATCTAAAATAGCATCAACATTTGAGTAACCAATATTGCTTCTGCTATCTTTTACTTGTTGGTATGGTTGTAAAACATAAGAACGAATTTGATGTCCCCATCCATTTTCACTTTTTTCAACACCATCTTTAGAAGCTTGTTGTTTTTCAAGTTCTAGCTCATATAATCTTGATTTTAACATCTTCATAGCACTTGCTTTGTTTTTATGTTGTGATCTATCATTTTGACATTGAACTGCTATATTTGTAGCAATATGTGTAATTCTTATTGCTGATTCAGTTTTATTAACATGTTGTCCACCAGCACCACTTGCTCTATATGTATCAATTCTAATATCTTTATCTTCAATTACGATATTTATATTATCATCAACTTCAGGACTCACCATTACAGATGAAAATGATGTATGTCTTTTTGCATTTGAGTCAAATGGAGAAATTCGTACGAGTCTATGAATACCATTTTCCGCTTTCATATAACCATAAGC
>CBFHMY010000025.1:0-26683 GCA_965657055.1 uncultured Aliarcobacter sp. | reverse complement strand
CTAGCATAGATGTATTATCCCAAGGAAGACTTATTTTAGGCGTTGCTTCAGGTGACAGAGCTGAAGAATATCCAGCACTTAATATAGATTCTCATTTGCGAGGTGAAAGATTTAGAGAAAGTTTTGAATATATTAGTCAAGTATGGAAAGATTTTCCTATGTTTGAAAATAATTTTGGAACACTTAATGGCACTTTAGATATGTTGCCAAAACCACTAGCAAAAAAAGTACCTATGTTAATAACAGGAGCTAGTCAGCAATCTTCTGATTGGTTGGCTAAAAATGGTGATGGGTGGATAACATATCCTAGAAATCCTGAATTACAAAAAAAATTTATTGATTTATGCAGAGAAAAATCTAAAGATATTGGTGTTTACAATAAACCTATATCTCAATCTTTATATATTGATTTAGATGATAATTTTTCTTTAAGTCCTCAGCCTATACATTTAGGTTATAGATTAAATACAAAACATTTAGTAGAACATTTAAAATCATTAGAAAAAATTGGTGTAAATCATGTGGCAATAAATCTTCGTTTTAATCAAGCTAATATAGAAAAAACATTAGAGAAATTGGCAAAGGATGTTTTGCCTCATTTTAATAAATCATAAATAAAAATTTAAAAGGATATTTTAATGCCAAAAACAATTTTAATAACAGGTTCAACAGACGGAATAGGTTTTGAAACAGCAAAAACTTTTGTGTCTTTAGGACATAATGTATTAATTCATGGAAGAAACTTAGAAAAATTAAAAAAAGTTGAAGAAGTTTTAAATAAGCTTTCAAATAATATAACAGTGAAAAGCTATTGTGCTGATTTGTCAAATTTGGAAGATGTAAAAATTTTAGCTGAAAATATAAGTAAAAATCATAAAAATATTGATGTAATTATTAACAATGCAGGTATTTATAAAACAACAAGTCCAATAACAAAAGATGGATTGGATGTAAGATTTGTAGTAAATACAATAGCACCATATTTTTTAACAAAATTATTAATACCCTTATTTAATAAAGATTCTAGAATAATAAACCTTTCTTCTGCTGCACAAGCCACAGTTGATATAGAGGCTATGAATGGTAAAGTATTATTAAACCATGGAGAAGCTTATGCTCAAAGTAAACTTGCATTAACAATGTTTACTTCAGTTCAAGCCCAAGAGTTAAAAAATAAAGTATCATCAATAATTTCAGTTAATCCAGCTTCTTTATTAGCTACAAAAATGGTAAAAGAGGGATATGGAATAATTGGAAATGATATAACAATAGGTTCAAGTATTTTAGTTTCAATGGCATTAGATGAAAGATTTGAAAATATTAAAGGCCAATATTACGATAATGATAATAATAAATTTGCATTATCACATCCTTTTGGCCAAGATATGCAAAATTGTCAAATGATTGTAGATACAATTGAAAATATTCTATTATCCAAATTTGAATAATTAAGTATTAACTTTTTGATGCTAAAATATTAAATAAATATTTGTTCAAGGAGTTTTTATGGGATTTAAATTAGTATGAAAAAAATATTAATATTAGTTAGTTTACTATTTTTAACACTATTTTTTACTGCTTGTGAAGAAAAACAGAATAAAATAAATAGATATGTTCAGAACTGGACAGGTGTTAATGGTGTTTTAGAAATTTATGCAGGAGATAAACTGGTTAAGCGATTTATTTCTATTGATAAGCTTTCTACAGCAATTGCTACAGATGGAAAAGAAGCTAGACCTTATAGATATGGATATGGTTTTTTAGATGAAAATTTAAATTCAAAAAAAGATTTAAATGAAAAAAAAGTATATTTTGAATTTTCAGATTACTCAACAAATTATATATTTTTTGAGAATCCAGATAATTAGTATGAAAGATTAGGTTTTATTTTTCGGAAAGGTTATATTTCCGAAAAATATAGTAAAGCTAATGTTTCGCACGCATTAATTTATTTATAAAAACTGAATTTATTTTTACATTGTGAAAAAAAGATTGAATTTTAGTGGAGCTGGTGAAGGGAGTCGAACCCCCGACCTGCTGATTACAAATCAGCTGCTCTAGCCAACTGAGCTACACCAGCATAAAAGCGTTGATATTTGCTTTAAAATGGTGTCAAGAGAGGGACTCGAACCCTCGACCTCCGGCTTATGAGACCAGCGCTCTAACCAGCTGAGCTACCTTGACATAAGACAACATTTTAAAGCAAATGTTTAGTTTGGTTGCGGAAACAGGATTTGAACCTGTGACCTTCGGGTTATGAGCCCGACGAGCTACCGTGCTGCTCTATTCCGCGGTTTGATATCTGTGAATGATAATAAGGATTAGTTACTTCAAGTGAAGGTTTAAAAACTATTATTTTTCACTTGGTGATATTCCAAGCTTTTAAGTGGTGGAATTATAGTTAAATAAGTGCCTATTGTCAAGGCTTTTTAGATTAAATTTTGGATTTTTTGATATAATAAATAAATTTAAAAATAAATACGAATAAAGAAGAATTATGAATGCAATACAAAGAGTACAAGAAGCAATAAAAGAGATTCAAAAAGGTAACATGGTAATCATGTTAGATGATGAAGATAGAGAGAACGAAGGTGATTTAGTTTATGCAGCGCCTTTAAGTAGTGCTGAAAAAGTAAATTTTATGGCAACCCATGCAAAAGGTTTAATTTGTGTATCAGTTACAAAAGAGACTGCAAATAGATTACAACTTAATCCAATGGTTAGCTCTAATACTTCATCTTATGAAACTGCATTTACAGTTTCAGTTGATGCAGCAGATGCAAGTACAGGAATTAGCGCAAAAGAAAGAGATGATACAATTAAAATATTAGCTAATCCAATTTCAAATGCAGTAGAATTAGTTCGACCAGGACATATCTTTCCATTAATTGCAAAAGATGGTGGAGTATTAGTAAGAACAGGACATACAGAAGGTAGTATTGATTTATGTAAATTAGCTGGACTTAACGGTGAAGCTGTTATATGTGAAATCATGAAAGAAGATGGAACAATGGCTAGACGTGATGATTTAGATATCTTTGCAGCTAAACATAATATGAAGCAAGTATATATTTCTGATTTAGTTGAATATAGATTATCCCATGAAAAACTTGTTGAAGAAATTTCAAGTATAGATAGAAAATTCTTTTCAACAAATGTTAAACAAAAAGAGTTTAAAGATCATTTAGGAAATGTACATACAGCTATTGTATTTGGAGAAATAAAAGAAATTAGTGCTATTAAATTTCATACAATAACAGCTGACATAAATCTATTTTTAAATGATGAAAAATTACATTCAATGTTAAAAACAATAAATTTCTTGCAAGCTAAAGGTGGAGTTTTAATATTTTTAAATGATGAAATGAGAAATAAAGAATCACAAAAAGATTATGGAATAGGGGCGCAAATTCTAAATTGTTTAAATATAAAACAAATTAAATTAATGACAAGTGGTGGAAAACATTCATTTGTTGGATTACAAGGATTTGGTTTAGAAATAGTTGAAGAGATTCAAATAGAGTGTTAATTAACACTCTATTTGTAAATTAATAAATTCCAGCAGCTGATTTTATTAATTCTAATGTTTTTTGAGGAATTATAAGATTAGCAGATAATTTATCTTCGTTTTCTTTATAATATTTTGATTCTAAAATAGCATTTATTTTATCTTCAAATTTTTGGATTACAGTTTCTTGAGTATCTTTATCTTCAATATCTAAAAATTGTCTAGGCTCTTGATTTACAACTCTTGCTAATCTATAATTATATAAATAAGCATTATCAAAATCTTCATTAAAAGCTTTACAAATAGTTTTATAAACATCATTTAATTCTGATTCATATCTTTTATATATAATACCAGCACTATCATTTAGAGCTTTTGTGAAATTATCATAATTAACAAATAAATCTTTTAATGTGTCATTATCAACAGAATCTTCGTTGATATTATATTTTTTTGATAGTACATGATTACAACAGTAATAAACAACTTCCTCTTGATTGTTTTTAATTTCTTCTAAAAAAACCGATAACTTCATCTCTTTCTCCTAATTTTATATTAAAAAAAAGGAGTGAAAAATTCACTCCTTCAACAATAAACTTTTTATAGAAGAATTATATCTTATAAAACTGGTCCTGCAGCTGTGAAATCATATTCACTTTCTAAAGTTAAGTATTTTTTAAAGTTAGCAATATACATAGTTGCCAATTTTTTAATAGTCTCATCATAAGATTCTTTATTTTCCCATGTGTTTCTTGGATTTAATACTTCCGTATCAACACCATTTAATGTTTTTGGAATAGTTAAATTAAATATAGGTAAAGTTTCAAATTCTGAATTATTAATAGAACCATCTAAAATACCATTAATACAAGCTCTCGTATTTTTAATACTCATTCTTTTACCAACACCGTATGGACCACCTGTCCAACCTGTATTTACTAGGTAAACATTAACATTGTGTTTATCAATTTTTCTACCTAATAATTCAGCATAAACTGTAGGATTTAAAGGTAAAAATGCTTCTCCAAAACATGAAGAGAAAGTAGCAATTGGTTCATTAATACCTCTTTCAGTTCCAGCAACTTTTGCAGTATATCCACTTAAAAAGTAATACATAGCTTGTTGTTTATCAAGTTTTGATACAGGAGGTAAAACACCAAATGCATCAGCACATAAGAATATGATATTAGTTGGGTGTCCACCCTTCATATCAGGTGTATGATTTTCAATATGATTTAAAGGATATGAAACTCTTGTATTTTCAGTTTTTGATCTATCTGTATAGTCAACAAGACCATTTTCATCAGCAACTACATTTTCTAATATAGCTCCTTTTTTAATAGCACCAAAAATTTCAGGCTCAGAACTTTCATCTAAGTTAATTACCTTAGCATAACATCCACCTTCGAAGTTAAATACTCCATTATCATCCCAACCATGCTCATCATCACCAATTAAAGCTCTTTTTGGATCTGTAGAAAGTGTAGTTTTACCTGTTCCTGAAAGTCCAAAAAATAAAGCAGTGTCTCCATTTTCACCAATATTTGCAGAACAATGCATTGGTAATTTACCTTCTAATGGAAGCCAGTAATTCATCATTGAGAAAACACCTTTTTTCATTTCACCTGCATACCAAGTTCCACCAATAATTGCTGTGTTTTCTTCAACATTAAATATTACATAAACTTCTGAATGTAAACCATGACTTGCATATGCCATATCAACAGTTTTACATGAATTATAAATTGTAAAATCAGGCTTGAAATTATCTAATTCTTCTTGTGTTTGTGGCATTATAAACATATTTTGAATAAAATGCGCTTGCCAAGCAACTTCAGTTATAAATCTAACAGACTTTCTAGAATCAAGTGAAGCTCCACAATAAACATCAGTTACATAAATGTCTTTATTGCTTAATTGCTTTTTAGAAGTTTTTAATAAATCTTCATAAACTTCTTTTGAAACTTTATGATTAATATCTCCCCATGCAATATACTTATTAGATGGGTCTTGATTCACAAAAAATTTATCTTTTGGACTTCTTCCTGTAAAAATACCAGTATCTATCATTAATGCACCTGTAGAAGATACTTTTGCACCTTCAAATGAAACTGCATCATTCATTAATGAGTCAACATCCATGTTTCTTTTAATAATTCCAACGTTTTCTAAACCTAATGAGTCTTTAATTTCAGACATAATTTAACTTTCCTACCTGTTAATTTTTTATTTAAATATCGATAAAAGTACACCAGCAGCGACTGCTGAACCAATAACACCAGCTACATTAGGACCCATCGCATGCATTAATAAAATGTTCGATTTGTCATAAAGTTGACCTTCTTTACTTACTACCCTTGCTGCCATTGGCACAGCTGATACTCCTGCTGCTCCAATCAAAGGATTTATCTGATTATCTTTTGAGCTAACTAAATTCATTAACTTAGCCATTATAACACCCATTGCAGTACCTGCTGCGAATGCTAAAAGACCTATGATCATAATTCCCATTGTTTCTGCTACTAAGAATTGCTCTGATGCTAGTTTTGAACCTACACCTAATCCTAAGAAAATAGTTACAATATTGATTAATGCATTTTGCATTGTATCAGAAAGTCTATCAACAACTCCTGATTCTTTTGCAAAATTTCCAAAACATAATGCTCCAATTAATGGTGCAGCATCTGGAAGTATTAAAATAGTTAAAGTTAATACTACTAATGGAAATACAATTTTCTCTAATTTTGATACCTTTCTCGAAGCTGGCATCTTAATTTTTCTTTCATTCATTGTAGTTAATGCTCTCATAATTGGCGGTTGTATAATTGGTACTAATGCCATATAAGAATATGCAGCAACTGCAATTGCTCCTAATAATTCAGGTGCTAATCTTGAAGCTATAAAAATAGACGTAGGTCCATCAGCTCCTCCAATAATAGAAATAGCAGCAGCTTGTTCTAGTGTAAAATTAATTCCTGGAAAATATTGTGAAAGTACAACAGCACCAACTAATGATCCAAAGATACCAAATTGTGCAGCTCCACCTAGTAGTGCAGTTTTAGGATTAGCTAATAATGGACCAAAGTCTGTCATAGCTCCTACACCCATAAAGATTAATAATGGAAAGAATTGATTAGTAATACCCATACTATAAATAATTCCTAACATTCCATCATGTCCTGCCATATTAGCAATTGGTATATTAGCTAATAATCCACCAAATCCAATAGGAATTAATAGTAATGGTTCAAACCCTTTTTTAATTGCTAAATAAAACAATAAAAAACAGATGATTATCATAATAATTCTTCCTGAGCTTTGGGCAAAGAAAGACATTTCATTACCATGAGAATCTAATACACCAGCTTCTGGTTGCAATAATGCTTTAATACCAGTTGTTGCATAAAAAGATTCTACTAACTCACCCATTGTTTTTGAGTGGTATGCTGGTTTTTCTGTAGTATTTTCTACAACATCATTTGTTTGAGAAGCAAAGATATTTGTTGTAAATAAACTAAAGATAAGAAGAAAAGAAATTAATATACTTTTTTTCATATATTCTTTCAAACATTAACCAATAATGGCTAATGTTTGTCCCTCTTCAACTGATTGTGTATTATTTACTAATATTTTAGTAATTTTTCCAGCAACTGGAGCATTAATATCTATTTCCATTTTCATAGCTTCAAGAATCATAATTTGTTGATCAGCTTCAACATAATCACCTTCTTTTACTAAAATCTTCCAAACAGCACCATTAACAGCAGCTGGTACTTCAGTTCCAGATACATTTGAAGATACAGGTGCAGAAGCAACTGCAACTGGAGCTGCAACAGGAGCTGCTGTTGTATTAGAAACAGGAGTTACTTGAATATTTGCATCATTACCCTCAGCTATTGTTACATTAAACTTTTGACCATCAACTACTACTGTATAGTTTCCACTTGCATTTGCCATATCTTTTTCTCCTAATTTACAATCTTTATCATTATCACAAACTGAATCATTTTTTCTTACATTTAAAGGTGATTCACCTTTTAAGAATGCTATTCCTTTTTCATCACAAGCAGCAGCGATAAATATATTTTCATCACTAGCTTCTATACCTTCTATTTCTAATCTTTGTTTCCAAACAGATATTTTTTTCTTTTCATCTCTATCTGCAATATCCAAAGGATTTTCACTAGTTGGTTCTAGTTTTAGTTTTTCAGCTGCAAGTGCAACAATCTCAGGATCTGGTGCAACTGGAGTTTTACCAAAGTAACCTAAAACCATTTTTCCATAACCAGGAGCTATTTGTTTCCAAGGACCAAACATTACATTTGCATATGCTTGTTGCCAATAAAATTGAGAAACTGGAGTTACAGATGTACCATATCCACCACGTTCTACTACTTCTCTCATTGCTTTAATAACTTCAGGGAATTTATCTAAAGTTCCATTATCTCTCATCATTTGAGTATTAGCAGTTAAAGCGCCACCTGGCATTGGAGAGAAAGGAATTAAAGGAGAAACTTGAGTAGCTTCTGGTGGGATAAAGTAATCTTTTAAACAGTATTTTAATGTTTCTTGGTATTTTAGAACTTTTTCAATTTCCAATCCACCTAAATCATAATTCTTACCTTTTACAGCATGCATCATAGTTAGAATATCAGGTTGGCTAGTTCCACCACTAACAGGAGAAGCTGCTAAATCAATACCATCAGCACCTGCATCAAGTGCAGCTAAATAACAAGCAACTGAAACACCAGCTGTTTCATGAGTATGAAGTCTAATATGAGTATCAGCTCCAACTAAATTTCTAGCCATAGCAATTGTTTCATAGATTTTTTGAGGCGAGCTTGTTCCTGAAGCATCTTTAAAGCAGATTGAATCAAATGGAAGACCACTATCAAGAATTTGTCTTAGAGTTTTTTCATAGAAAGGAACATCATGAGCACCTGTACAACCAGGAGGTAAATCCATTAAAGTTACAACTACTTCATGGTTTAAGCCATATTTTTTAATACATTCAGCTGAGTATTCAAGGTTTTGAACATCATTTAAAGCATCAAAGTTTCGAATAGTTGTTGTACCATGTTTGGCAAACATTTTTGCATGTAAGTCGATTAATTCTCTAGAACCCGTATCTAACATTACAGTGTTAATACCACGAGCTAAAGTTTGTAAGTTTGCATCAGGGCCTACTATTTCCCTAAATTTATCCATCATTTCAAATGCATTTTCTTGCAGATAGAAGAACAATGATTGGAACCTAGCTCCTCCACCAAACTCAAAGTGAGTTATTCCGGCTTCTTTTGCAGCTTCAACAGCTGGAAAGAAATCATTCATTAAAACTCTTCCTCCAAAGACAGATTGGAATCCATCTCTAAAAGTTGTGTCCATGATATCTATATATTTTTTAGACATATATTTTAACCCTTTAGATTTTTATGATGTTGCACAGCTGCTATCACTGCTGCTATTTTTGCGTTATCTATTCTATCATTTGTACTTTTTGGTGTTTCACTTACTACTTTATTCTCTGCTGGAAAATATTTTGTTAAGATTGCACCTTGTGCTTTTAGTACAAATATCATTATTGTTAGGAATGCAAATACTACACCCATCCCTAAGAACATGAACTTTATTGATTCTGCGATTAAGTTTATTTCCATACGGAATCCTTTAGTACGATTTAAACGTGTGTAATTTTAGGGAAATTTAGTAAATAGTTCTTCTTTTTTAGTGCCAAGAAAATTGTTTTATAGTGCTTATTTTATATTTTATTTGTGCTATAATACTTTATGAAAAAAGAAACATTACAAAAAAGAACAAAAATTGCAAATGATATAATGTATTATATTTATACCCATATAGAAACGAATATTGACATAGAAGAACTTAGTATTGATTTAGGTGTTAGTAAATTTCATATGCATAGAATTTTTAAAGAAGCTTTCGGAAAAAACATCTATGAAAGTATTAAATCAATACGGCTACAAAAAGCATCAAATTTACTTTTAACAAATAAATATTCTACTATTTCAAATATAGTAAGTCAGTGTGGATATTCATCTCAATCATCATTTATTAAAATATTCAAAGATAGATTTGACATGACACCAAAAGATTGGAAAAATGGTGGATATAAAGAGTATTCAAAAAAAATACTTCAACAATCACAAAGAGCTAGTCAATCTAAAGCAGACTTTAAAAATATGGTTCCAACTATTGTAAAAATGCCTGCTATTGAGAGTTATTATATTAGAAATAAAGGCTACAATTTAAATATAAAAGAAACATGGCAAAAATTACAAACATGGATTTTAACAAATGATATTACTTCATACAAAAGAATTGCTCTGTTTCATGATAATCCTACAATTACACCTTTAAATGATTGTCAGTATATTGGTTGCGTTGTAGTTGAAGGTAATCAAGAGGTTAAAAGTGACAGATTACCAAAATTTAAAATTGCAGAGGGTGTTTATGCAAAGTTTGATTTAAAAGGAAAAACCGGAGATGTTTTACCTTTTATTCATTGGGTTTATCATGAATGGCTACCCAAAAATGAATATGAAACTACAACAAAACCATCTTATGCCATTTATAATAAAATAGATTTCTTAGATGAATCCAATGAGTTTGATTTGAGTTTTTATGTTTCTATAAACTTTTGATTAATCAAATTTAACTATAATGGCAAAAAATTTCAAAGTACAACAAAATTAAAAGGTAAAAAATGATTTTATATTTAGCAGCAATTATAGCTGGATTTGTAATTCTAGTTTGGAGTGCAGATAAGTTTGTAGAAGGCGCTGCATCTACTGCAAAACATTTAGGAATGCCTAGTTTATTAATAGGTATTTTAATAGTAGGATTTGGAACAAGTGCTCCTGAAATGGTTGTATCTGCAATTGCAGCAATGGAGGGAAATCCAGCCCTTGCTTTAGGAAATGCCTTAGGTTCAAATATTGTTAATATTGCTTTAATTTTAGGAGTTACTGCTATTGTTGCTCCAATTACTGTAAATTCAAAAATTGTAAAAAAAGAGATTCCTTTATTATTATTAATTGTATTAGCAAGTGGATATTTACTTCTTGATAATACTTTAACTCTAGTAGAAGGAATAGTTCTTATAAGTGGTTTCTTTACTTTAATTGCATGGTCAATTGTTTCAGCATTTAGAGGAAGAGGTGATACTTTAGAAGCTGAAATGGATAGTGAATTAATTGAACATGAAATGAGTTTAAAAGCTGGAATTATTTGGCTTGTTATTGGTCTTGTATTATTGATAGCTAGTTCTAGACTTCTTGTTTGGGGTGCAGTTGGCGTTGCCCATGAATTTGGAGTTAGCGATTTAATTATTGGACTTACAATTGTAGCTCTTGGAACTTCTTTACCAGAGCTTGCTGCATCTGTAATAGCAGCACGTAAAGGCGAACATGATATTGCCATTGGAAATGTAGTTGGGTCTAATATGTTTAATATCTTGGCTGTAATTGGAATTGCAACTATTATAGCTCCTATGAATGGAATTCCTGCCGAAGTATTAAATAGAGACTGGATTGTAATGCTTGCTTTAACAATTGCTCTTTTAGTAATGTCTTATGGATTTAGAAATAAAGAGGGAAAAATCACAAGATTTGAAGGTGTAATTCTTATAATTTGTTATATTGCTTACAATAGTTATTTAGGAATGACTTTATCCGGTTCTTTATAAAAGGAAATTTTTGAAAAAAACTGACTTTATTTTTTGGTTTGTATTAGGATTAATCGCTTTATTTTATGTGTTTAAAGGAAATGAAATGCATAAAGAAAAAATTGATTTGATAAAACAAAATAGCGAGATTAAAAAAGAGAATTAAATTTGATGTTGCGTTAACCATCTTTCTAGAAATTCTAATCTAGAATAGGTTTTCGCACCTAAATCAAATTTGTACTGCATATATGGATGCCCTAAATTCCAAAAAGAGTAGTTATTTTTTTCTAAATAAAAACTTAGAAGAACTAGCTGTAATTTTCCCCAATTGTTATATTTCTTTTCTCTTGATGAAAAACCTGTAAGTGAAGTATAGGTTGAACCAATTTTATAACCAATTTCTCCTGCTATTAATTCATTTGTATTTTTATCACTTAATTCAACACTGATTATTTTAAAATCAATATTTGTATCCTTATAATCTTTTAATGATATTAGTAAATTCTTATACTTATCTTCTACCCAATTTGTTTTGTGATATTTTTCTAGTTTATTAATAACTTCTTCAAACTTTGTATTTATAGAAAACTTAAATTCATCTTTTTTTATAAGCTGAGCTATTTTTTTACTTATGTGTAAATCTTTGAAATCTAAAATTGCATATTCAAATTGCATTTCAGCTAGTAAATAAAATTTATTTTGCAGGGTAGTTGAAGTACAAATAAAACCATAATAAGCTAAATAAATATAAAAATCTTCAGAAAAATCTTCACTTATATAGTAATTAGTTTTTTCATTCATATAGATGCTATTATATAAGATATTTCGATTTTGAATATCTTCAAAAGTTAAATAGTATACTAGGTGTTCTTTACTCAAATTTACTTCCTACAGATAAAATATCTAAGTTGATAGCTATTTTATTATCGATTATATCTATTATCTTCAATAATTTCGTCTTTACTTTTTCTGCCATTTTTGTAATCTCTTTGTTCTTGATTATGCTTTTGTTCTTTATAATTTTTCTGCTTTTGTTGATTAGGGTAATTTCTATAATCTTTTTCATTTTCTTTTTTATGATTATATTGTTTTTCTACAATTCTTTGTTTAGTGTAATTTCTATCATAATATGCACCATAAATTGGTTTATTTATTTCTCTAAACTGGTGCTTTCTATTCCAATCATTTTTTTTATGATATCTATAAGTTCTATAATGTCCTGCATTTGGTTTAAAATAACCTCTATGATTTAATCTATCATAATAAGTATATCTATTGTCATAAGTAAAATAGATATTATTGTAAAAATAACCATATCTATCAAAATATCCAAAATAGTAACCAAAATCATCATAATAACCATTTCTTCTATAATCAAAATTTCTATATCTATTATCATACCTATGATCATCTGATCTAAAGCCAATATCAAGGGTAGTGTTGTTTCCAATAGGAGTTTGTATTCTAACACCAATATTTGAGTCTGCAAAAAGTGAAGAACCTAGTGTTAATAATGAGATTAAAATTAATTTTTTCATAATATACCTTTTGGGTGATTTGAAAAATTATAAATAAGAAGTGTGAATAAATTGTGATTTATAATCTTTTACGTTTGATTTAATTATAATGATTTTTTTAATAAGGGATTTATTGAACACTTTAATTACAAATAATCAAACAACAAACTTTTATAATAATATCACAAAAGAACTTTTGGAATGTGAGTCATTTACTTTTAATGTAGCATTTATAAGTTTTTCAGGATTACAGCTATTACTTGATAGTTTTAAAATCTTAGAAGAAAAAGGTATAAAAGGAAAAATTCTAACTTCTACCTATTTAAATTTTACTCAAGTTAAAGCCTTAGAAAAGATTAAAGAGTTTAAAAATATAGAATTAAAAATCTATGATAGTAATGTTTCTAATATAGGTTTTCACTCAAAATCTTATATTTTTGAATTTAATAATATGTACAAAGTCATAATAGGCTCATCAAATATAACAGCCTCTGCTTTTAAATCAAATATTGAATGGAATGTAAAAACTCTTTCTAAAAAAGATGATATTTTTTTGCAAAATGTATTAAGTGAGTTTGATGCACTTTGGAATAATTCTTATATTGCCAATGATGAATTTTTATTTGAATATTCAAATTTTTTAGAAAATCAGAAAAAACAGTTTGTTCCTAGCTTTTCTTTTAAAAAAGATATAAAAAGAAATTTTATGCAAGAAAAAGCCTTGCAAAGATTGGAAGAGTTAAGAAATAACGGTGAAAATAAAGCTTTAGTAATAGCAGCAACAGGAAGCGGAAAAACATATCTTAGTGCCTTTGATGTGAAAAGTTTTGAAGCAAAGAGAGTTTTATTTTTAGTTCATAGAGAAAATATACTTTTAAGTGCAAAAGCTAGTTTTGAAAATATCTTAGGTGACAAGTTTTCTTATGGACTTTATACTGGAAATAAAAAAGAGCAAGAAAAAGATTATATATTTTCAACCATTCAAACTATGAGTAACTCTTATTCAAACTTTTTAAGTGAACAATTTGATTATATAATTATTGATGAAGCCCATCATATAACAAGTCCTTCTTATAAAAAAGTTGTGGAGTATTTTAATCCTAAGTTTTTATTAGGTCTTACTGCTACTTCAAATAGAATGGATGGAAATAGTATTTATGAAGTTTTTGATGAAAACATTGCTTGTGATATAAGACTAAATGATGCCCTTGAACATAATCTTGTGGTTCCTTTTCATTATTTTGGAATTTCTGATATAAAAAGTCTTGATTATGAAAATATTGATTTATCAAAAATAGATGAATTAGCAAAACTTTTAAATGTAAATAAAAGAGTAGATTTTATAATTGAACAGATGAATTTTTATTCTTTTAACGGAAACAAAAGAAGAGTTATAGGTTTTTGTGTTTCAAAAGAGCATGCTTCTTTTATGAGTGAAAAGTTTAATGAAAATAAAATTAACTCAATTTGTCTTACAAGTATTGATAGTGTAGAAAAAAGAGAAGAGTATATAAAAAAACTTGAAGATGAAAATGACTCTTTAGAGGTGATATTTACTGTTGATATTTTTAATGAAGGAGTTGATATCCCTTCTATTAATACGGTTTTGTTTTTAAGACCAACTAACTCTCCTATCGTTTTTATTCAACAACTTGGACGAGGTTTAAGAAAACATAAAAACAAAGAATTTCTAACGGTCTTAGATTTTATAGGAAATCATAAAAAAGCATATTTAATAGCTCTTGCACTTGTGGGAAATAAAGTTATTGATAAAGAGAGCATTAAAATCTCTCTTCAAAATAATTTCGCAGATTTTAAAAATGCCTTTATTTCAATGGATGAAATTTCTAAAAAGAGAATTTTAGAGCAAATAGATAGTGAAAACTTCAATAACTTAAAATATTTAAAAGAGCAATATTTTGAGTTCAAACTTTTGATGAATAATCAAGTACCAAAGCTTGTGGATTATTTAGCTTTTGATGATGTGATTAATCCTTTGAAGTTTATAGATGAAAGTAAATCATATATTGAGTTTTTATCAAAAGTAGAAGATGAAAAGAAAAAAAGTGAATATAAAATTTTGTGTCAAAATGAAGATTTTATAAAAGCAATTAGATTTATAGAAAATCAACTTCCACTAAAAAGAGTTTACGAATTTGTAGTACTTAAATATCTAATATCAAATGAGCTTTGTGATGAGAATATAGCTTTTAAAATTTTAGGAAAATATTTAAATAAAGTTTGCAAGAAAACTATAATTCATAGTTTTTCTTATTTAAATCAAGAGTATTTTGATTCAGGACAAATAAGTAGATATTTAAAACTAGTAGATTTTGATGGGGAAAAAGTAAGTAAAACAAAAGAATTCCAACAATTACTTTTAAATCCTAAATATAAAGATATTTTTGATGATAGTTTAAATTATGGAATTTATACTTATATGGAGCAGTTTGGAAATGAAGATTTTGGAATGCCATTTCTAAAACTATATGCAAAATATAATATGCTTAATATTGCACAACTTTGTAATTTTCCAAAAATTCATAGTTCATTTAGGGGAAGTGGTTTTTTAAAATATGAAAATGATTTCTTTTTATTTATAAACTTAGAAAAAGAGAAATTTTCAAAATCAGCGAATTACCATAATGCTTTTTTATCAAAAGATACTTTTACCTATCAAAGTAAACCAAGTCAGAGTCAAGATAAAGGTGATGGGGAGAGATTAATTGAAAATCAAAAACATAATGTAAAACTTCATATATTTATACGAAAATTTGTTCAAGTGGATAAAAAGACTCAAAATTTTATATATCTAGGTCTTGCAAATAGTGTTAAATATTTTGGAAATAAACCAATATCTTTAGAGTTAAAACTTGAAATTCCTCTTACTGATAAACTTTTTGAAGAGTTTACAAAAATTATTTAAATGAATACTTATTTATCTTTTATTTATGTTCTTTTGTGATACTATTCGCGAAAATTCAAATATGCATAATATAAGGATGCCTAAGTGAAAGAAGTAGAGAAAAAAAGTTTAGTTGAAAAAGCTTTTTTAAAAGCAAACATGATTGATAAAGTATTAGAGAATAAAGTTGATGTAATTTTATTAAAAATTATAAATATGCTTAAATATGTATTTATAATTATTATGATTCTTTATCTAGCAATTTGTCTTATGAGTTTGGGACATAAAATTGTTTCATTTACTATTTCTCAAGGTGCCTTAGATTTTACATCTATTAAAACAATTTTAACAGATGGATTATTTACTTTAATTGTACTTGCTATTGTAAAAACTCTTTTTATAAAAAATGGATTTGATTATGCATTAACATTTTTAGAAATTGCATTTGTTGTAATAATTAGAAAATTAATTCTCTTAGAAAGTATTCCTAGTGAAACAGATTTATTAATTGCTTTAGGAATAACGTCATCTATATTTTTTGTGTTAATAATATATATACATAATTTAAAAAGAAAATGGCAGAAAGAAGATGCTTTAAAATAATAACTAATTATTTATAGGAAGTTCAATGGTAAACTGAGCTCCTATGCATTTTATATCTTCATATGTAAACTCTTCATTACTTACTGTTAAATCTCCATTCATATGTTTTTTTATGATTTCAAGTGACATATAAAGTCCAATACCTGTTCCTTGACTTTTATGTTTTGTTGTAAAGTATGGTTCAAAAACCCTATCAATGATATTTTTTTCTATTCCACCTGCGTTATCTTTTATCTTTATAATGATATTTTTATTCTCTTTATATACATCAATAAAAATAAATTTATAGTTATAATTTTTATTTTCAAAAGCAGCCATTGCATTATTTATAATATTTAAAATAACTTGAATAAACTCATTTTCAAGTCCTGTTACAAAAGTTTCTTTACAATTTTTAACAACAGTTATATTTCTGTTTTTTAGTTTTGTACTGACTAAATATAAAACTTTTTCTATTGGAATATTTATATCAAATAAAACAACTTCTTTATCATTATTAAAAAAGTTTCTAAAATCATCAATAGTATTTGATAAATGTTGAGATGAATTATTTATAATATTCATAGTCTCATAAAACTCATCATCATTTAATAATCCTAACTCTTTTTTTAATTTAGCTCCTGTGGCAACTGTTGATATTACAGATAATGGCTGTCTCCATTGGTGAGCTATATTTTCTATCATTTCTCCCATTGCTGCCATTTTTGATTGATGATTTAGAATATTTTCTTTTTGAAGTAGTTCTTGACTTTTTTTCTCTACTAAGGATTCTAGGTTTTTATTTATTTCATTTAGTTTTTGAGTTTTTTCTTCAACTGTAAGACTTAGTTTTGTATTTAAGTTTTTAAGTGTTCTTGTTCGGTGAATGAAAGCTAGTAATATTAATAAAATTACAATAGCACTTTTCCAAAATAAGTCATAGTTAAAAGTTGTTTGAAATTGAATATTATTCCATTTTGTTATTATTGTATTTAGTTCATTTAAAGAAATAGATGATATCGCTTTATTTAAAATAGATTCTAAAATAGGGTAGTCATCTCTTATCATAAATTTTAAACTAAAGTCAGCACCTGTGTTTCCTGAAATTTTAAGATTGGTATATTCATATTTGGCGATATTATAAAAAAGTACAGGTTTTATATCGATATATGCATAAGCTTTATTTTTTGAAACAAGGTCTAAGCCTTTTTTTACACTATCAACTAAAATAAATTCTAAATTTGGATAGATGTTTCTTAGAATATTATGTGCAGTAAAATTATTTCCTATTGCTATTTTTTTACCGATTATTGAAGAAAAATTTTCTATAAAATTTTCATCTTTTTTTGTTACAATTGATATTGGAAATCGAATATACTCTTTTGAAAATAGTGCATACTCTTTTCTTTGAGGTGTTTCCCCTACACTAAAGATCAAATCATTTTTTTTATTTTTAATTCCATCTAATTGCTCAGAAAAATTATCAAAGAAAATATTTTTATTTTTTGCATTTAGTTTATTTAAAATTAATTCCCAATATTCAGAAGAAATGCCTTGAGCCTCTTCTGAGTTCGATTTAAAAGAAAAAGGCTCCCATGAAGTTGAAACAGATGTATTAATTGTATGGTCTTTTAAAAATTTAATTTCTTCATTTGTAAGTTTCAATTGTTGTTTGAAATTTAGATAATAGTATTCATTGTCATTAATTATCCATTTTTTTTCTAATTCTAATAATTCACTAAGAGGAATATTTATAAAGCCATCATTAAATATCTTTGCATTTTTTTCATCATAGGCTATTGCATGAACAGAATTTTTTAAAATCAGGTTATTTATAGGTTTAATTAAATGAAAGAAATTATTTTTTACAGTATAAAAATCAATTGGAATTTTATCTTCATAAATAAAGTCAATATCTTTATTTTTTAATGCTTCAATTGAATAAATATAATCCTCATAAATTTTTATATTTGCATTGGGAAAATTTTCCAATAATATTTTCTCATATACATTTCCAATTATTCCAATTGTTAATTTTTCTTTTGCTTCAATTGCTATGTCATTTTCTGTTAATTTAAAAAAAGAACTTTTTATTTCGTAAAAAGGGTTAGATTCAAACATCCATTGTTCATATTTTTTAGAACCTAAGAAGAAATCAACTTCTTTATTTTTTACTAAATTAATTGCATCATCCCATAATATGCCATCTACAAACTCAATATTATAATTGTTGTATTTAGCCCATAACTTCCAAATATCAATAAATAAACCTTCAGGTTTTTTATCTTGATTATAAGAAAATGGAGCATAATTTGGATCATATGATATTTTAAAGTTTGTTTGCTTTGCAAAAAGAGTTGATAGTGATAATATAATAATTAAAATATATTTCATTAAGTTCCTAAAATAGAGTATTTAATTTGATTTATTATAACTAATAATTTAGTATATTAAACTATATATTAAGAAAGTTATTTAATATTCAAGCTTATAACCAACTCCAGAAATGTTAATAATTGATTCTTTACCTATTTTTTTTCTAAGTTTATTTAATAAATTTTTTAGTGCAGAATCTGTAGCTTCCAAGTAATCATCCCAAATCGCAGATTTAAGTTCATCTGCTGAGCAAACACGATTATTGTTTTTAATTAAAAGATTTAATAAATCAAGTTCTTTATTTGTCAAATGAATTTCTTCTTTTTTATTATCATCTATTAAACAATTATGGGAAACATTATATTGGATATTATTTTTAAATGTAATTATATATCTTGAGTTATCTAATATTTCTTCTACACATTTTTGTAAAGCATCATTAAGATCTTTAAAATTAATAGGTTTTGTTAAATAATCAACTAATTTTAGTTTGGTAGCTTCTAGTAAAAATTCTTTATCTGTATATGCGCTTAATAAAATAATAGGAATTGTTTTATCGCTTATTCTAATTTCTTTAACAAAATCTATTCCACTTTTATCAGGTAAATTAATATCTGATATTATGATATCAATTCTTTGATTAGTTAAAATTTCTTTTGCATTTAATACACTTTCGGCATCAAATACATTTTCACAAAATAGTTCTAAAGTCTTTTTTATATTTAATCTAATATTTTTTTCATCTTCTATGTAAAGAATATTTAAATTTTTTAATATTTTACTAAAATTGTAAGATTCTGACATTTAAATCTCTTTTATTTATTTATTTTATCTTGTATAATATTATAAAAAAACTTAATTAATTATTCGTGTTTTTCAATAGTTGTTATATTAACTATTTATTAAGTAAATAAATTGTAAAGTAATATGAAAAGTTATTTGGAATTATTTAAAATGAATGGAGTCAAAATGTATAAAGGTAAGTTATTTAGATTTGCTTGTATTTCTATACTAGCAAGTGCTTCTTTACAAGCTGTGACTTTAAAAGAAAGTGTAGATAGAGTTCTTGCTACAAATCCTGAAGTACTTGCTGAAAAAAACAATCAAGAAGCTTTTCGAAAATATATCGATGAAAGAAAAGGAAATTATTATCCAAGAATCGATATTGATGGAAGATTAGAAACAAGTAATTCTGATAAGAATTATGACACTCCTAATAAAAATAATTATTCAGATGGATCAGATCAAGAAGATGGATATAATTTTGGTATTGCTTTAAACCAAATGCTTTATGATGGTGATTTAACACCTAGTCAAGTAAGAGAAGCAAAATTTAATAATCTTGCAAACAAATATAGAACTGATATGAATATTGATAATGTTGTTCTTGAAACAATAACAGCATATACAGGTCTGGTTCAATATAATGAAATGCTTGAATTAACAAAAGATATGATTTCTACAAATGAAGAAAATCTTCAAATTGCAAAGGAAAAAGAGTCAATAAGTGGTGAAGTATTAGAAACTTATCAAGTTGATTCAAAACTTAATTTTGTTAAAGAAAAATATTTAGAAGAAAAAGATTTAAAAACTTCAAGAACAACTACTTTTAAAAGATATGTAGGAATAGAACCTACAGGAAATGAATGTAGACCAAAAATGGATTTTTCAAAAATACCAAATAATCTACAACAACTTATAGAGATGGCAGTTTTAAAAAACTATGAGATTCAACAACAAATTGAAACAATAAAAGCCCAAAGGGAAAAAATTGCACAAGCAGATGCAGCTTTTTTACCTACTTTAAGCCTTGAATTAAAAGCTCTAACAGATAGTGATTTAGCCTTAGATGAAGAGGGAATAGAAAATCAAGTTTATGGAAGAATCAATCTTGCATGGAATATATACAATGGTGGTGGAGATTATGCCGTTACTAAACAAGAAGAATTATTTTTAGCAGAACAAAAACAAAGATTAGATGCAATTACAAATAAAGTTGTAGAGGCAATGAAAGTAAATTATCAAAGATTTCTAAAAAATAAAGAAAGAATTGATGTTCTTAAAAAATATGTTGTTGCAAATGAAAACATTGTAGATGTATATAAAAGTGAATTTGAAGCAGGAACTAGAACTTTTGTTGATATCTTAGATGCTCAAACTGTATTATATGAAGCTAAGAAAAGTTTATTAAATAGAGAATATGAATTATATTCAAATTATTACACGATTTTAAATTCATTATCAATATTAACTCCAACTGTATTAGATCCAAATAATAATGTTTGTTCTGATAGTAAAGCTTTAAGTATGAATTTAAAAGAGAAAAAACAAGAAGATACAACTTCGAACGAATTAAAAGCTTTATTAGGTGATGAACCTACTCCTGTAAAAAAAGAAATAATTAAAGAAAAAATAATACCTATATCAAAAGAAGTTAGCAATAAAATGAAACAAAATTCTTTTTTAGATGCACCTGAAGGATATTATACAATCAACATAGCTACAACTAATGGATTAGATGCAGCAAATACGTATGCTAGTGAAAATAATTTAGAAGGGGCAAATACTTATTCTTTCGGTCCTGAGATGAAAAGTGCTAAGGTTATTTATGGTATATTTAAATCTGTTGAAGATGCGAAAGCTGCCATAGGTAATTTACCTGCAGCCGTTAAAGCTAATCAGCCTTATGTTGATACAATAGCAAAACATCAAAAATTATATTCAAAGTATAATTAATAATAGGATTCCTAATAAAAAGGTAAATATTGGAAAAGAATGATTCTAATTTAATAGAAAATGAGACATTAGGAAATTTAAAAGATAGAAGAAAAGTAGATGACCTTTTAGGTTGTCTACTTTTTTTATCTAAATACCATAATAGAGAAACTTCAGCTGAGTCTTTAACTTTTGGCTTGCCTATACACAATACTTCAATGAATATTTCAATGTTTCATCAAGCGTCTTCCAAGATTGGATTGACAACAAGAACTGTTAATAGAAAAAAAATAAAAGATATCACAAAACTTGCACTTCCTTCTGTTTTAATTTTAGATAAAAATAGAGCTTGCGTTTTAATTAATTATGATTTAGAAAAGGGAACGGCAAATGTTGTAATTCCTGGTTTAATCTCTGGTGAAATAGATATTACAATTGAAAAACTACAAAGTGAATATACAGGTGAAGTTATAATTATAAAGCCTGAATATAATTTTAATAATAGAATAGAAAAAGAAGTAGTTGTTGCAAATCCAAAAGAATGGTTTTGGGGAACAATAATAAGAAATAAAGGAATATATAAACAAGTTATTGTTGTCTCTTTATTTATAAATTTATTTATTCTAGCTACTCCTTTATTTACAATGAATGTATATGACAGGGTATTACCTAATAATGCTATTGAAACATTATGGGCCTTATTTATTGGTATTTCATTAGTGATGTTTTTTGATTTATTACTAAAAATTTTACGATCACATTTTTTAGGAATTGCTAGTAAAAGAGCTGATACGATTATGTCAAATAAGATATTTAGTCATTTATTGAACATAAAACTAGAAGCAAAACCTGCTTCAACAGGACAGTTTGTTAGTAGGCTTCAATCTTTTGAAAGTGTTAGAGAATTTTTTACAAGTGCAACAATTGCAGCCATTGTAGACCTTCCTTTTGTTATTATTTTTATAATGGTTATCTTTTTCATAGCAGGTCCCCTGGCATATATAACAATTGCAACGGTAGTTATATCTTTACTTATTTCTTGGTATTTACAAAGACCATTAAAAGCAATAATTGAAAAGTCTGTAAAAGAAGAACAAATAAAACAAACTACATTAATTGAGACAGTTTCTGGATTAGAAATTATAAAAAGTGTAAAAGCTCAAAATAGAATGAAAACCCATTGGGATAATTCAGTTAGTAAAACAGTACATTTTGCAGATAAAGGACATTTCTTATCTCAGACAATTACATATTTAACCGCATTTATTTCACAGTTTTCAAATATTGCAATTGTTGCAGGTGGTGTTTATCTTGCAAAAGATGGTGAAATAACAATGGGAGCGATTATTGCAGCTATGATTTTAAATGGAAGAGTAATTGCTCCAATTTCTCAACTTGTAGGAATGATTATAAAATTTGATAGAACAATGTTATCTTTAAATAATCTTGATGAGGTTATGAGAATGCCTGTTGAAAAAGAGAATAAAGCTTATATTAGTAGACCAAATTTAAAAGGTGATATTGAATTAAAAGATGTTCAATTTTCATATAAAGATCAAAATCATCAAACTCTAAAAGATATTAATCTAAAAATAAAAGAGGGTGAAAAAGTAGCGATTTTAGGAAAAATTGGTTCAGGAAAATCTACTTTATTAAAATTAATTATGAATTTATATGAACCAACAAGTGGTTCAGTTTTAATAGATGGTTTAGACGTAAGACAAATTGATCCTACTGATTTAAGACATGCCATTGGAAATGTTCCTCAAGAGCCATTTCTATTTATGGGTACAATCAAAGATAACTTAACAATTGGTGAACAATATATTTCTGATGAAGAATTACTTAGAGTATCAAAAATTGCAGGATTAGATGAGTTTTTGGGAAAACATGAAGCGGGTTATGATTTGCTTGTTGGAGAAAGAGGAGAAGGTTTATCTGGTGGTGAGCGACAATCTGTTACATTAGCTAGAGCTTTAATTTCTGATCCAAATATTATAATGCTTGATGAACCAACAAATTCAATGGATAAACAAACAGAAAAATCTTTTATAAATAGATTACAAAACATTGTTTCTGATAAAACCTTAATTGTTGTAACCCATAAAACATCATTATTACAACTTGTTGATAGAGTTATAATTATAGATAATGGAAAAATCATAGTTGATGGACCCAAAGAAACTGTTTTTACTAGTAAAGAAGGTTGAAATGAAAATTGAAAAAGATGCATTAGATAAAAATAATATTTCTACTGATGAAGAGCATTTAATTATTGCAGGAGAAACAGAAGTTAGGAAAGAAGTTTTTTCTGCTAAAAAAGAAAATGTTAGTAATAATATTTCAAAAGAAACTGTAAAAATAGATAAAAAAGAAAAAAAAAGAAAATCATTTTTTTATAAAATAAAAGAATTATATGGACTAGAAGGGGAAGCTGAAAAAGATTTAGAATTTATCTATTCATCATATGCAAATTCAAATGAAAAACCAGGTAATACAAGTAAAGTTCTGTTTCTCTTAATTAGTGGAATATTTACTATTTTTCTTATTTGGGCTGCTTTTGCAGAGATTGATGAACTAGCAAGAGGAAATGGAAAAGTAATTCCAACAGATAAAATTCAAACGGTACAATCTTTAGATGGAGGAATTATTTCTGAAATATTTATTAAAGAAGGAGATATTGTTAAATTTGATGATCCCTTAATGAAAATAGATACAACAAGATTTCAAGCTTCTTTAGAAGAAAATAAACAAGAATATTTATCTTTATTAGCAGTAAAGACTAGATTAGAAATTGAATCTACAATTGATATTGACAATGAATTACCAGAAATGAAATTTGATGAAAAAGTATTAAGTGATGATTCTAAATATTATATTAATGAAAAATTATTATTAGAAAATAGATTTAGAGAATTAAAATCTTCGATTAATGTTCTTAAAAGTCAAGAAAATCAAAAAATACAAGAGTTAAGAGAAATTGAAAGTACCATTAGAAAATTAACTGATAGTTTAGGTTTTATTGAAGAACAAAGAAAGACTATCCGAAAACTCGTTGAAAGAGGTATAAAATCTAATTATGATTTATTAAATATAGAAAAAGAATATAATCAAACAAAAGGTGATTTACAAACAGCTAAATTATCTATTTCTAGATCTAATTATGCAATTAACGAAGCACAAAATAAAATAAAAGAAAAAATTAATATTTTTAAATCTGATGCCTCAAATGAATTACAAAAAGCTGTTAGTCAAGTAAATAGATTTGAAGCTAAATTAGTTGGAGATAGGGATAAAGTTGCCAAAACAACCATTACTTCTCCTGTTGATGGTATTATTAAACAATTAAATTTTAATACAATAGGTGGAGTTGTTCAGTCAGGTATTGATTTAATTGAAATCGTGCCTTTAAGTGATGCTTTAGTTGTTGAAGCGAAAATTGATCCTAAAGATATTGCATTTATCAATCCTAGTCAAAAAGCAATTATTAAGATTACAGCTTATGATTTTGCAATTTATGGTGGTCTTGTAGGCAAAATTGTTGAGATATCTGCTGATACTATTATCGATAAAGAATCTAAAGAAGGAAAAAGTTATTATCGAGTCCTAGTGAAGACAGATAAGAACTATTTAGAAAGAAAAGGTAAGCGATTACCAATTATTCCAGGAATGATAGCAACTGTTGATATCGTAACAGGAAAGAAGACTATTTTGGACTTTATTTTAAAACCAATATTGAAAGTAAAACAAGACTCTTTACACGAAAGGTAATAAATTATTTTTATTGCTTTTCCCCTTATCTTAATAAAATAAAAACTTTTTAGAGACTTTATTTGTATAATATAACAGTATATAGAAGTATTCTATTCTTATGAATATGAAATCGATTAAAATTACTTAAAATATAAATGGAGAATTTGAAGATGAAATTAACAATAAAATCACCTGCTGGTATGAAAGAAGTTATGGATTTAAATAAAGATTTATTATTTAACACCAATAAAGGTGAACAATATATCTTTTCTAAAGGTTTTACAAATTATGTTTTGAGTTTTAAAGATAATCAAAAATCAGTAGAGCTGACTTTTAATATTGAAGGAAAAAGTGTAAAAGTAGAATTAAAAAATATTGTTCCTTTTTTACAAGAAAATATTCCTGACTCAGAAAATCCAACTGCTATAATTATTAACAAAAATGTTAGTGATAAAGATATAGATACATTACTTGACAATGAAGCTTTTAATGGTAGTGAAATTATTGATAGATTGGAAGCTATAATTTCTAAACCAGTTGAATTAGGTTCAGATGTAGGTAATTCGGGTGATTTAGCTTTAATTTCAGATTTTCAAACATTAATTGAGTCTCTTGATGCCGCAGCAGCTGGTCCAGGTGCGGGTGCTGGACAAGGTACAGCCACAGGAAATGGTTCAACTTTTAACTCGATTTTTTCTTCATTAAATGATTCTTTAAATGGTATTGCAGATACTAATATTTGGGAAAATTTAAGTGAATCAATTAGTACTATCCCTGTAGAAACAGGACCTACTCTTGCAGTTGCCGCTACAGTTGTTACTCCTACTATTACAGCAACAATTACGCTAGATCCAAATATTACAGCTGATGATATTATTAATGCAGTAGAATTAACTCAAAATATTCCAGTAACAGGAATTGTTGGTGGTGATGTAAAAGTAGGTGATATCGTAACATTAACCGTAAATGGAAAAGATTTCACTGGACCTGTAGTAGTAAATCCAGTAACAGGAGATTTAGTCTTCTCAATTGAAGTACCAGGATCAGATTTAGTCGCAGATTCAGATAAAGTAATTGATGCAAAAGTTACAGCAACGGATACATTAGGAAATAGTGCAACAGCTACAGATACAGAAGGTTATTCAGTAGATACTGCAATAACAATCGAAGTATTCGCAGTACTAGCAGATGGATCATATGTAAAAGCAAATGAGATATCAGAACAAAATGATGCAGGAACAGCAAATATTACAGGAACATATGTAGCATTAGCAGTAGATAAAAATGGAAATATTTTAGCTACTCAACCAAGTGAAAGTGTAGATGTAAAAATATCAGAAGCAAATGCTGCTGATGGAACTGCAGATAATACAAATGTAGGAACACAAACAGTTGTATTAGGAACAACATTTACGTCTTCTTCAATAGATGATATATTTGCAGATAATGGTGAGACATTTAATGTATCAGTAGTAGCAGATTCATTAACAAATGCTTCAAAATATGAAGAAGTAAAATATAGTACAAATGATGTAGTAACAACAATTACAGATGCAACAGATCCAACAACGCCACCTGAAGAAGCAGATACAATAACAATCGAAGTATTCGCAGTACTAGCAGATGGATCATATGTAAAAGCA
>CBFHMY010000024.1:0-27199 GCA_965657055.1 uncultured Aliarcobacter sp. | reverse complement strand
ATCAATTTGGTTTATCAGAACCTAGTGTTTTAAGACAAGGTGAAGAAGCAATAGTTGTTGAACTTCCAGGAATTAAAACTGTAGAAGATGAAAAAGCAGCACGTGAGTTAATCTCAAAACCTGCAAACTTAGAGTTAATGGCTGTTGATGAAGAAAGAGCTGATCAAGTAAATACAATGACATCATCACAAGCAGCAGCTTATGGTAATATTATTTTAGAAGATACAAATAATCCTAATATTAAATACCTTGTAAAGGAAATTCCTATTTTAAATGGTTCTCAAGTTATAGACGCTCAAGTTGCTTTTGACCAATCTAATCAAGCGATTATTAACTTTACTCTAAACTCAACTGGTGCTAGAATTTTTGGTGAATTTACAGGTAAAAGCGTAGGAAAAAGACTGGCAGTTGTTTTAGATGGAAAAGTTTATTCAGCACCAAATATTAGAGAAAGAATTGGTGGTGGAAGTGGTCAAATTTCAGGTGGATTTACAGTTGCTGAAGCTGGAAATGTGGCAATTGCTCTTAGAAGTGGAGCATTACCTGCAACTGTTAACTTACTTGAAAAAAGAAGTGTTGGGCCATCATTAGGAGCTGATTCAATTAGATCATCTACTATTGCTTTAGTTTCAGGATTTTTAATAGTATTTATATTTATGATAATTTATTATAGACGAGCAGGAGTAATTTCAAATATTGCTCTTGTTGCAAACGTATTTATTATTATTGCAGTTATGGCAATGTTTGGAGCAACACTTACTCTTCCTGGTATGGCAGGAATTGTACTTACTATTGGTATGGCAGTTGATTCAAATGTTATTATTACTGAAAGAATTAGAGAAGCATTACATGATGGCGCATCGGTTGCAAAAGCTATAGAAGATGGTTATTCAAATGCAATTAGAGCAATTGTAGATTCAAATATTACTACACTTTTAGCTGCAATGATTTTATATGCTTATGGAACAGGACCTATTAAAGGTTTTGCCATTACTATTTCTATTGGAATTTTAACTTCAATGTTAACAGCAATTCTGGGAACGCATGGTATGTATGAAGCATTATTACCTAAAATTACTAGAGATAAAAATCTAAATAAATGGTTTGGAGTGAAATAATGGAAATATTTAAAACAGAAAAAATATATGATCTTATGGGTAAAAGAACAGCCTTTTTAGGTCTGTCTGGTATTTTAGTAATAGCATCAATTATTTTGCTTTTAACAAAAGGTTTAAATTTCGGAATTGATTTTGCTGGTGGAACAATTATCCAAGTAAAATATGAAAAAGCAGCGCCAATTAATGATATTAGAGATACATTAAAGGCTACAAAATACAATAATGCTTCTATAACAAAATTTGGAAGTGACGAAGAAGTTGTTATTAGAATTACTGGAAGCTCAGCTGATTTAGTAAATGATATTGGTGATGAAATGCATAAAATTTTAGCATCAACAGGTAATTTCGAAGTTAGAAGAGTTGATATGGTTGGTCCAAAAGTTGGTGGCGAACTTAGAGAAAAAGGTTTAATGGCACTAGGTTTGTCTTTACTTGCTATGCTAATCTATGTATCATTTAGATTTGAATGGAGATTTGCAGTAGCTTCAATTTTGGCTTTAGTTCACGATGCAACAATTGCGATGGGTGCTGTTAGTTTATTTAATATTGAAGTAAACTTAGATATTTTAGCTGCAATTTTGACACTTCTTGGATATTCTATTAATGATACTATTATTGTATTTGATAGAATTAGAGAAAATATTCAAAATACAAAAGATAATCTTTTAGAGAATGTGATAAATTTATCTGTTACTAGAACTTTATCAAGAACAACACTTACGTCTTTAACTGTTATGTTTGTTGTTACGACTTTATTACTTTTTGGTGGAGAAATTATTTATGGCTTCTCATTCACTTTATTCGTAGGAGTTATTGTAGGAACTTATTCTTCAATTTTCGTAGCTGCTTCGTTTTTAGTTCAATTAAGATTCTCTCTTGATGATTTTAGAGCTAAAGAAGCTGAAAAAATTAAAAGACAAAGAGAAAAAGAAAAAATTAGATCTATGTATGAACAAGGTACTGTTTGATTTTATTTTTTAGTTTAAAAATTATATTTTAATTAAAGGAAAGAACTTTTTGTTCTTTCCTTTTTTTTTGGATTTGTTTGTTGTGATGCTTTTTACTTTTTCTTTACTAAAAGGAAAAGTAAAAAAGCTTGAAGTCAACGAACTTCATAATATATTTTAATAAATTAATTTGATATAATAAAAGTTAATAAAACAAAAAAAATTCTATTTCTAAAATAGGAAAAAAATATGCAAGAAAATAGTGTAAATAAAAATAATTATTCATTTAAAGAATTAAAATATAAATTTGATGCAATAACATCAGATAATGGTAAAAATTGGCTTTTAGCTTTAAATTGGGTTTTAGTTCTTGAGTTTTTATCTTCAATAATAGAGTATGAATTTCTAGATGCTGGTAAGGCTTATATTGAGTATATACCTGATGGTATTTATAAAGAACTTTTAATAGCTATATCAATAGTATTATTTATTTGGTACAGTATTTACAATTTTATATTTATGCAAAAAAATCAATTTTTTACATTTACCCTTTATGTATCTGTGTGTATTTATTTATTGTTTACCCATGATTTATCTTTTAATCTTTTATTACATAATTTAAATATATTTGAAGTAACGTTAGGTGGCTTTGGGTTTTATATGATTATTCAAATATTACTTAAATTTATAATATTCTATTTACTTTACAAAATGCTAGTAGCAATTAAAAATAGGAATAACGTAACTTGTTAAGCTCTTCGAAAAGCAATTTTTTATCATTTTTTAGCTATTATAATTACTCTAACAAAAGCAAAAATTATATTTAAAGGATAAAAATGGATTGGGGTAAAGTAACTTATATTTTCTTTTCACTAATGTCTTTAACAACAACAGCAGGGTTCTTATACGAGCCAAATACAATTGCCTTATTTGTAGCAGCAGGTGTTAATGTGATTTCAACAATACTTAAACTCGGTGTTAAAAATTTACTTGCAGCTGAATTGCTAGCTAGTTCGTTAGTTGCTGACTTACACTTAATCCCAGCATTTTTGGTACTTACATTTACAAATGATTTACCTTTAACTATATCTTTAGCAATAGGCGCAATTGTTGCTAATATTTTCTCTGTAGCATTAGCCTTAATAGAGAGCGCAAAAAGTCAAGACAAGGAAGAATTTTAATGGAATATAATTCAAAAGATATTGAAAAAAAATGGCAAAATTTTTGGAGTGAAAATCAATCTTTTGAGCCAAGTGATGATCAAACAAAAGAAAAAAAATATATACTAAGTATGTTTCCTTATCCAAGTGGAAGAATACATATGGGACATGTTAGAAACTATTGTTTAGGTGATGCATTTGCAAGACATTTTAGAAAAGAGAATTTTAACGTTTTACACCCAATTGGTTGGGATAGTTTTGGAATGCCAGCTGAAAATGCAGCAATAAAAAATAAATTACATCCAAAAAAATGGACTTATGAAAATATTGATTATATGAGAGATGAACTAAAAGCTTTAGGTTTATCTTTCTCTGAAACAAGAGAATTTGCAACAAGTGATGAACTTTATACAAAATGGGAACAAGAGTTCATCATTAAAATGTATGAAGAAAAACTACTATATAGAAAATCAACTACTGTAAACTGGTGTGAAGAGTGTCACACAGTTTTAGCAAATGAGCAAGTAGAAGAGGGGTGTTGTTGGAGATGTGATAATGAAGTTCAACAAAAAGAAATGCCTGGATATTATGTAGGAATTACAAAATATGCACAAGAACTTTTAGATGATTTAGAGTTATTAAAAGAGGATTGGCCATCTCAAGTTTTAACAATGCAAGAAAACTGGATTGGAAGAAGTGAAGGTTTAGAGTTTAAATTTGAATTATCTCATGATTCAAAAGCTAAATTAGAAAGATCATTTACTAAGTATTTTGTATTTACAACACGTCCTGATACTATTTATGGTGTTTCATACTCAGCTTTAGCACCTGAGCATCCAATTGTAAAATATATGGTAGAAAATAATTTATTACCTGAGAAAAAAATCAAAGCTATAAAAGATATGCAAAAAATCAGTGAAAGGGATAGAGCAACACAAGATAAAGAAGGAATCTCTTTAGAAATTGATGTTGTTCATCCACTAACTGGTGCATTAGTTCCTGTTTGGGTAGCTAATTTTGTATTAAGCTCTTACGGTGGAGGAGCTGTTATGGCAGTTCCTGCACATGATCAAAGGGATTTTGAGTTTGCAAAAAAATATGATTTACCAATAAAACAAGTTATTGTCGGAAACGATGGAATCATTGAAAATCAAACAGAAGCATATACGGGTGAGGGGAAATTAATTGATAGTGAGAGTTTTACGGGACTTCCAAATACAAAAGCTAAAAAAGCAATTTTGTATCACTTTGAACAAAATTCTGTTGGTACAAAACAAGTTAATTTTAAACTAAGAGATTGGGGTGTTTCAAGACAAAGATATTGGGGAGCACCAATTCCTTTTGTTCACTGTGATGATTGTGGATTAGTTGCTGAAAAAATTGAGAATTTACCAATAGCACTTCCAGAAGATGTTGAAATTACAGGTGAAGGAAATCCTTTAGATTTACACCCAACTTGGAAACATTGTGCTTGTCCATCTTGTGGTAAACCAGCTTTAAGAGAAACAGATACCTTAGATACTTTTGTTCAATCTTCTTGGTACTTCTTAAGATATGCAACAAATCCAAAATCTTGGAATGATGTTGGTATTTCAAAATCTGATAGTGATTATTGGATGAATGTTGATCAATATATTGGTGGAATTGAACATGCAATTTTACATCTTTTATATGCAAGATTCTTTACAAAAGTATTAAACGATTTAGGATATACAAATTCTAGAGAACCCTTTAAAAAACTACTTACTCAAGGTATGGTTTTAAAAGATGGTGCAAAAATGTCAAAATCAAAAGGAAATGTTGTTGATCCTGATTTAATCGTTGAAAAATATGGTGCTGATACTGCAAGATTATTTATGATGTTTGCTGCACCTCCAACAAAAGAATTAGAGTGGAATGATTCTGCAGTTGATGGTGCTTATAGATTTATTAAAAAGTTCTATGAAAGAGCTGCTAATGTAACTTCTAATGGTTTAGATACTTTTGCATCAATTGATCACTCAAGTTTAAATAAAGAAGAAAAAGAAGCTAGAAAAAAAGTTTATGAAGCTCTTGTAAAATCAAATGAAGTATTTACAAAAACTTATACTTTTAATACTCTAATTGCTTCTTGTATGGAAGCTTTAAATGCATTACAAGCTCAAAAAAATGAAGCTGTGTGGAGTGAAGGATATTATGTTTTAACAAATATTTTAGAGCCTATTATTCCCCATGCTTGTTGGGAATTATCAAATCAATTGTTTAAACTTTCAAATTTTGATACAAAATTAGAGATTAAAGAAGAAGTATTTACTCTTGATTCTATTGTTTTAGCAGTTACTGTAAATGGTAAGAAAAGATGTGAAATTGAAGTAGCTCCAGAAACTTCAAAAGAAGAGATCTTAGCTCTTGCAAAAACAGCAGCTGCAAAATGGTTAGGTAATAGTGAACTTATAAAAGAAATTGTAGTTCCTAATAAACTTGTGAACTTCGTAATAAAAGGATAATGAAAAATATGCATATTTTAAAAAAAATGCTGTTTGTAATTTTTACTTTTACAATATCTTTTTCTTTAGTATCTTGTGGTTATAAGCCATCAACGTATTATGCAAAAAAAGAGATGGAAGGTAATGTTTTCGTAAGAACAATAGTTAGTTTAACTGATCCAAAAAACTCTGTTATTGTAAAAGATGAAATGAATAAATTATTGATTCAAAAATTAGGTTCAAATTTAGTTAATAGTGAAGAAAATGCAGATGTAGTAATGGATATTTCTATAAAATCAATAAGTTTTCAGACTCTATCATATACAACAGATGGATACAATAAACTATATAATGTAGTTGTAGTTCTTGGAGTAAAATATTTTAGAAAAGATGACGGAATAAGAAAATCTTTTACTGTTGATGGTGAGTATGATTTCTCTATTAGTGATGGAACAACAATTACTGAAACAAAAAGATATGATGGAATTACTCAAGCAGCAAAGAATGCCTTTGATGAAGTTTTATCGAAAATTGCAGTATCTTCATTTAAATAAAATATGCAAGTTGATTTAAAAAAAGCTACCTTAGAAGAGTTTTTGGAACACAAAACTCTTTACTACGATAAGATAGATTTTACTATTGTAAAATCTTCTTGGGCTTTATTATCTAGAAAAATTACTCTTCCTTTTGTTATACATATAGTTGGAACAAATGGAAAAGGAAGTACTGGAAGATTTTTAGCCCACTATTTACATAAAAAAAATTATAAAGTTTTACACTATAGCTCTCCTCATATTATGAAATTTAATGAAAGAATTTGGATAAATGGAAATGATGTTAGTGATGACAATCTTCAACTTGCCCATAAGTTTTTACAAGAGTTATATCCAATAGAATTATTAAGTAAATTAACTTATTTTGAATACACAACATTATTAGCATTTTATTTATCAAAAGATTTTGATTATTTGGTTTTAGAAGCAGGGCTTGGCGGAGAATTTGATGCTACAAATGTGGTAGAAAATAATTTGTCTTTAATTACAACAATAGGTCTTGACCATCAAAGTTTTTTAGGAAACACAGTAAGTGAAATAGCTGCTACAAAAATGCGTTCAGTTGATAATAAAATGCTTATTGGATACCAAGTTTTTGATGATGTAATTAAAACAGCATATGATGTTAAACAGCAGATATTAGAGCAAAGAAATAGAAATATTGAAATAATAGAAGTTAAAGAGTTTGAAAAGTATCAATTAAATGATAAATTTGCTTCTTATTTAAAAAGGAATTTACACTTAGTAATTGCTTGTTTAGAAGAGTTGAAAATAGACATTGATTTGAAATTATTTGATGATGTTAAACTTTTTGGAAGATGTCAAAAACTAAGATCAAATATAACAATAGACGTTGGACACAATCCCCTTGCTGCACAAGTTATTGTAAAAGAGTTTGAAAATAGAAAAATCACACTTATTTACAATTCATATAAAGATAAAGATTATGAAGAAGTTTTAAAAATATTAAAACCAATTATTAGTAAAATAATAATCATACCTTTAGAAGATAAAAGAATTGTAGATAAAAATAGTTTATTAAAAATTATAAAACAATTAAATATAATAAATGAAGAAACAATTAATTTACAAGAAGATCAAGAATATTTGGTTTTTGGTTCATTTTTAGTTGTTGAAAAATTTTTATCTTTGATTGGGTTTGATGAAAAATAGGCTAATAATAACAATATCAGATGTGAATGGAACTAAATCTTACAATGTACATCAATTTGTAAGAAAATTCATTATAGTTATTTTATTTATTGTATTTTTTACCTTAGGTGGAAGCTTCTTATTTATTTCTTATTTAAATAGTGGAATAGAACAGATTAAAGAAGCAAAAGCTTATCAATTGGAAGAGTTAGAAAATATTTATACTTTGCAAATTAATAATAAGTTAAAAGATATAGAAGAGTTAGCTTCAAAACTTGATGATGTATACTCAATAATTGGAGTAGATAGTGATGCTTCTGAAGATGAAATTAGTGAAAATACACTAAAATTTATTGATGAAAATAAGAAAAATTTTACACTTAAAGTAATTCCCAATGGCTTACCCTTAGAAAATATTTCTATATCTTCAGGCTTTGGTTATAGAACAAATCCAATTACAAAGAAAAATCAATTTCATCGAGGAATTGATATTCCAGCTCCTATGAAAACTCCAATAAAAGCAACTGCTGATGGTATAGTCGAATTTGTCGAACCCTCAAATGTGGGAGATTATGGACGAGTTATAAAAATTATTCATAATTATGGTTTTAAAACAATTTATGCACATATGTCGAAAACATATTTGAATGTTGGAAATATTGTAAAAAAAGGTGATATTATTGGTCTTGTTGGAAATTCAGGACGAAGTACAGCTCCTCATTTACACTATGAAGTTAAATTTATAAATAAGATTTTAAATCCAAAGAATTTTATGAATTGGCAATTTACAAACTTTGAGCAAATATTTAAAAAAGAGAGGAAAATTGAATGGGAGTCTTTAGTAAATCTGATAAGCAATCATCAACAAACGTCACTACAATAATTCCTCTAGGAACCTGTATTATAGGTGGAATAAATGCTAAAGGTACAGTTTTAATTAATGGCAAATTTGAAGGTGTTATTTTAGATGCTGAAGTTGTTTCAATAGGTCTTACAGGTGAAATTATTGGTGATGTTCAAGCGAAAAATCTAATTGTAAATGGTTTGTTTGATGGAAAAATAGATTGTGATAAAATTCAGATTTTATCAAAGGGAAAGGTAATTGGAGAGGTAAGATATAATGAACTTGAAATTGAGAAAAATGGTCAATTTGAAGGTAAAGGTATCAAAAAAAATTCACAGTTAAAAAGTAGATATACTGAAGTTGAGAATAAACTTAATAAAATACTTTTAGCTCCAAGTACTGTAAATCATGATAAATCTTGAACAACAATTAGAAAATCTTTATATTCAAAAAAATAAAATTGAAGAAGAAATTGAGCTTCTTAAAGAGCAAATAAAAAGTGAAAAAGAATCAATTTTAGTTAAAAATAAATTTTCAAAAGATGAAAAAATTGAACTTTTTAAATCTTTATTTATAGGAAGATTTGATATCTTTGCTAAAAAATGGATAAGTCAAGATGGTACAAAACAAGGTTTTTATCCCGTAACTACTACCTTTAGAGGTGAAGATTATTTACCTTTTACAAATAGAGAAATAGAAGAGCATTTAAGAGGAATTTCTTTTTTAGCGACATATTGCATAAATCAAAAAAATATGTCCAAGTTTGTTGTCTTTGAAATTTTAGATGAAGATAAATTTAAATTACAAATAGTTCTAAACTCATTAAATATAAAAGCTTATTATGAGTTAAACTCTCATAACTCTTTATTCGTATGGATTTTTTTAGAAGAAGAACTTTCTTCAAATATAGTTTTTAATTTTGCTTCTTATATTTTAAGAAAGGCAAATATAACAGCTAAAATTTATCCAAATAAAGAATTTGCTACAAAAGAGAGTTTAGGTAACCCATTAGAACTTCCATTAAATTTAAAATATAGAGATAAAAATAAAACTATATTTATTGATGTAAATACAAATAAAATATATGATGATCAATGGCAAGTTTTAAATAATGTTCAAAAAGTTTCATCGCTTATAGTATGTAATTTTGCTGAAAGTACAAGTGCTGTAAATTCTGAAAAAGAGTATAAAAAAATAGTTTTTCCTTTAAATAAAATTGAAATTCTTTTAGAAGACTCTATTTACATTCCAACATTAAATTTATCAAAATCATTAATAAATAAATTAAAATCTTTTGCGACTTTTGAAAATCCTCAAATAAAAACACTTTTAAGTTTGCGAAAACCTTTATATAATACTCCAAAATATATAAGATCTTTTGAAGAGAATGAAAATTATCTTATTCTTCCTCGTGGTTTAAAAGAGCAACTCGTTGATTTTTTTAATATTAATGCAGTTGATTTTTCATTTATAGATAATAGATATTTTAAACAAATTGAAACAAAAAAAGTTATATTTAATCTACGACCTGAACAAAATGATGCAATAAAAGAGATAAAAAAAACAGATTTATCAATTTGTGTTGCACCTCCTGGTTTTGGAAAAACACTTTTGGGTGCTAAAATATTTGAAATAAGAGCTTGTTCCACTATAATCGTTGTAAATAAAAATATGCTTTTAAACCAATGGATTGAAAGATTTGTTGATTATTTTGGATATGAAAAAAAAGATATTGGTTATTTAGGAAAAGGTCATAATAAATTAAATGGAAGCATTGATGTGGCAACAATGCAAAGTTTAAAAAATGATCCCGATATAATAAATAACTATTCTTTTGTTATAGTTGATGAATGTCATCATATTCCAGCAATTACATTTGAGCAAATTATTAAGAATTTTAAAGGTAAATATTTATTAGGATTAAGTGCAACACCAAATAGAAAAGATGAACTTCAACCAATCTTATATCAACAACTAGGTGAAATTTCTTATGAATATAAAAAGAAAAAAACACATACAAATAAAGTACAAATAATAAGAACACAATTTGAAAGTAATGCCGATAATTATGCTACAATAATAAATGAGCTATGTATTGATGAAAATAGAAATAATTTAATAATTAATGCTATTAAAACTAATATAAAAAGAAAAATTTTAGTTTTAACAGATAGAATAGAGCATATAAATATTCTTGAAAATTTATTACAAAAAGAAAATATTGATTATATTTGTGTTCACGGAAGCTTAAATAAAAAAGAGCAAGTTGAAAATATGAATTTAGTTAAAGATAAATCTTTAATAATAGCAACAACTTCATATTTTGGAGAAGGGATTGATTTTCCACATTTAAATACAATTATGTTTGCTACACCAATTTCTTATTATGGAAGACTTGTTCAATATTTAGGAAGAATAGGACGTGGAAATCAAGAGTGTTTAGCCATTGATTTTCTTGATTCCAAAAATGCAATGTTAAATTCTGCCTATAAAAAAAGGTTAGAAGGATACAAGCAAATGCACTACAAATAAAATTTAAAGGAGATAATTTAATGTTAGGGATTATTGTATCAACTACACTTATTGCATTAATTTTGAATTTAATTTT
This sequence comes from uncultured Aliarcobacter sp., assembly GCA_965657055.1. GTDB lineage: Bacteria > Campylobacterota > Campylobacteria > Campylobacterales > Arcobacteraceae > Aliarcobacter. The sequence goes on along the minus strand of CBFHMY010000024.1, from coordinate 16,351 downwards.
AAAAAAGGTACATCTACCTACTATTATTGGGTATATACTTACAGGTACAATTATTGCATATACTTTTAATTTGCACAATGCTGTTAATAATCATGAATTAAGAGAAATAGCTGAATTTGGAGTTGTTTTTCTAATGTTTACTATTGGATTAGAATTTTCTATTGCCCATTTAAAAAAAATGAAAAGAGAAGTTTTCTTAACAGGAAGTTTACAAATAATTATTACAACAGTGTTTGTTTTTTTAATTGCAAAATTTATAATTGGTTTAACAACACAAACAGCAATGATTATAGGAACAGCACTCGCCTTATCTTCAACAGCCATTGTTTTAAAAACATTTAACGAAACAAAAGAGATAAATAAGCCTTATGGACGAAGAGTTCTTGGTATTTTAATTATGCAAGACATTGCAGTTATACCTATTTTATTAATGATTTCATTTTTCTCTATGACAGAAGAAGGAGATTTAACTTTAACAATTGGTAAAACTATTTTTGCAGCAGCTATATTACTTGCCTTATTGTACTTTAGTGGTAAACATTTATTAGAGCCTTTTTTAAGATATGTATCTTCAACTAAATCAGATGAACTTTTTGTGGCATCAGTTTTATTATTAGCAATGGGTTCTGCATATTTAGCTTATTATTTTGGATTTTCATATTCACTTGGAGCATTTATTGCAGGTATGATGATTGCTGAGACAAAATTTAAACATCAAGTTGAAGCTGATCTTATTCCTTTTAGAAATATTTTATTAGGTGTATTTTTTATCACTGTTGGTATGCAAATTAGTTTTCAAATAATTTATGATTATTTCTTAGTAATTATTTTATTATTACCTGTAGTTATGGGTATAAAATTTGCTGTTATTTATGGATTAGTTAGATATGAAGATAATAAAAGAGTAGCATTTAAAACAGCATTATCGTTAATTCAAATAGGTGAATTTTCATTGGCAATTTTAGAATTAGCAAGAAGTAAAAGTTTAGTTGATCCTACTCATTCTCAAATTCTAATTGTAACAATTGTTATTTCAATGATTTTAACACCAATTATTCTTAAAAATTTATCAAAAGCAGCAGCAAAATTAATCCCTGAGGATGTTATGATGATTACCACTACTCATAATGTTTCTGAAGATACAGAAAATCATGTTGTTGTTTTAGGATATGGAAGATTTGGGCAAGCAATTGTTCAAGAGTTAAAAGCTTTTGGCCAAAAGTATGTAATTTTAGAACATAATGTTAAATTCTATCAGTTAGGTAAAGAGCGAAATGAACCAATAGTTTTTGGAAATGCAGCACAAAGGCATATCTTAAATTCTGTAAATATTACAAAAGCGTCAGCTGTTATTGTAGCTGTTAATAATCCAGAAGTTTTACATTTAATTTGTGAAGCAGTTGGTGATTTGACACATAATAGTAAAACAATTGTAACAGTTACTAGTGAAGCCGATAAAGAAGCTTTACAAGGTTTACATTTAGAGCATGTGGTTGTAGAAACTAATCAAATTGCAAAAGCGGTTGTTGATGAAGTATTGTATTGTAGATTAGATTAAGTAATTAATATTTATTTAGGAGTTGATGATGAATGTTGAAAATATGAAAATTATTTCTATTGATGATAATAAAACAAATCTTTTAATTATTGAAAGTTATGCAAAAATTCTTAATTTAGAAATAGAGAGTTTTCTAAATCCTAAAGAGGCTTTAGAAGCTTCTTTTCAAAAAGATTATGATTTAGTTATTGTTGATTATATGATGCCTGAAATAAATGGTTTAGAGTTTATTCAAGGGTTTAGAGAAAAAAATGAAAACACTCCTATTATTATGCTAACTGCTGTTGGTGATGATATGAATCTTCAAATCAAAGCTTTAGAATATGGCGCAAATGATTTTTTAAGTAAACCTATTAATGCACCTGCTTTTAAAGCAAGAATTATAAATATGTTAAAGCTTAGAAAATCTCAACTTTTATTACAAGATAAAGCATTACTTCTACAAGATGAAGTTAAATCTGCAACAATTAGACTAAAAGAGTCAGAATATGAGACTTTACAAATGTTGGGTAAAAGCGCAGAGTATAAAGATCCTGAAACAAATGCACATACCCAAAGAGTTGCTCATTATTGTAAATTACTTGCAAGTTCATATGGCTTAGATGATAGTTTACAAGATATAATTTTTTATGCTTCTCCTTTTCATGATTTAGGAAAAATAGGAATACCTGATAATATACTTTTAAAGCCTGGTAAATTAGATGAAGATGAATTTTCAATAATGAAAAATCATGCAAAAATAGGTTATGAAATTTTAAAAGGTTCTAAAAGTAAATATTTAAAAGCAGGTGGAGTAATAGCTTATAATCATCATGAAAAATATGATGGAACAGGTTATCCAAATGGATTAAAAGGTGAAAATATTCCAATTTTTGGAAGAATTACTGCAGTTGCAGATGTATTTGATGCACTTACTTCCTCAAGACCATATAAAAATGCTTGGTCTTTAGAAGATGCTTTTGATTTTTTGATCAGAGAAAAAGGTGCTCATTTTGATCCAAATCTTGTTGATTTATTTATAGAAAATAAAAATGAGGTAATTAATATTCATAATAAATTTAAAGAAGATTAATTTTGATGTTTAAATTTATTTATAAAACTATTACAAATCCAATAATTGGTCCAGTAGCAGTATCTTCTGTTATTTTATCTCTTCTTGTAATATTTTATTTACCAACTTTATCTTTACAAAATCAAAAAGATAAAATCATTTTAGAATCATATAGTTTAATAGATCATTTAAAAATATTTAGATCTTATTATAATGAGACAATTGTTAGAAAATTAAAAACAAAAACAGATATTGCCATTGATTATAACCATGATATTGCTTCAAATACAATTCCCCTTCCTGCAACTGTTATTTATAATCTAAGTGAAAGATTAAGTACTGAAAGAGGAATTACAGTAAATTTTTTTAGTGATTATCCTTTTCCCAATAGACAAAAAAGAGTTTTAGATACACATCAAAAAGAATCTTTGTCATTTTTAAGAAAAAATCCTTCTGAAACATTTGTTAAAGAAGATTATGTAAATAATAAAAAAGTTTTAAGAGTTACTGTATCTGATGTTTTAACTTCTCAAGAATGCCTTAATTGTCATAATAACAGAGTAGATACTCCTAAAAATGATTGGAAATTAGGTGATGTGAGAGGTGCTTTTGAAGTTATTATGCCCCTTGAAGAGCAGTTTTTATTAAATCCTATTCAAATTAAATCAATTATAGGATTTATGCTTTTTGTAATTGCTTCATTTATTCTTCACTATTCAGTTTTATTTTTAAAAAGAGAAAAAGAGCTTAAATCTCAAACAGCATTATTAGAAAAAGAGGTTTTAAAAAGAACTAAAGATTTAAATAGTAGTAATCTTCTTCTTCTTGAATATAAAAAAGCAGTTGACTCAAGTGCAATTGTTTCCAAATCTGATTTAAGAGGTAATATTATTTATGTTAATGATACTTTTTGTGAGATTTCAGGCTATACAAAAGAAGAATTGATTTTTAAACCTCATAATATTGTTAGACATCCTGATATGCCAAAAGAGTTTTTTCAAGACTTATGGACGACTATAAAAGCAAAGAAAATATTCAAAGGAATATTAAAAAATATAAATAAAAATGGTGAAGCTTATTATGTTGCAAGTACAATTGTTCCTATCCTAGATGATAATGGAGATATTGTTGAGTATTTATCTTTGAGATATGATATTACTGAATTAGTTGATGCAAAACAAAAAGCTGAAATTGCACAAAAAGCAAAATCAACATTTTTAGCAAATATGAGTCATGAAATAAGAACTCCTTTAAATGCAATAATAGGTTTTTCTGATATTTTATGTGAATCTAATATAAATATAGAAGAAAAAGAGAATGCAAAAATAATATCAAGAAGTGCAAAATCTTTATTAAATATTATTAATGATGTTTTAGATATTTCAAAAATGGAAAATGGAAAGTTTGAGTTAGAAGAAACAGAGTTTTCTCTATTTAATTTAACAGAGCATATAGTTGAACTTTTTTCTGTAAATATCAAAGAAAAAGGTATTAAATTTATATATATAGTTGATCCAAATCTTCCTGAAGTAATAATTAGTGATCCATTTAGATTACAACAAGTTTTATCAAATCTTTTAAGTAATGCAATTAAATTTACTCCTGAAAATGGAAAAGTGTACTTTGAAGTAAAAGTAATACAAAAGAATGATAAAAAAGTAGAAATTAATTTTATAATTAAAGATACAGGTATTGGTATAAGTAAAGAACAAGAAGAGATTATTTTTAAACCATTTTCTCAAGCTGATTCTGGAATTACAAGAAAGTTTGGAGGAACAGGTTTAGGTTTAGCAATTTGTTGGGATATTGTAAGTATGTTAAACTCTAAAATACAAATTAAATCTGAACTAAATCATGGAAGTGAGTTTTCATTTATTGTGGATTTTGAAATAGGAAAAGCACTTGATGAAAATATAAAAAGAAATGATATAAGTTTTGCTATTTCTGAATATTTTAATGATGAAGATAATATAAAAACTATTGTTAAAAATTACCTTGAAAAAATTGGTTCTGTATATGAGTTTGCAGAAGCTTTAAGTAAAAAAGTAGATATATTTTTCTGTTTTGATACTCCGGATTTATTGCTAAAACTAATAGAATTTAAGAAATATAATATTAATTCAAAAATAGTTTTTATTGGAGAAAAAGATAGTTTAGATAAGTCTACTTATGCATATATAGATTATTATCTTGATTTACCAATATATGGCTCAAAAATTTATAATATAATTGCTGATAATTCAACAATAAATAAAAGTGTTTTAAATAACTCTTCAAGTCTTGAAAGTTTAAAAGGTGATATCTTAGTTGCCGAAGATAATCCAAATAATCAAAAATTAATTGAAATTCTATTGTCTAAAATTGGTTTAAAATCTGTTTTAGTTTCAAATGGTCAAGAAGCAATAGATATGTATAAAAAAAGAAAGTTTGATTTAATTTTAATGGATATCAATATGCCAATTGTTGATGGAATATATGCGACTAAAACAATAAGAGAAATTGAAAATGATTATTATAAAATTCCAATTATCGCACTAACTGCAAATTCAATAGCAGGAGATAAAGAAAAATATTTATCAAGTGGAATGGATGATTATTTATCAAAGCCTATTGATTTTGATAAATTAATAAATATAATAAAAAAATATCTAGTAAATAGTAATAATAACATATCTCTAGATAATGTTGAAAAAAGCACTCTTATAGAAGAAAAATTTAGTAAAAATATTATAAAAGAGAGACTTCTTTTAGATGACTTAACAATTGATATGTTGTTAGATAACTTTTTTCTAACCCTTGATAATGATTTAGATAAATTACAAAATTTTATAGATTTAAAAGATTGTAATGAGATATCTAAAATAGCTCATTATATAAAAGGAAGCTGTTCAAATTTAGGAATGGATACTTGTGCTTCAATATTAGATGAAATTGAAAATGAGGCAAAAAAATCAAAATATAGTTTCAGTCTTATAGAACTAAGAAATATATTTACAAAGATTAAAAAAGATTTAGAGGAAAACTAAGATGAAATTAGAGAATTTAATTTATGATAATAAAAAATGGGTAACAGTTAATACTGAACTAGAAAAGGAAGATTATCTAAAAGTAAATATAGTTTTTTTATTTGCAGATACAGATAGTATTAAAGATGAAAATATATTTTTAGAAACAAAAAATAGATATCCAAATGCAAAAATAGTAGGTTGTTCTTCATCTGGAAATATTTTGAACTCTCAAGTTAGTGAGTATCCTGTTGTGTCAACAGCTGTATGTTTTGATACTGCTTGGGTTGAACTTTCAACTATAAATTTTAATGATGCTGATAATATTGAAAAATTATCTGAGGATTTAATAAATAATCTTCCTAAAGAGAATTTAAAACATATATTTATAATTAGTGATGGTTTATTGATTAATGGTTCTGAATTAATAAAAGGTATAAATAAAATAAATAAGTTCACATCAGTAACAGGAGGAATGGCAGGAGATGGGGCAAGATTTCTTGAAACATTTGTCATAGCTAATAATTTATCTTCAAATAGAACTGTTATCGCAGTTGGATTTTATGGGGATTCTTTAAATATTCAAAGTGGTTGTTTTGCAGGTTGGAGTGAATTTGGCGCTGAAAGAATTATTACAAAATCAAAGGGAAATATACTTTATGAAATAGATAATCAACCAGCCCTTGATCTTTATAAAAAATATTTAGGAGAACATGCTTCTTCATTGCCTAATAGTGGACTAAGATTTCCTTTAAATATAAAAGAAACCTATGACTCAAATGAAGTAATAAGAACACTATTAGGTATAAATGAAGAAGAAAAAAGTATTACTTTTGCAGGAGATGTTCCAGAAGGATATATTGCAAGACTTATGAAACCAGATATTGATGAGTTAATAAATGGTGCTGGAAAAGCAGCTGAAGTAATAGAAAAAATAAATGATAAAACAGCCCTTGGATTAATAGTAAGTTGTGTTGGAAGAAAAATAGTTATGAATCAGTTAATTGATGATGAGTTGGAAATTATACAAGAAATATTAGGAAATAGTGTTCATTTAACAGGCTTTTATTCTTATGGAGAAATAGCTCCTTTTCAAAATGATTTATTAAATTGTCAACTTCATAATCAGACAATTACATTAACAACTATTTATGAGTCATAATTAATGCATCGTTTATTAGAAAGACAATTAAAACGAAGTTTTGGAAAAGATTTCGAATATTCTTCATTTAGTAGTTCATGGATTAATATTTTAAAAGATATATCTTCGACATATGAGGATAACGATAGTGAAAGAAAATTCCTAGAGCATACTATTACTGTTAATACAGAAGAGTTAAATGCTCTATTGAGGGAACGTTCATCATTACTTGAATCAAGAACACAAGAGAACCAAGAAGTAATAAATCTTCTTCATCAATATAAAAATGCAATTGATGAATCATTAATTGTAAGTACAACAAACTTAGATGGAATAATTAAGTATGTAAATGAAAATTTTTGTAAAACAAGCGGATATACAAAAGAAGATTTAATTGGTAAATCTCATAATATTGTGAAAAACCCACAAAACGATGATAGTTTATTTCAAAATATGTGGAATACAATTAAAAACAAAGAGATTTGGAATGGAATAGTATCAAATTTAAATAAAAATGGTGAAATTTATTATCTAAATATGACATTAGTTCCTTTATTAAATATAAACAAAGAAATTGAAGAAATAATATCTCTAAGTGCTGATGTTACCCAGCAAATGACTTATCAGCAAGAATTAAAATCACAAAGAGAAAGAATAAGTACAATTTTTAACTATCAAGAGAATATAGTTATTATTGTAGATAAAGAAGATGGGGTTGTTGAAGTAAATAAAAGATTTTTTGATACTTTTTATTTCTCAAATTTAGATGATTGTAGAATAAATATTAAGAATTTTTCTAGATTATTTGACACAAATAATGAATATTTTAATAGTGAGTTTAGTGAATCTCAATGGTTTGAACAATTTTCAAGAAATACAGAACATTTACATAAAATCTCAAGAATAGATAAAAATGGTAATAATCAAATATTTAGTATTCATTGTAAAGAGGCTGTTTTAAATAATAAGATCAACTATTTATGCACATTAGTTGACATTACAGAGTTAGAGATAGCAAGACAAAAAGCTGAAATTGCACAAAAAGCAAAATCAATATTTTTAGCAAATATGAGTCATGAAATAAGAACACCTTTAAATGCAATAATGGGATTTTCTAATATATTAGCTGAGTCAAGTGTTGATATTGAAAATAAAGAGAATGCAAAAATAATATCAAGAAGTGCAAAATCTCTTTTAGGCATTATAAATGATGTTTTAGATATTTCGAAAATTGAAAGTGGTAAATTAGATTTGTTTAATGAATCTTTTCATTTTGAGTCATTTATTGAAAATATTGTAGAGCTTTTTTCTATTGCAGCAAAAGAAAAAAAAATAAGGTTTATATATAACCCAGATGCTATTTTGCCTTATTCATTAATATCAGATTCTACAAGATTGCAACAAATATTATCTAATCTTTTAAGTAATGCTATTAAATTTACTCCTGAATATGGAGAAATTATTTTTACTGTGAAATTTTTAGAAAAAATTGAAAACAGAGTGAAACTTAAATTTTCCATAAAAGATAATGGAATAGGAATGAGTGATGAACAACAAAAAATAGTATTTAATCCTTTTTCTCAAGCGGATGATGGTATTAGTAGAAAGTTCGGAGGAACAGGATTAGGATTGTCAATTTGTTCTGATATTATTAAATTAATGAACTCTAGAATTGAGTTAAATTCAAATATTAATGAAGGAAGTGAATTTAGTTTTAATCTTGATTTTGAAATAGATAAATTTAAAAATGAAAAAAAGACTTTAGACAAAGATTTTAAATTTTTACTATATTGTAGCGAAGGGAATAATCATAAATTAAAAGAAAATGTTGAAAATCATATTAATAAATTAGGACAAGTTTTTGATTATGAAAAAAGTGATAAACAAGGGGATATTTTATTTTGTTGTGGTAATGGAAATTTAGAATTTATTTTAAAAGAATTTAAACAAAATAATGAAAAATCATTTATTATTTTTGTAGGTGATGAAAATAATATTAGTGAATGTACTTCAAAAAATTATATAAATCACTATTTAGATTTACCTATTTATGGTTCGAAACTTTTTAATATAATCTCAGAAAATTTGAAACTAAATAGTATTGTAATTAATAAAGTTTCTTCATCTAATAAAAAATTCAAAGGAAAAATATTAATTGCAGAAGATAATCTAAATAATCAAAAATTAATACAAATATTACTGAATAAATTAGGACTTGAATCTACTATTGTTTCAAATGGTGAAGAAGCATTATTTGAGTATAAGAAAGAAAAATATGACTTGATATTGATGGATATTAATATGCCAGTAATGGATGGGCTGAGTGCTACAAAAGAAATTAGAGAATTTGAAAAAGAGTTAAACTATAATATTCCAATTATTGCATTAACTGCAAATTCAATAGCTGGAGACAAAGAAAAATATCTATCTCAAGGAATGGATGATTATTTATCAAAGCCAATTGAATTTAATATACTAGTTGCTATTTTAGAAAAATATTTAAAAAATGATTCCTTTAAAAAAATCACTTCAAATAAAATAGACCTACTTACTATTTCTAAAAAACTTGAATTGCCCCATGAACTAATTCAAAAACTCTATGAGTTATTTAAAAAAGAAACAGTAGAAGATTTAAAACAATTAGAATATTTCATAATAAACGACAATAAAGATAAAATAATTGAAAAACTGTATTACATAAAAAATTCTTGTTTAAATGTTGGTTTAGATGAAGCTATTGAGATTTTGGAGAAAATGCAAAATCAAATAATGGAAAATAAGGACGAACTTATAAATGAGTTTAATAAATTAACAAAAATAATTTCACATGCTTGTGATTTATAAAAAAAGAGAGGAAAAAAAATGAAAAATTTGAAAATAAAAGTAAAGCTTATATTTCTTTTTATTATTATAAAGGTTATACCTCTTTTGGCAATATCTTATATAGCTTATAATGGTGTAATGAAATTAGATTTGTATTTAAATAGTAGTACAAAATTATTGTTTGACCAAAGTAAAAATATTATTCAAAACACTGCCAATTTATCCATTGAAGATAGTATAAAAAACTTAGATAAGAAATCTCAAGAATCATTGGAAAAAATTTCTTATGAGATTGCAAATAAAATTGCTGAGTTTTTATATGAAAGGGATAAAGATATTCTTCTTTTATCTAAATTAGAATTAAATCAAAAAACATTAGAAAGTTTTTATGAAGCAAAAAATAAAAATATCACTGTCCATGGGAAATATTACTATGATAATAGTAGTAGTGAATATAAAACTGATGAACAAATAATTAGAGAGCAAAGAGCTAATAATAAAGCTAATTTAAAAGATAATGAAAAAGAGTTTAATTATATTGATCCATTGGAATTTAAAGTAAAATCAATACCTATTTATAAAGAACTTAGTTATTTTGATTTAGCTGGAAAAGAGATATATAAAGTATCATCCCTAAATCCAGATAAGTTAGATTTATCAAATAAAAAAAATACATATGTAAACTCTGAGACTTATTTTGAAGAGATTAGTAAATTAAAAGAGAATGAAATATATGTTTCTGATGTAATTGGAGAATATGTTGGTGCGAAAATAATAGGTTCTTATACAAAAGATAAAGCAAAAAAAGCAGGAATTGAATTTGAACCTGAAAAATCAGGATATGCAGGAATTGAAAATCCTTTGGGAAAAAGATTTGAAGGAATAATAAGATTTATAACTCCTGTATATAAAAATGAAATAAAAACCGGATATGTTTCTATGGCTTTAGATCATAGACATATAAGGGAGTTTACAGATACTTCAAACCCTACAGGAAATAGTGTAAAACAAAATATTTCAGATGCAAGACTGGGTAATTATGCTTTTATGTGGGATTATGAAGGAAAAAATATTTCTCACCCAAGAGATTATTCAATTGTAGGTTATGATAAAAATACAGGGCAAAAAGTAATGCCTTGGCTTAGTGCTGATTTAGCAGAAAAATATTATGCTTCAAAAAAAGATATAAATGTTTTTTTAAAAGATTATCCAATATTTGAAGAACAAAGTCTTAGTAAAAAACCAAATTTAAAACAATTAAAAGAAGATGGAAATGTTGGTTTAGATTGTAGATATTTAAATTTTGCACCACAATGTGAAGGTTGGATGCAATTAACACAAAATGGTGGATATGGTTCTTTTATAATAAATTGGAGTAATGTTTGGAAACTATCAACTGCTGCTACAATTCCATACTATACAGGTAAGTATGGAAATACTAAAAGAGGTTTTGGTTTTGTATCAATTGGTGCTAGTGTTGATGATTTCCATTCAGCTGCAAATAAAACAAAAGAAGATGTATTATCAATATTAGGAAGTCAAACTAATAGCATGCAATCAATAGTAAATGCAAATCAAGTTGAAATAGAAAGTTTTATAGAGATGTTGATTAATGAATTAAGTATTATTACATTAACACTAGTTTTAATTATTATATTTATAGCTATTTGGATGTCAGATTATATAATATCAAAAATAAATAATCTTCTAATAGGTACAAAAAAATTTACTAATAATGAGTTAGATTATAGAATAGCAGTTACTTCAAAAGATGAAATTGGTGAACTTGAAAGTTCATTTAATGATATGGCAAAAGAGATTAGTACTCTTATTTCTACACAAAAAGAGTTAAATGAACATTTAGAAGATAAAGTTGATGAAAAAACTAAAGAGTTATTACAAATAAATGAAACTTTAGAAAAAGAAGTAGAAAACAGAACTGAATCTTTAAAAGATGCTCTTTTAAAAGCACAAAATTCTGATAAGGTAAAATCTACATTTTTAGCAAATATGAGTCATGAAATAAGAACTCCACTTAATTCAATTATAGGTTTTTCAGAACTTTTAACTAATAATTCTAATATTGATGAATCGGCGAAAAAATATTCTTCTATAATTGAAGAGAGTGCAAAATCTTTATTGGCGATTATAAATGATATTTTAGATATTTCAAAAATAGAAAGTGGTAATTTTGATATTAATATTAGACAAACGAATATCCATGAAATTTGTAGAAATGTATATGAACTTTTTTCTAGTAAAGCAAATGAAAAAAATATTGATATCAATTTTAATATAAGTAAAGATATCCCAAGCTGTGTACTAAGTGATGGAATTAGGATTAGACAAGTCTTATCAAATCTTGTAAATAATTCAATTAAATTTACCAAAGAAAATGGCAAAATTGATTTTAAAGTATCATTTGTTCAAGAAAAAGATAATTTTGTAAAATTAAGATTTTTAGTAAAAGATAATGGTATTGGAATACCCTCAAACAAGCTGTTAAATATTTTTGAACCTTTTATTCAAGTTGATAATGAATCAAATAGACAGTATGAAGGAACAGGTTTAGGATTAAGTATTAGTAGCCATATAATTAAACTACTAGGTTCAAAAATTGAAGTTTCTAGTGAACTTGATACTGGAAGTTCATTTTGGTTTGATTTAGAGTTAGAGAAGTGTTCTAATAACTTAAGTAATTTTGATGAAGAAAAAGAAGAGATGATTTTTAATAATTCATTTTCTGGAAAAATTTTAGTTGCAGAAGATAATACTTTGAACCAAGAACTAATAAAATATATTCTTGAAAATTTAAATTTAGATTATAAGATAGTTTCAAATGGTCAAGAAGCTATAGATGAGTATAAAAATGATATTTATAATTTGATTTTAATGGATATTAATATGCCTATTGTGGATGGAATAAATGCATTTAATCAAATTAGAGAGTATGAAAAGAATAATAACTTAGTAAATATTCCAATAGTTGCATTAACTGCAAATGTTATTAAAGGTGATAAGGAGAAATTTTTAGATTTAGGAATGAATGCTTATTTAACAAAACCAATTAATATGAATAAATTAAAAGAAATATTTATTGCTTATTTAACTTCAAATGATAATACAAGGGATTCTCAAATGCATATAAATGAAACAAATGTTGCAAGTGAAAAAGTTAAAATAATAAAAAAAGAAATAGATATTACTTTTGATAAAAATGATGCAATAAATCAATTAGGATTAGATGAAATCACTATTGATATGTTACTTGATAATTTCTTTTTAACTTTAGAAAGTGATATTAATAATATTCAAGATGCTATAAATTCAAAAGATAGTAATAAAATATCACAAGCTGCACATTATTTAAAAGGTTCATGTGCAAATTTAGTAATGAAAGATGCAGTAGATATTCTACAAGATATAGAAAGTAAATCAAAAATAGGTGAAACAGATTTTGATTTAGAAGAATTAAAAGAAATTTTCGAGAAAATAAAATTAAAAGTATAATATATACTTATATTTAATATATAAATTATAATTATAATTTTATAGAGTATTAATCTTTTTTTATATAAACTAATTTTTATATAAAATAACAAAAGGATACTTTATGAAATTTTCAAAAATTGTTTTGTCTATGGGGCTAATAGCTAGTACTTTATTTGCTGGTGAGTTTATTGACTATAGTACATTGTCAAAGTCATTAAAAGCTGATGCTAAAAAAAATGGTTTATATGCAAGTACTGATGAAGTAAAAGCTGCATTAAAAGATGAAAAATGGGCAGTTGTAGATGTTAGAACTCTTGAAGAATGGTCAGCTGGTTTTATAAAAGGAACACAAAGAGTAGGAAGAGAATCTCCTGAGAAAGCATTAGAAAGTATCGTTCTTGATGATAATAATAAGTTTGTAAAAGAAAATTTAATTGTAATTTGCAATTCAGCATCAAGAGCAGTAATTGAAGCTCAAACTTTTAGACAAATGGGATTTAAAACAGTAAAAATTTATGATTTATATAGCTGGATAGATGAATGTAATCCAATTACAACTAAATATTCTTCACATGAAGATAAAGATGGTACAAATAAAAAATTTGGTGAATATTACGCAGAACATTGTAAAAAATAGATAAATTTATTTATCTATTTTTTAGTATCAGTTATTAAAGATATGTTAAATAGTTGATGTTTTTGTAAGATTTCTAAAACTTCAATTATTTTTTCATATTTTACTTCTTTGTCAATTCTAAAGATTATATTTTTTTCTTTTTCTTCAATTTTTGAAATTTCAATTTCTAATGATTCTTTTGTAATTTCTTTTCCGTAAAGAGCTAAGTTCTCATTATTTAATTCAATAATCAATTCTTTTTGTTTAAGTTCGATTTCTTGAGCACTTGATGTTGGAAGATTTAAAACCAAAGCCAACTCATCTTTTTTAAATACAGAAGATACTATAAAAAATATCAAAAGAATAAAAACAACATCAATAAGTGGTGTAATATCAGGAGTTAATATCTCTCTTTTTTTCATATTTTTTTAAGAACCTCTTTTTGAATCTTTAGCTCAATATCATCTAAAATACCAACAATATAGTTATAACCAATGTAGTGAGGAATTGCTACAATTAATCCAGCAATTGTAGTAATTAAAGCCACTGAAATACCACTTGAAAAAATAGAAGGATCACCTAATCCACTTTTTGTAATAGAATCAAATGATTCTAAAACACCAATTACAGTTCCTAGAAGTCCAAGTAGTGGAGCAATTGAAGCGATTATTTTAACTGTATTTAATCCAAACTCTAGTTTTCTTATTTTTCTATTAATAAAATTTTCAATTGAATCTTTTTTAAATTCACTTGAGTTTTCTTTTGCAAAAAGGATTATCTCATTTATTAAAAACTCTCTTTTATTACTTGACAATGCAATTACAACTAATTTCCAAAACATAATAGTAAAACCAATAATATTTAAAAAAATAAGGATATATACTATTATTCCACCTCTATCAATATAATTGATTAAATCAACTCCCATAATTCTTAACTCCTTGTTATTTCGTAAATAATTGGAACTGTAATTTCCCAAGAATTTTTATTTAGTTTTTCAGGTATTGGCTCAAATCGATTAATTTTCCCAAGAATTTCCAAAGCTGCTTCATTTAATCTTTTATAATTAGAATCTTTTATGATTTTTATATCTTTAATTTCCCCATCTTTTGAAATAATAAAACTAACATGAACTTTCCCCATTTGATTTAATCTTTTGGCAGCATTTGGATAAATCTTATTTTTTTCAATTACATATCTTAGTTTTGATAAGTATTCGTTTTCTAGAGCTTCTATTTGGCTTGGATCTATTGTATTTTCTTGTTTAATTACTTCTTTTGAAGCTATTTCTTGAACTATTGCTTCAGCTCTTTGTTCAACTTTTACTTCTTCCGTTTTTTCTACTTTTTCAAAAAATTTTCTCTCATCTTTTTTTACTTCTTTTTTCTTTTCTTGCTTTACTATATTTTTACTTTTAGTTTCTGGTAAAGGTTTTTCTATGATTTTCTCAACAATAGGCTCGACAACAGGTTCTACTTTTGGTTCAGGTTTTTTTATTACTACATTTTTTAGATTTATTTTTGAAATTGTACTTGCTGGTTTATTTTGTGCAACTACTATTTTTTCTTCAACTACTATGTTTGCAAATAGTAATAAATGAGCTGAGATAATTAGAGTAAATATGATTAGTAAACTTTTTTTATTTTCCATAAATCGAATCTTAATACAATATTGATAATAATTATCTTAATTGAAATTGGAATGTATATTAAATTTTTGATATACATCATTGTTTATATAATTTTTATCAAATATACTTCCTTTGAGTTTATTTCAAAGGAAGAGAAAAAAATATGTTTAATTGGTTATTTAAGAATAAAGATAAGAGTAAAGTAGCTCGACCTAGAACTTTTGTATGTAAGCATTGTAAATATACTTGCGAAGGATGTGATACAAGATTTTGTTACTCATGTTATTCAAATCCTGGAAATCCTTGTCCTAAGTGTGGAAAAACAAATCTGCAAGAAAAAGAGTCTAAACAGTAGATAAGTGATAAATCTTATTTAAATACTTATTTGATAGGCTTTTACTTGGAAGATTACTTTTCTTTTCTATAATATTTCTATTTTTGCAAATATACTCTAATACTGAACACTCCTGTTTTTGAATTAAATTAAATAGTACAAATTTCATTGAAGTAAGCACTTCATCTTGCTGTTTCAATGAAGTGTTTTCATTGTCAATATCAAATAATTCATCACTGCTGCAATAAATATCTTCAGCAATTTTTTCAATATTTACACTTTGATTTTCTTTGTAATTTTTCTCTAATAAAAGTAATAAATTTTTCGCAATTTTATAGTTTGTAATATGTTTACATTTTTTGTAAAATTTTATTGCATTATCTAAGAGGTGGCTTTCATTTCCCACATTTTCTATTTTACTTATTTTGCCTGTTTTTAAAAACTCTTCTAACTCATTATTTGAAAAAGCATAGTTTATTAAATCAAAAATTTTTCTTTTTTCATGTTTTGACCATTTATAATAAGTAGGAGAAGAGAAGCCAAAAAGTTCAATCATAAGTTTTTCATTTGTCATCACTTTTTCCTTTTAATTCCAGTCTAAAAGTCGTTTTTGACCTTCTAAAGCTCTTATTTCTGTAACATCTTGAGACATTTCAATTACACCTTTGTAGTTTCTTTCATCATCTCTAATTGCAAAATAT
>CBFHMY010000023.1:0-27325 GCA_965657055.1 uncultured Aliarcobacter sp. | reverse complement strand
AATAAGGTTTTTGATTATGTAGCAAGTCTTGAGAATGACTTTATAAGTGAACAGCAAACTTGGTTAAATGATCATATAAAACCTTATGGAATGGCTTCTGATAAGCTTATTTATAATCAAGGTATTGAAGATGAATCTTTATCTAGAAGAGTTGAATTCGTAATCATTAAAAAGAAATAAAAATATAACTTTCCCATTTTGTGTTAAAATGGGAAGATTTTTACTTACTTGTCTTTTTCTCTATAATAACAATATCAAATGAAGTTTTTTGAACTACCAAAGCTTTTGTATCTGGTACAACTGAAAGATTATTGATATTTTTTATTTTCGTTTTATATAAATGTATATTTTGCTCTAATTCTTCAATTTTTTTATTTAATTGCAAAATAATATCAACTCCAGCTAAATTAACCCCTAATTCTCTTGTAAGTGTTAATACATATTTTATATGATCAATATCTTTTTGAGAATAAAGTCTTATTTTGCCATTTGTTCTAGAAGGCTTTATTAAGCCTTCTCTTTCATATTGTCTTAATGTTTGAGGATGTATGTTTAATATCTCAGCAACTGCTGAAATTAAATATACAGGCTCTATATAACTATTCGTCTCCATGATCTTAATTTTCTGGTAATTTATCTTGTAATGCTTTTACCAAGTCTTCGTCTAAGTCTTCAATTTTTGGTAAAACAATATTTGCTTTTAGATATAAATCACCTTTAACTCCTGCTTTTCTATTTAGAACACCTAATTCTTTAACTCTAAATTTTTGATTTTGTTTTGTATTTTGAGGAACTTTTAAAGTAATACTTTTATGGATAGTTTGTATTTCAATTTTTCCACCAAATAATGCTACTTTTAATGGTACATCAAAATATTTATTTAAAGTATCTCCTTCTCTTGTATATTCAGTACTAGAAGCAACATTTATTTTTAAAATCAAATCACCTTTTTGTCCTTGATAAGCTTTCCCTTTTCCTTTTGCTCTGATTTTTTGACCATCTTCAATTCCTTCTGGAATTTTTACATCAAAAGAATCATTATTTAAAGTAATATGTTGTTTCCCTCCAAGTACTGCTACATCAAAAGGAATTGTAACTTGTGCATTAGTATCTAAGTCAGGTTCACTAAACCCTCCAAATCCTCCAAATCCACCTTGATTGAAGCCAGATCTATTAAATCCACCTCCACCCCCAAACATTTGTCTTAAAATTTCATCTAGGTCTACATTTTGTCCTTGACCACGTGCGAAGTCATGAAAATTTTGTCCACCAAACATTGCATCACCATGTTGGTCGTATTGTTGTTTTTTTTCTGGATTACTTAAAACCTCGTATGCTGCGTTAATTTCTTTAAATTTTTCTTCTGCACTTGGATCTTTATTAACATCTGGATGATATTTTCTTGCTAATTTTCTATAAGCTTTTTTTATTTCATCTGCTGCTGCATTTTCATTAATTTCTAATGTTTCATATAAACTTTTTGCCATTTTTTATCCTAAATTATTTTTATAATAAATTTAATTTTATTTAGATTATTATAGCACAAGGTTGAGTCAAAGTCAATCAAGTTTATAAAATAAAAAATACTAACACTATTTATAAAAAAAAGGATATAATATAATCCAAATAATTATAAAGAATTATTTAAATCTTAAATGGAGGTTTTATGCCTATTACGATTACCAATGTTCCTGAATCAAATATGATTGTTATTGCTGTATTATTAGCAGTTTTATTTTTGACTTTTAGAAAATCAAAACATACAGAAATCTTTCCTATTTCTGTAACTCAGGAATTAAAAGGCTTAGGTATTTTGACTGTTGTATTTGCTCACTTTGCATATATGCTTGTGACAAATTCTGAATTTTTGTTTCCCCTTTCAATAATTGCTGGAGTTGGGGTTGACTTATTCCTTTTTATGTCAGGATATGGATTAAGTGTAAGTATGTTAAAAAAACCAATGCCGGTTTTTGAATTTTATAAGAGACGATTAATTAAGGTATTTATACCTTTTTGGATTGCATTAATTGTAATTTTTGCTGCAGATGCAATATTCTTAAATATTAATTATCCTCTACCTTATATGCTTCAATCATTTTTAGGATGGTTCCCAACTGCAATTGGGTTTGGAGATGTTAATTCACCTTTTTGGTATATTACTTGGATGATTATGTTTTATGCTTTATATCCTATTGTATTTAGCTCAAAAAGACCATGGTTAAGTGCTTTGATTTTAGCAGTTATTGCAACACTATTAGGTGTTTATAATCCATTTGATATGGGTGATAATTGGCTTCATAGACTGCATACTTTAGCTTTCCCATTAGGAATAGTTGCTGCGTGGCTATTAATGGAAACAAAAGATAAAGAGAATAAGTTAGTTAAGTATTTAAAAGACTTTAGAAGCAATCCATCAAATTCAATGATACAGTATGTTATTATTGTTGTGATGCTTGCGCTTGTAGTTTATATGTCTTTACATACAACGGCTAATCATTGGCCTACATTAACAGCTATTTTAGGAAAAGGTTATTTTGTAGATCAATTTACTTCTTTAGTAATTATGTTTGCATTTATAGTAATTTTCTCACTTAAAAAGTTTGATAATAAGTTTTTGGCTATTTATGGAATTTATTCATTTGAAGTGTATTTAATTCACTGGCCATTAATTGGAAGATATGATGTTTTCTTTAGTTTTATGCCAGCTTGGGCTGCTGTTATTACATGGTTAGTTGCATTTATTTTAATAAGTATTGTATTACAAAAAATGGTAACACCTGTTAGTGCTTGGATTGATAGATTAGTTCAAAAATAGTAATTAAGCTCCTATTTTAGGAGCTTAATTTAAAGTTCTAAGAATCAATTTATATTTAAAGTGATTTTAAAAAGAGCACCTTTATATTTTTTACCCTCATAACTAAAAGTTTTATTACTTACTTTAATTGACCCTTTCATACTAATCTTTAGAATTTTTTGAGTCATATATAAACCCAATCCTGTTCCTTGATATTTATGTTTTGTGGTAAAATAAGGTTCAAATATTTTATTTATAATATCTTTTTCTATACCACCAGCATTGTCAACTATTTCAATAATAGCCTTATTTTTTTCTTGTTTAGTTGTAATTTGAATTATTCTTAAGTCATTACTTGATAATTTATCTTTAATTGCATCACATGCATTATGTAAAATATTTACAATTATTTGACTGAATTCATTTGAAAAATTATAAACATAAATATCCGTATCTAAATCTAAGTGTAATTTTATATTGTTCCCCATAATTACAGTTTCAATTAGTGATAAATTATTATATATATTTTGACTCAAATTAAAAAAAGATTTTTCTTTATCTTCTTTATAGAAATTTTTAAATACATCAATGGTTTCAGATAAATGTTCTGTTGTATCAAGTATTTGTTTTAGTGAATCATTTAATGAGTCATCACTTAATAGTCCTAGTTCTTTTTTTACTCTTGCTCCAGATGCTGTTACTGAAATTACATTTAAAGGTTGTCTCCATTGATGGGCTATATTTCCTATCATTTCACCCATTGCAGCTAATTTTGTTTGTTCAGCTAAAAGATTTTCTTTTCTTCTTATTTCACTAACATCAACAATTGTTAATATTTTAAAAATTTGTGAATGAATACTTGTATCTTTAATATTTAGTAAAGCTTTAAAAGAACTTTTATCTTCTCTTAATATATTCACTTCTATGGGTTTATTATCAGCTTTATCTAACACTTTTTTATTTAAAATTAATTCTTTTAAGTTTTTAGTTATTATCTCATATTTAGAAGAATATTTGAATAGTTTAACTGCAATTTCATTACAATCAATAATAACATCATCTTTTAATAAAATAATTGCATCCATTGTAGCATCTAAAAGTAATTTTAGTTTTTCATTTTTTTCTTCAAGTTCTACTTTAACTTCATTTAGTTGATAATTCATTTCACAAAGCATTGTAATATCGTAAATATAGATTATTACTAGTTCTTCTTCTATATCAAAAGGAGTTATTGTAATACTTTGTTGCATATTATCAAAAACCCTATCAGTAATTTTTCCCAATTCAATATTTAATAAAAATTTACTAATTTGAGGAGTATAAAATGTAGATGATTTTAATTTTAAAGCAGTGCTTATTTTTCTAACTAGTTTTTTTTCATCAATATCTGGATAAAAATCTGTCAATTTTTTTTCAATAATATCGCTTGTGCTAATTCCTGTTCTGATTTCTAACCATTTATTCCAGAATTTTACTTCTAAGTCTTTATTAATTAAAATAATACCATTATCAAGAGTATTACAAATTATATCGAATTTGCTAGCTGTTAAAATCACAGTTCATCCAATATTTTGTTTATTTTTTCTTTTATAAATAAAATAGAATTATCAGTTGTTAAAATAAATAATTCAGCTCTTATATTTAATTCTTCAAAATTTAATTCAGTAGAAATAATAATAATCTTTTTATATTTAGAAATAAACAAATTATTTAATTGATCTATGGAAGTTAATTTTTTTATTGTTGGTGCTGAAAAAGAAACATTTGTATCAATATCTTCTGCTAGTTTACTAATAGTTGATGAAGATAAAATATTTGTTATTTCCAAAACAATATCAGAAATTTCATTATCATTTATTTCATCATCTTCTAAACCAAATTTATAAGCAATATTTATAGCTGACTGTTTATCAATTACAAACATATTTTCACCACTTATTGTTCCATTAAGTTGTTGTAATGAAACTAAATGTTCCATTTCTAGATTAAGCTTATTTGATAAATAAGGTTTTAATTCACTTGAATCTATTATTTGAATTTTTGGAATTGATAGGTTTGCAAATGCATCAAGAATTTCTGTAATTGCTGCTGTTGCACTACCATATGCAACATTCATTAATTCTTGTAAACAGTCTTTTTCATCTTCTGTTAAATCTATATTAGAATTCATTTAAGCTTTACCCTCTAATTTTTCAAAGATTTGTTTCATTTTACTTGAATCTATAGGTTTTTTAACAAAATTAAATGCTCCTAGTTGTAGAACTCTATCCATAGAAAGTTTTTGGATATCTGCAGAAATCACTACAACTTTTGCATTTTTGTCAAACTCTTTTATCTTTTCTAAAGCTGCAAATCCATCCATAATTGGCATTGTTAAATCAAGAAAAACAATTTTTGGAGATAATTCTTTATATAAATCTAAGGCTTCTTGTCCATTTTGTGCTACAATCTTCTTCTTTATGAAAAATATCTTTTATTTTCTTATATTTTGTATTCAATTCTTCTAATGAAAAACAATTTGTAATTTTAAAAAAATGTTCATTTGAAAAGATTATACTATGTCCATCGGTAGAAAAAATTGGATAATTAATATTATCAATTATTGAATTTGAGAATTCTTCTTCTTTTCTACTAAAAGAAGGGTTTTTTTCGATTAAATTAATATATTTACCTATTTTATTGGTTAAATCATCGAAGTTCAAGGGATTATATATAATGTCAGAATTTTTTATTTTTGATATTTTTTCTAAATCACTCTCATTATTTATTAGAAAAATTACTAGTACATTTTCATGCAAAAATTTCTTTATCTTATAAAAGTGTTCAAAGAATTTAATATTAATAACTAGCAAATCTGTTAGATCCAAATCTTCATGTAAGTTATTAATATCTGAAAAAAGAGTAAATTTAATATTCTTTATTTTATTTGAAGAGTATTTTTCTAACTCTTCAAATTGGATAATGTTGTCATCTATTATTGATATATCATACCGCATTATTTACCTTGAATTCTCTATTTTTATAATAGTTTACATAAATTATCATTAAAATGACTTTATTATTTTTAAAGAAAATAAATAGAAATTTTATTAATTATTTAGCAAAAATTTTTATTGCATTATCTAAGTCTTGTTGTGTGTCAATTCCAAAAGATTTAGACTCAACTTTTACCATTGCTATTTTAAATCCATTGTCTATAGCTCTTAATTGTTCAAGTTTTTCTATATTTTCTAATTTTGAAGATTTTAATTCACAAAAATTATTTAAAGATTTTTTAGTAAATCCATATATTCCCAAATGACCACTATAACTTGCAGCTTCATGATGATCCCTATGGTAAGGAACTTTTGCTCTTGAAAAATAAATTGCATTTGATTCTTCATCTAAAATTACTTTTACATGGTTTGGATCATCTGCTAATTCTGAACTAATCTCTTTATAACAAGATGTAATCATAATATCTTCATCATTTTCTTTTATTTGTTTTACTCTGTTAATTACTGCTTGAACAACTTCAACTTCAATAAATGGTTCATCTCCTTGAACATTTACAATGATTTCATCATCACCTAAGTTTAAAATATTTACAGCTTCATTTATTCTATCTGTTCCACTTTGATGTGATGAAGAAGTCATAACAGCATCAAAACCATGTTCTTTGGCTAAATCAATAACTTCTTGGGAATCAGTTGCAATTACTACTTTATCTAAGCTACTTACTTGCTTTGCAGTTCTAATTACCATTGGTAATCCTAAAATATCAACCAAAATTTTATTTGCAAATCTACTTGAATTTAATCTAGCGGGTATAATTATCATCTATAAACCTTTTATCACTTTATAATTCTAAAACCTTATTTTTAGTGACATTATTATAATATAAAATCTTTAAACAAGTAATGAAAGAGAAATTTTATGAAAAAAACAATTACAGTAATAGATACATTTGGATTCTTATTTAGAAGTTATTTTGCACTTCCACCCCTTAGATCAAAAGAGGGTTTCCCTACAGGATTATTAACAGGATTTATAAATTTTATCGCAAATATTGGCAAAGATTTTCAAACTGATTATATAGTTTTTGCACTGGATGCAAAGGGAAATACATTTAGAAATGAGTTATATGATAATTATAAAGGACAAAGACCTGATGTTCCAGAAGATTTATTAAAACAACTTCCTATTGCTATTTCATGGATTGAACAAATGGGATTTAAAACAGCAATTAGAACAGGATTTGAAGCTGATGATATTGTGGCATCAATTGCACATGATGCAAAACTAAAAGGTTTAGAAGTTCGAATTGTATCCCATGATAAAGATTTATATCAATTAATTGAAGATGATAGTATTTATTTATTTGATCCAACAAAAAGAGTAGTAATAAATGAAGCTAAATGTCTTGAAAAATATGGAGTTCATCCTTCTCAATTTACAGATTATCAATCACTTCTAGGTGATAGCGCTGATAATATTCCAGGGGTAAAAGGAATAGGGGCAAAAACAGCCGAAGCTTTAATCCAACAATTTGGAACCTTAGAAAATATCTATGCAAACTTAGAAAATATTGAGAAAAAAAGATGGAAAACATTACTTGAAGAGAGTAGGGATATGGCCTTTCTTTCAAAACAGCTTGTAACTTTATCAAGAGATTGCCATGTAATTGATGACTTAGATAATTTTATATTACCAGCTGAAAATCCTATTTTAAAAATTTCTGATATTTTAATTAAATATGATATGTCAAAAATACTTGATAGGGTAAATAAAAATGGAATGTCTTTTAAAACGCAAATTCCAAAAGAAGTAGAAAAACAAGAGAATATGGAATTTGTTTTATTAGATAATGAAAATAGCCTATCTTTAGTAATAAATACAATTCCAAGAGATGCAATAATATCTTTTGATACAGAAACTACAGATATAGATGTAAGAAATGCGAAAATAGTAGGATTTTCATTTGCTCATGAAGAGAATAAAGCTTATTATGTTCCTATTGCTCACTCATATTTAGGAGTTCCTTCTCAAATTTCTAATGAAGCTGCACGTCAAGCAATTATTCAATTAAATAGACACAAATTAGTTCTTCAAAATTTTAAATATGATTATGAAATTATTAGAAACAATTTTGATATTGAGTTAAAACTTTATGCTGATACTATGATTTTATCTTGGCTTTTAGATACAAATGAAAAAGTAGGTCTTGATTACCAAGTAAATAAATACTTCAATCATAAAATGATAGCTTTTAAAGATGTAGTTAAAAAAGGTGAAAATTTCTCAAATGTAGATATTTTAAGTGCTTGTGATTATGCAGCTGAAGATGCCTTGATGACTTTAAAACTTTTTAATAAACAATTAGAACTATTTAAAGAAAGAAATAGTGAAGAGTTATTAAAACTTGCTTTTGATTTAGAATTTGATTTTATTTATGTTTTAGCAGATATGGAAAACAATGGAATAAAAATTGATGTTAATTTATTAAAAGATTTAAAAGAAACAAATTATAAGTATATACAAGAGTTAACTACAAAAATCTATGAAACAAGTGGTTCTGAGTTTAATATAAATTCTCCAAAGCAATTAGGTGTAGTTTTATTTGAAACACTTTCTTTGCCAACGGCTAAGAAAACAAAAACAGGATATAGTACAGATGAGGCTGTTTTAAATGGTTTATTTGATGCACACGCAGTTATTCCTTTATTATTGAATTATAGAGAGGCTTATAAACTTCAATCAACTTATATTGAACCATTATTAGAGCTTGGATTAAAGAATGAAGACAATAGAATTCATACTTCATTTTTACATACAGGAACAGCAACAGGAAGATTAAGTTCAAAAAATCCTAATTTACAAAATATTCCTGTGAAATCAGAAGCAGGATCTCAAATACGATCAGCTTTTATTCCAAAAGATGGTTATACTTTAGTTGGAATTGATTATTCTCAAATAGAACTTAGATTATTGGCTCATTTTTCAAAAGATGAAGCTTTAGTTGATGCTTTTAATAATAACTTAGATATTCACTACCAAACTGCTGTGAAAATTTTTGGTGAAGAATTAGCTAAAGAAAAAAGATCTATTGCAAAATCTATAAATTTTGGACTTTTATATGGAATGGGAAGTAAAAAACTAGGAGATACTTTAGGAATTTCTTCAAAAGAAGCAAAAATATATATTGAGTCATATTTTAAAGCTTTTAAAAGTGTAAAAGATTATTTAAAATCAATAGAAGAATCAGCTCATGTTAATGGTTACATAAAAACATTATTAAATAGAAAAAGACTATTTGATTTTGGAAATGCAAATGCTATGGTTAAAGCTGCATATTTAAGAGAAGCAGTAAATACAATGTTTCAAGGAAGCGCTGCTGATTTAATTAAATTATCAATGGTTGAAATTTACAAAAAATATAAAAATAATGATAATATGAGAATGCTCTTACAAATACACGATGAACTTATATTTGAAGTAAAAGAAGATATGGCAGATGAAATTATTATTGATTTAAAAGAAATAATGGAAAATATATATGAATTAAATGTGCCTTTAAAAGTCTCAATTGCTAGGGGAAAATCATGGCAAAAGTTAAAATAGTAGAAAATTATTAAAATATAACCGAAATTATTAAAATAATTTTGACAAATAAAGAAATTTTTGTTATTATTATGACTTAAACCAATATATAAAGAGTACTATTATGTTAAAAACAGTAAGAAATATAAGAAAGTTATACAATGCGAAGTTATTATTCGTTACGAATGATCAATCTATACTTGATACAATTCAAAATGAATTTGATGATTACTTTAAAGAATTAAAAGTTGCTGGAACTTTAGAAGAAGCAATATCTTTGGCTTGTTCAAATAGCTATGATATGGCTATTATTGATGCGGATGTTAAAGAATTTTCTTTTTCAGAACTATGCTCAGAACTATCACAATTAGCTCCAACTTTACCAAAAATTGTTATCTCAGGTTCAGATAATAATGAAAGTATTGTTACAGCTATTAATTCAGGTGCTTACACATTCTTATCAAAGCCATTAAGAGCTAAAGATGTAAAATTAGCAGTTATAATGTGTTTGAACCAAACAAAAAGAGGTGATAAAATAGAATTCGAAAATGGAATCTATTTTGATGAGTATAGAGATCAATTTTTCAAAGCTGGTGGAGTTTTAATAGATTTCACAAGATTAGAAAAATCATTTCTAAAATTATTGATTGTAAAAAGAAATGAAATTACTGATTATGATATAATAAAAGAAGTAGTTTGGAAAGGTAAGGATATGTCAATTTATACTATGAGAAACATAGTAAATAAAATTAGACAAAAAACTTATTATGAAATTATTAAAAACCACTCTAACAAGGGCTATACAATAGACATTCTTAAAAATAATTAAGAGGTGGTATTTGCAAAATCTTAATAAAAAAGTTATAATATGGAAGAACTCATCATTTCGAAAGAAGATCTAGTACAATTTTTTGAAACTCAAAAAATAGTCGATACTGGACGAAATTGGTTAATGGAGGGTAAAGTTATTGAAATAATAGCTTTACACGACGTTGAACCAAAATTCTTACAAGACGTTTCTAATGCTAAGTTCTACAAAATAATAATCAAAGGTAATAAATAATGTCCCATTGCCCATTCTGCAAAAAAAAGATTGCTATGAGTAAGGCTTTTTGCTCAAGAAGCTGTAAAGAAAATTATTTTCAATTAATAGCTATACAAGTACCAAAACCTTTTTTAAAGAGAATTTTTGTATTTTGTACTCCTGAGCAAAGAGACGTAGAAATAGAAAATTTTGCTAGTAGACATGGTTGGAGATTGGATTTATTAAAAAATAAGATTGCAGAGCTAGCTATAGATGCTGGTTATAACAAAGAGATGAAAGCGAATAGTTAAAATTTAACTATTCGCTTTTTCATTTTTAAATATATTATTAGACAAACCACTAAAACTGCAAATGATTGTAAAATTCCCATTGTAAGCCAATTACTATAAAGAAATCCTAATTGAACATCTGGTTGTCTGAAAAATTCTGCAACAATTCTCATAAAAGAGTACAATATTCCATACATTAATGCTAATTGTCCATCAAAAGTTTTTCTTTTTCTAATAAAGATTAAAATTGCAAATACAACTAATCCTTCTAATATTGCTTCATATATTTGTGATGGATGTCTTAATGTTTTATCAACATATATTCCCCAAGGAACATCAGTAACTCGCCCAACTAACTCTTGATTGAAAAAATTTCCGATTCTACCAAATACATAAGCTGCACTAATTCCTAAAACTGCAAGATCAGTAATGAACCAAAAAGATATTTTATTTTTTCTACAAAAGAAATATGAAGCAATTATAAATCCAATAAATGCTCCATGGTAACTCATCCCAGAAATTCCTGTATAAACTCCATTTACATATGGATTAAATATTTGCCAAGGATGAGTTAAATAATATGAAGTATTTGAATCATAGAATAAAATATATCCAAGTCTCGCACCTAATATTACTCCAATTTCTGCCCACCAAACATATGAATCAAACAAATCATTTGAAATGGGTAATTTATCATGTTTAATAAACCATTTTGCTACAAAAATTGCACTTATTAATGCCAATGCATACATAATCCCATACCAATGAACTGCTATTGGTCCTAAATTAAAAGCTACTGGATTAAAGTTTGAATATATATTTTGCCAAAATTCCATTATGCTTCTAAGGCCTCAGCTATTAATTCTATTGGATTTTTGAACTGAACATCAACATCAGCTAAATATAAAGAGTTTGTAATTTGCATTCTACAAGCACTACATTCAGCACTTACTATTTGTGCTTTTGTATCTCTAATCATTGCTGCTTTTGGAGCACCTGCTGCTTTTGCAAAGTCATATTTCTCAGTTTGCATAGTAACACCACCAAAACCACAACATCTATTTGAATCACTCATTTCTGTTAAAACATAATTTTGTTTTAATAATTCTCTAGGTTCTTTCCATACCCCTTGCATTTTTTTAGCATGACAAGGATCATGATAAGTTACAAGTTGATCAATTTTTTTACCAGAGTTAGCAAGCATATTTTTTAAATCAGTGCTGTTTTCTAGCCATTTTGTAGCCATAAATATTTTCTTAGATAGTTTTTCAGCTCTTTTTTTCCATTCAGGTTGATTGTGGAAATAGTGTGCCCAATCTTGATTAATCATAGCACTACATGTAGCTTCTGGAATAATAACCGCATCAACTTCATCAATCCAAGTTTCAAAGTATTCGATATTTTTTTTAGCTAAAAAATCAACTGTGTCAAAATCACCTGTAAAATAAGCAGGTGCTCCACAACATAATTGTTTTTTAGGAATCATAATATCAAGCTCAAGTTTTTTTAATATTTTCACTAAAGAATCACCTGTATTTGTATATGTATAGTTACTCATACAACCAATGAAAATAGCTACTTTATTTTTTTTATTCTCTTCAACTTTTTTATTAGCAGCTTTTATATTGGCAGGATATTTATTTAAAAAACTTCTACTATCTGCAAATGGTAAAGCTCTATCTTTTTTTACAATTGGTAAAGAAAATCTAGGAACTCCTGATTGAGTTTTTTTATCAATTTTTAATGCGCATGTTTGAAACATCCAACCCATTTTTGATAAAAAGTCCATAGTTTTTCTATGTCTTAATAAAAAGAAGAACAGTTTTTTATACCAAGCAATTCCATATTTTTTTGCAATATCAGAACGTACTTGCTCAATAATCATATCTGTTGGTAAGTCATTTGGACACACTTCTACACAGTTTGTACATAAAAAACACGATTCAAATATATCTTTTGCCGTTTGATCAAGCTCTAATTCATTTCTTTCATAGGCTCCTAATAAATCAATAAATCCTCTAGGACTAGTAGCTTCATCTTGATTTATATTAAAAATAGTACAAACGGGTTTACATTTTCCACATTTTACACAGTCATCAGAAATTGCTGTGTAATTAAATTTATTCATTGACACTTTATCTAACCTTTTAAATTCAAAATTTTTAATATCTATAATAAAAATTTAATATACAAAAATAATGGTTAAAAGTTGTTAAATAGGTGATTTTAAAGAGTTAAGGCAACTGTGATTTTGCCTTAATTTTCTCTTCAATATTGATATTAGTTCTATTTATTCCATAATCAATTAAATCTAAATATTTTATATCTAATGTTAGAGTTTTAGCATTTCTATATAAGTTATTTGCCATTTCTAGTTGATTTGATGCCTCATATATAAGGGCTAAATTATAAGTTATTTCAAAACTTTGATTATTTAATTCTTTATCTAATAAATCTAGTTCGATTTTTGCTAAATCTAAATATTTATTTACAATTAAATCAACAGCTTTTTCAAATCTTTTTTTATGCTCTTTTGTATATAATTTATTATTATCATCAAGTTCTTCGATAATATTTATATTATAATAAACATAATGTGGTGACATATCATCTACAATATCTTGTGATATTTTATCTGCAATTTGAGAGTTCATTCTAAATATATTTGTTGTACTTCTATAAAATGGATAAGGATAATCAAAACATACATTTTCATAGCTTGATTTATCATATGTTTTAGAAAATATTACTTCATTTGTAATTGGTTTGATTATATTTATATGAGTTGTTACATTATATTCTCTGTTTTCACAAGGTATATGTCTTACTACATATTCCATACAATGTCTAGATCTATTTCTATCATCATATCTATAATATCTACATCTTGAGTAATCAACATCTGTTTTATAATATGTATCATATCTTACCGATGAATTAAGTACCTCTCCTGTTACAACTGCATCTGTTCCAAAATCATTGTTTTTTAGTAAAAAAACATTTCTATTATCAATTACTTTGTTTGCAATTCTATCTTCCAAACTAATTGTTTGATTTATATCATCACGATAAAATCTATCAACTTTTATAGTATAGATTTTTTCTTTTTCAATTTTTGAAGGGTGTAAAGATTTTATAGTAAGTCGTTTTGTACTGCATGCACTTATAAACACTGAGATTAAAGCTAAGATAAAAATATTTAATATAATTTTCATAAAAATCCTTTCTAAATAAGCTATATTATAACCTATTTGTATAAATAATGTGAAATAGTTTTTTTAAAATAAGAATAATTTAATAGTAAAATGAGATAATATTGTAATTTAATAAATTTATAGATGAGGAAGTATTTAATGGGATTTTTTACAGCAGATTTATGTGATAACTTTAGTGATAAAACTGAGATTTTAGGACCAGATTTTAAATCTTTTGGTGGAAACAAAAAATTTAAAGGTGAAGTTATAACTGTAAAATTAGATAAAAACAATAAAGATTTAGCAGCATTTTTAAAAAATAATGATGGATCAGGAAAAGTAGTAATTGTTGATGTGAATATGGAATATTTTGCAGTTGTAGGTGATAATTTAATGAAGTTTGCAAATGATAATAAATTTGAAGGAATTATTGTAAATGGATATGTAAGAGATACTGTTACAACTAAAGAGTTTGATATAGGTTTAGTAGCAAAAGGTACTTGTCCTAGAAAATATATACCTGTTCAAGATGGAAAAATAAATGTGCCTTTAGTTATTGATGGAGTTGAAATAAATAGTGGTGATTATGTTTATGTTGACCCTGATGGTATTGTTATTTGTAAAGAAAAGTTAGTATAAGAATGTACCTTTTTGGTTTTGGTTCTTTAATAAATTTAAAAAGTGCACAAAAGTCTTTTACAAGAGTATTAAGTCAAAATGATTTAATACCTGTAGAAATAAAAGGTTATAAAAGAGTTTGGAACTCTATTGAAAATATAAAATTTGAAGATAATGAAGAGATAAATGGTGTATTTTTAAATCTACAAAAAGATGAAAATGCTAGCGTAAATGGAGTTATTATTAAAATCACTCAAAGTGAATTTGAAATCTTAAAATTAAGAGAAAAGAATTACTCACAAATAACTATAAAATCAAATGATATTTTAAATTATGATTTAGATGAAAATCTTATTGCTTTTATGACCACAAATGATGAAAAAATAGCAAAAAAAGATAGTCAGAATTGTTTTATACCCTCTTTGTATATTGATATTTTAACAAATGCATTTGTTAATTATAGTGATGATTTTGTAAGTAACTATAAAAAATCTTTAGAAAATTTGCCTTTTCCTATAAAAGAAGGTCCTTATTTCTTTAGTGATCCTATTCAAAATAAAATAGCAAGGGAAGGTTTAACAAATAAATGAAACAAAATAATTGTTTTATATACACATCTAGACTTTGTAATCACAAAAGAAAAACACTAGAAGATTCTTGTATTGTTAAAAAAAGTAATGATATATTTATTACTTACTGTCAAAATGATAGTTTAGATAAATTTGAAGCAGATATAAGTTTAATAGCAGGCAAGTCATCATTTTTTTATTTTTTAAGAAAAAAAATTTCAGCTACTTTAATATCATTAATATCCGTAATCGTAATACTTTTTGCTATAGGTTCTGTGTCAATTTATGAAGATATCTTAAAAAAGATTATATTTGAGATGCCTTTTTCATGGGAAATAAAGGATTCTATTTCACTTTTTTTTGTGGGTATTTTTTTCTTAGGTTTACTTATGATGCCATCTTTACTTGATGGAGAGAGAAGTGAATTTAAAAACTTAATCTCTTCATGGTTCAATAAAGATATACGAAGATTAAAAAAATTAAAATTAGCCTTTTCTAACTTTGATAAAAAAACTGTTATTCATCTTTATAATTTTGATTTAGAAGATTCAAATCATTGGATTTGGAGACTTTTAATTAGTAGCATTTTAAACAGATTTAATACAGTAAATTTTTATGTAAGAAATGATAAATCTCAAAATGTTTTAAAAAGATTAAAAGAGTTTGATTTATTAAATATTGAAATAATTAAAAGAGAAAGAACTGATAAAAAATGTGATGTTGAAATTTTATTATCTTCAAAAGAACAAAAACTATACTCTTTGATGCAACTTTGTTCAACTGTTATTTTAAAGAAAAGAGATAAAAAAAGTTTTATATCTTTAGAACTTTTTGAATATTGTGGCAAAAATTTTATTAAAGACGATATAGATAATAAAAATCAGCTTATTTTTGGGTTTCAAAATTTTATAAATAGAAGTTTTGAAGATTTTAGATTTGTTACACAGGAAAAAGCATTGCAAGTATATTTTACTTCTAATGTTACTTTTAAAGATTTAGAAGAGGAAGAAAAAAGATTAGCTTATTATTTAAGAAATCATATTGAAGAGTGTGTTTCTTATTTTGAGAATCCTATTTCTTTTTTAATTCTATATTATTATGTAAAAGAAATTGTTTTAGATAAAAAACGAACCATAAAAATTTTAGAAAAATTTATAGAAAGTATTGAAAAAAAACAGCAATATGAACTTATTGATTTATACTGGTTTGATATAGCTGGTTTAATGTTTGATTCAAAAGATTCAAATAATTTTGAAGATTCAACAAACTCTTATTATAGACAGTTATCAATAGATTCTTTAAATAAATTAATTGTTTTATTTAAAAGAAATGGTCATTTTGAACAAGCTTTATTACTCGCTAATTATTTGTATGAAATAAATCCAGCTAAATATTCAGTTATTATTTGTTCATTATATGAAAGAATGGGTAATTTTGATAAGGCATTAAACTCTTTACCAAAAAATATGTCAAGTAATATAAATATTAAACCAAATGACACAGAAGTTAAATTTTATCAAAGAAAAGCATGGATAATTGTTAGCCAAAGAAAAGAAGAACTAAAAGATGAAGGATTAGAAGCCCTAGAAAAATTGAAAAATATAATATTCTCTCATAATGAAGATAATACTCCTTTATGGTTATGGCATTATTATAATATAAAAGCAAACTATGAAGAGTGGGAACAAAACTATGATAAAGCTGTTAATCATTATAAAAAATGTTTATCAATACCAACTTTAGGAGCTTTTGAATATGGAGCAAGTTTTGTAAATATGGCAATTGCTTATAGATTTATTTATTTAACACAAGCTACACAAGAAGTTGCTAAAATAAATGAAGCTATAAAACTTGGAAAAATAGGACTTATGCTTAAACAATCTGTTGGGGATAGAGATGAAATGCCTATTGTTTTACACAATCAGGCTTTAAATATTTTATATAAAGTTTCAAACTCTTCAATTGATACTAGCTTATGTAATGAAGTATTAAATCTAACGCAAGATGCATTAGAGATTTTAGATAAAACAAAATCTATAAAAAGATTAGGAATGATTTTAATTGAAAATCATATTGCAAAATTTTTATTAAAAATAGAAGATAAAAATACTTTGAAAAGATTAGAAAAACAAATTGAAGTTTTAGATGAAAATGAGTTAAACCAACTATTAAAACTATACAAACAGTTTATAAAAGTGAATAAAATAGACAAATTAAATTTTTTAGAAAATAAATTAGAGAATAATTAGAGGAATATATGAATTATAACAAACAAAGTGTAAATTTAATAACAGGTAGCATAGAAGAAAAAAGAGAAGAGATAAAAAAACAATTTTTACAAACTTATGAATTAGATGAGAAACTTTTTGATTTATTAGAAGAAAAAAAGTTTATTTATGAACAACCAAATACTTTAAGACATCCATTGATTTTTTATTATGGACACACTGCAACTTTTTTTATAAATAAATTATTAATAGCAAATATTATTAAAAATAGAGTAAATGAACAATATGAATCAATCTTTGCAATAGGTGTTGATGAAATGTCTTGGGATGATTTAAATCACAAACATTACACTTGGCCTACATATGAGCAAACAAAAGCTTATAGAGATGAAGTTAAACAAATAGTTTTAGATTTAATTGATAACTTAGAATTTACACTTCCTATAAATTGGGATTCTCCTATGTGGATTATTTTAATGGGAATTGAACATGAGAATATTCATATTGAAACATCTTCTGTATTAATTCGAGAGCTTGATATTAAATTTCTAAAAAAAGAAGAGGTTTTTACTTATGCAAATGAAGCTTCAAATACTTATCCTAAAAATGAACTATTAAATGTAAAAGGTTCAACTGTTCTTTTAGAAAAGAATAGAAGTAACCCAACATATTACGGATGGGATAATGAATTTTCTTTTCATAAAGCAGAAATAAAAGATTTTCAAGCTTCAAAATATCTAGTATCAAATGGTGAATTTTTAGAGTTTGTAAAAGAGGGCGGTTATAATAAACCAGAACTTTTTACTGAAGAAGGAAAAGAATGGTTAGATTTTACACAAGCTAAACATCCAACTTTTTGGGTTAAAAAAAATGGTGAATTCTTTTTAAGAGAAATAAATAGAGAAGTTCCCCTTCCTTTAAATTATCCAGTTGATATAAATATTTATGAAGCAGAAGCTTTTTGTCATTATAAATCTTTACAATTAGGTTTT
Organism: uncultured Aliarcobacter sp.; assembly: GCA_965657055.1. Taxonomy (GTDB): domain Bacteria; phylum Campylobacterota; class Campylobacteria; order Campylobacterales; family Arcobacteraceae; genus Aliarcobacter. The sequence continues at coordinate 9,037 of CBFHMY010000023.1, read as the reverse complement.
GAAGTTAGACTTCCTAGTGAAGATGAGTATTATGCATTATATGAATTTACAAAAGCAGGAGAAAAAGAAGCAAATATAGGATTAAAACAATTTAATCAATCTCCTGTTGATAAATATGCATTTAAAACACAAAATGATGATTTTTATGATGTTATAGGAAATGTATGGCAATGGAGTATAACTCCAATCTATCCTTTTGATGATTTTATTACTCATCCTATTTATGACGATTTTACAACTCCTACTTTTGATGATAGACATGCACTTATGAAAGGTGGATCATTTATATCTTTAGGAAATGAAACACTAAAAGAGGCTAGATATGCATTTAGAAAGCATTTCTTTCAACATGCAGGTTTTAGATATGTTAAATCTTCAAATGAATATAGAACAAAATTAAACGATAATGTTTATGAAACAGATGAATTAATTGCTCAATATTGTGAGTTTCATTATGGAAGTGAAAATTTTGGAATTAAAAATTTCTGCGTAAACTCTGTTGAATTATTAAAGCCATATATTGAAAATATTAAAACTGTAAAAGCACTTGATTTAGGATGTTCTGTTGGACGATCTACTTTTGAATTAGCTAAAAACTTCGATGAAGTAGTTGGAATAGATTTTTCAGCAAATTTTATAAATGTTGGAGCCAAATTAAAAGCTTATGATTCTTTGATTTATAAGGTAAAAAAAGAGGGTGAAATTTTTGAAGAAAAATCAGTTTCACTTGAAAGTTTAGGATTAGAAGAAATTAAAAATAAAGTAACTTTTATGCAAGGAGATGCTTGTAATTTAAAAGATATTTATACAGGTTTTGATTTGATTTTCTGTTCTAATTTAATAGATAGATTATATTATCCTCAAAAATTCTTAAGTGATATTCCAAGTAGAATAAATGATAATGGTTTATTAGTACTTTTAAGCCCTTACACGTGGCTTGAAGACTATACACCAAAAGAGAACTGGCTTGGAGGATATATTAAAGATAACAAAGAAGTATACACTTTAGATACCCTAAAAGAAAATTTATCACAGTTTGAACTTTTAGAAACTATTGATGTTCCATTTGTAATACAAGAGACTTCAAGAAAATACCAACATACAATTTCTCAAATGAGTATTTGGAAGAAAAAAGCATAAGCTTTTTTCTTTTAATTAAGTGCATAACAAGGTCTATCTTTATTATCACAAATCCAATTTATCCATAATTTTTCATCTGTTCCTTCATTTATAGTTACAAAATTCCTAACTCTTAAATATTTTGCTGAACCAATTGGTGTTAGCATTGAAGTTTCTATTGTTTTATCTTCATTTAAATACTCATTATTATCATTTGTAATTGAAGTAATTCCAAGCCATTCCACATAAGATGGAGGTGTATGAACTATTCCTGAAGAGACTACTTGATGTATTTTATTTTGATTTTTATGATCATTTATGACTCCAAGTGAACCCACATGAACATCTCCTGAAAGAATAACTGTTCTTGTGTTCTTTTTTGATACTTTTCTTTTTTCTATATTCATAAATAATCTCATAATTAGACGCATCCTCTCGCCTTGATGCTCTTTCGCTCTCCAATGATCTTTTAAATCATCAGTTAATTCTTCTTGCCAAGAAGTAAAATCAACAAGATTTTCTGTAAGTGAAAAATCCCTATAAACAACAGGAACAGCAGAAAGTACAAGTAAATTATCATTTAAAATATTTTCATCTAAATAAGCATTTATATTTTTCCATTGATCATTTCCCATAACTTGGTAAATATTTCTTTGTGTTCTATTATCAAGTCCTAATATATGATAATTTCTAAATTTTAATGCAAATGAGAAATGTGTTCTATCTTTAGTTAAAAGTGTTTGATTTTTTAAACTTCTTATTTGAAATATTTCAAAATATTTCTTTGCGGTTTTAAATATATTTTGATAAACATCACAATCTAAAAGCTCTTGAGGATATGAACCCCAACCATCAAAAATATCATGATCATCCCACATCATAATTGTGGGAATTGTAGCTAAGCAAAGTGACATTTGTTCATCGCTCCATTTTTTTAAATACAAACTCTCATAAAATGTATCTAGATTTCTAATCATTGCTTTTGTGGCTTTTCTTTTCATTTTATCATTCATATTTAGTCTTGACCACTCTTCAAGCTCTTTTACCTTACTCCAAAGTTCATCTGCATATACTTGATCTCCACCCATAATAAGTATAGAAAAAGGTTCTTTTTCATGTTGATCTATTAATTTATCCCATAATAAATAAGGTTCATCTGTTTTAGCTAATAAATCAGGACTAGAAAAACCATTACATGAAGCATAGGCAAATTTTGGTTTTTCTGCTGAAGCTGGAACATAAAAGCTCCAAGATTTTCTATTATGAATATCAAGAACATCTAAATTATTATTCAAAATTTTATAAGTTATTGTTTTTGATTTTTTACTTTGTTTTATTTCAAATTCTGCTCTGTAGAAGTATCCTGATTTAAGAATTCCTATTTTCTCTGCTTTTATTTCCTCTTTATCAAAAAAAATAGAAAAATCTGAATCATTTTTACTTAAAAAACATATTACATATTTATTATCATCTTCTACTGATAATAAAGGACCTAATGCTAATTTGTCACTCATAATGGCTCCTTTTTTATTTTTAAAATTATTCTGCTTTTGATTATAACATATAATATTATTTATGTATAATAACTATAATGATTACTTTTACAAATAAATACAGATTATTTTTATTATTATTCTTAATTTTTTTAATAAATATTTCAATAGAATATAAAAAATATGAAGAACTAACAAATGAAGAGATATATGAAACTAAAGTAAGTGTTTTAAATATATATGATAAAAAAGACTATCAAGTATTAAAATTAAAAGCTGATAATTTTGTTTTCTATACTTCACTTGATAAAGAAATAAAAATAGAAAAACTTGATATTTTAAATATTGCATTTATTACTAAGAAAGTAAGCTTTATTGATTTTTTAAAAGGCTTTTATTCAAAAACAATTTATTTTGATAAACTTTCCAGAGATACAAATTTTAAAGATAATCTTATTTCTAAGATAAATTCAAACCATCAAAATAAAATGATAAGTGAATTATTTCAAGCTTTGTTTTTAGCAATTCCAATTTCATCAAATTTGCGAGATATTTGTACAAATTATGGAATTAGTCATTTAATTGCATTATCAGGATTTCATATTGCTGTGATTTCTTTTGTAATTTATTGGCTTTTATTTTTTCCTTATAGTTTTTTTCATAAAAGATATTTTCCTTTTAGAAATAGAAAATTTGATTTATTAGTAGTTTGTATATCAGTTTTATTTGGATATTTATTTTTTGTGGGAATAGTACCCTCCCTTTTAAGATCACTTATTATGTTACTTTTATCTGTAATATTACTTAGAAATAATATAAAGATATTTTCCTTTGGAACTTTGTTTTATACTGTTTTATTGATAATTGCTTTTATTCCTAGTTTTATTTTTTCTTTGGGTTTTTGGTTTTCTGTTATTGCTGTATTTTATATTATTTTGTATATGAAATATTTTTTTAATATGAATAAATATCTTAGTTTTGTTTTTTTTAATTTTTGGATGTTTTTAATTTTTAATCCTATTGTTCATTTTTACTTTCCTCAAACTTCATATGAACAGTTTTTATCGCCCATTATTACAGTGTTTTTTACACTATTTTATCCTTTTGAAATATTTGCACATATTTTTGATTTTGCTATTTATTTTGATGATTATTTGAAGATTTTTTTAGAGTATAAAATGAATGTTTATGAAGTTTTTACACCTTTTTATTTTTTTGCTATTTATCTAATTTTTTCATTAGTTTCAACAATAAATAAAAAAGCCTTTTTATTTTTAAATATTTTAATGCTTTTATTTAATTTTTATCTATTTATTTAACACTAGATTTATTTTGATTTTTGTCGTAATTCTTCTAACAGATCGATTTGAACTTCTTGAATTTGGGCTAATCTTTCCCATTGATGAGAAAGAAGATGATCTACTTTTTCATGAAGTTGTCGTATTTCTAGTTCTGCTTTTAGATTAACTTGATAATCATATTGCGCTCTTAATCTATCTTTTTCTTCTTGTCTATTTTGACTCATTAGAATTATTGGTGCTTGAATTGCTGCAAGACAAGATAGTAATAAATTTAATAAAATAAAAGGATATGGATCAACTGGTTTCCAAAATATAACTGTAGCATTCATTCCAATCCAAATAATTAAAAATGCTGCAAAAAATCCCATAAATGTCCAACTTCCACCAAATGTTGCAATTTTATCTGCAACCTTTTCACCTCTTGTCCATTTATGATCTAGTGAAGTATCTGAAGTTATTGAGATTAGATCATGTTCTTTCATTGCATTTAATACTTGATTTTCAAGGACTGTTAATTCACCTTTTTCCGACTCAACTATTGAATGAATATATTTATTTTGATAGAAATGTAAATCATCTTTGCAAATTACTGAGGATTCATTCCAATTTGGAATATCATTTTGAATTAGTTTATAAATACCCTCACGAATAACATCTGCATGAATAATATTATTGTTTTTGAAATTTTTATGGCAAACAGAACAATTATGTAGTTTTTCCAAGAGTATCCTTTTTCATGATTATTTTAATATTTGAATATTAACAAATATCTACAAAAAAGTGGATGAAAATTATTTATTTTTTAATTAAGATAAATATTCTAATTTAGAATATTTATCTAATTATTATCTATTTAATAATTCCAATTTGATTTAAAAATAGAATTAAAATTGCAAGAGGTACTATATATTTAATTAATGAATACCAAATATTAAATACTAAAATATTTGTATGTTGTATAAAAATTCCTTCTAGTAATTTTTTATCAACAAAGTATCCTAAGAAAACACAAGTTATAAATGCTGCTAATGGCATCATAATTGATGATGTTAAGAAATCCATCCAGTCAAAGGCATTTTTATTAAAGAATGTTAATTGTGCACCATAAGAACTAGACATAGAAAGTAAAGCTATAATTCCCAATAAATAGAAAATTGAACCACATATTATTGTAGCTTTTCTTCTTGTCATATTAAATCTTTCAATAAAAAACATTAATACTGGTTCTATCATAGAAACAGCAGAAGTAATACCGGCAAAAATAAGTGCTACAAAAAAAGAAACTGCAACTATATTTCCTAAAATTCCCCATTGTTGAAATATTACAGGTAAAGATATAAATACAAGTCCCGGACCTGCTGAACTTTGTGCACCTGCTTCAAATAAAAATGAAAATATAATAACACCTGCAATTAAAGCAACAGCAGTATCTACAATAGCAACTAAAATAGATGATTTTATAATATTTACATCTTTAGATAATGAAGCTGAATATGTAATAATTGTTCCAATTCCAAGTGATAAAGTGAAAAATGCTTGCCCAAGAGCTGCTAGAAATGCATCTTCATTTATTTTACTCCAGTCTGCATAAAACATAAACTCTAAAGACTTAGTAAAACTATCAAGTGTTAATGCATAAACAAATAATCCAAATAAAATAATGGCAAGTAAAGGCATTAAAATAAGATTTATTTTTTCTATTCCATCTTTTATTCCTTTTAATACAATCCAAATAACTGTTAAAGAAACAATAGTATGTAAAGCTACTTGAGAAAAAATATCTTTTGAAACAAGATTATTAAAAGTATCTGCAGCGATTGCTGAAGTTGTAGGAAGATTTGTTATTGAAATATAAATATATTTTAAAATCCAACCTAATACAACAGAATAAAATGATAGGATTATTAATCCAGAAAAAACCATAAATCCTGAATATTTCCAATTTTCATTTTTTGATTTTGAAATATCAACAAAAGAACTAGCAACATTTGATTGAGAATTCTGACCAATTAAAGATTCTGCTATAAAAACAGTAAGTCCTATAAAAAGTATTGCCAAAAGGTAGATTATTACAAATGCACCTCCCCCGTATTCACCTGCAATATACGGAAACTTCCATATATTACCTAAACCAACAGCAGACCCTGCTGCTGCTAAAATAAAACCAATTCTTGAAAATTTGTTCAATTCTACCCTTTGTATTAGATATAAAATGCCGGAGTATACAAAAAATAAAATTAATAAGTAATTTTAAGTAGATTAATAGATAATTAATCTACTTAAAAAAATGATATATTTAAAGTCTAGCTAATAATTCAGATTTTTTTGTATTAAATTCATTATCATTTAAAACACCAACTGAATGTAATTTAGCTAATTGTTCTATTAATTCAATAATGTTTTTTGATGAATTATCAACTGCAGAATTATTTATAGGGTCTTGGATATTTGCTTGAGTATTTGTTTCTATAATAGGTTTAATAACAGGCTCTATAAAGTTATTTTGATTGTTTTGCGTATTTGCTATTGGCTCTTGTGCAAAATTATTTATAGGAGCATTATTTAAAGTATTTGTATTGTTTGCACCTGAAATAATTGGGAGAGTAGACACTAAAATAGTTCCATATTGACTAGAAAAAGTAAGTGAATCATTTCCACCTTGTTGTTGAGAAATACCTGAGATATTGTTATCCAAAGTATCATAAACTGTTACATGTCCATTATAATCAACTGCTAATCTATTTGGAAATATTGCATATCTCGTACTATTTTGCGCTCCACTACTAAATGGATTTCCAAGTTCACCTGGCCACCATTGATTACTTTGTCTTGTTCCTTTTGGTGCAAGTGGAAAAATAATCGTAGAAGCTAAAGCATTTGAAATTTCACTACAAAGATTATCAACAGTATTTTTTAAACTATAATTGAACATGTCTCCAACCATAGTCATTCCACCTCTCATCCATTGACCGCCACCACCAAGTTCTGGACAATTAAATTGAGCCATTGATCCACCGCCGTTATTAACTGCTCCAATCATATATATGATTGCATCTTGACTTAAATTATATCTATTTGAAAGATCATTAACGATATTTTGACCCTCAGGTGTAAGTTTTTGCATTGTAGTTTCCTTTTTATGCATTGGTTAGTTTATACAGTTTTCTAGAAGGTATAGTAGTAATAATGGGAGATTAGGATAATTTTATTTATTATCCTAAAACTTTATCGAGAGTATATCTTAAATCTTCATCAAGTTCCATATTTGTTCTCATCCAATTTAAATATCCAGCATCTTCTCTTGCTACTTGTTCAACATCTTTACCTTTATGTTTACCAAATTTGAAAGTTTTTATAAATACAGGAGTTTTAGTTAAATCAACAAGTTTTTCAATTGGATTATAATCAGGATATACTTCTCTACATTTTCCAACAAGTTTTGTTAAAAATAGTTTCATTACAAGTACATCACCAATTGCATCATGAGCTTTGATTGTAATATTGTGTTTAGCAGCTTCTGCCTCTTCTGTTTTATAAAGCTCCAAAGCATATCTAATATATTGAAGTCTATGGTATGGAAGCTCAGGAAATAAATGTTTAGCACATCTTAAAGTATCAATTAATTGATATTGATTGATAAATCCTTCTTTTTTAATCATTCCCATATCAAAAGAGATATTATGAGCAATTAAATAGTTTTCATTAGTGTTTAACTCTTCTAATCTTTTATAAAAAGCTGTATCCGTAGCTTTTGGCTTATTTATTAATAAATCAGGAGTAATATTATGAACTTCCATTGCTTCAAGTTTTATAGTAACATCACTAGAACACAACTCATCAAAAGCTTCAACTTTTCCTTTTTGATCAACAATCATTGCTCCAAATTGAATAACTTTATCTTCCTCTTGGTTTCCTGTTGTCTCTGTATCAAATAGTACGTAATAAGCCATTTTTATCCTTTATATAATTAACATACCATCGCCATAAGAGTAAAATCTGTATTTCTCTTTTATGGCTTCATGGTAAATTTCAAGTGTTTTTTCTAAGCCTACAAATGATGCAATAAGCATGATAAGTGTAGATTTTGGTAGGTGAAAGTTCGTTAGTAAATAATCAACTTTTATTGGTTGATTTGCTGGATTTAAAAATAAATCGCATTCACCTTGTATTTTATTTGTTCTTGCATAGTATTCAATAGTTCTTGTAACCGTAGTTCCAACTGCTAGAACTTTTTGTGCTTTATCCAAAGCTTTTTTAGCATCAATTCCTATTTCAAAATATTCACTATGCATAGGATGATTTAAAATATCATCAACATCAACTGGCTTAAAAGTTCCAGCTCCAACATGTAAAGTTAAATAATTTACATCATATTTAGCATTTATTTTCTCTAGTAATTCAGGTGTAAAATGAAGTGATGCTGTAGGAGCTGCAACTGCTCCATAGTTTTTAGCAAAAAGAGTTTGATAATCTTTTTCATCCTCTTTTTCATCACTTCTATTCATATAAGGAGGAAGAGGTAAATGACCAATTTTATTTAAAATTTCAACTAGCTCTAAAAAATCAAGTTTTTTATCATTTTGAGAAAATTTTACAATACGACTTCCATCTTCATTTACTTCTAAAACTTCTGCATTTAAATTTTCATCAAAAAATAGCTTTGTTCCAACTCTTACTTTTCCACCTATCATTACTAGGTATCTATCCATAAAAAGTGGTTTATTAAGTAATAACTCTATTTTTCCACCTGTATCTTTTGTACCAAAAATTCTAGCTTTTATAACTTTTGTATCATTTAAGAAAATTGATAAATCTTGTGGTAAAACATCCATAAGATGTTTAAAAGTAGTATGAGTGATTTTGTTTGTACTTCTATCGTAAACTAAAAGCCTAGCAGAATCTGCTGGGCTTACAGGGTGAGTTGCTATTAACTCTTTAGGTAAGTTATAATCATAACTTGAAGTCTTTAGTGGGTCTAACATAAAATTCTATTCTTCCTCATCTTCTTCTTTTGCTGCTGGATTAAATACTTTTGCAATATAAATTGAAACTCCATAAAGTAAAGTAAGAGGTGCCGCCATTAATAATTGACTTATAACATCAGGAGGTGTTAATAATGCTGAA